>NZ_JAKUEH010000002.1:0-386039 GCF_022662815.1 Bacillus cereus group sp. BfR-BA-01492
TTCGTAGCCCGCTGGCGCTTCTATTTCAACGATTTTGTATTCACCTATCGGTAAATCTTTTGATATTGCCTCCCCTTTTTCATCCGTCTCTAATTTTTCTACTACTTTTTCGTTCCCATCTACAAGATTAAACTTCGCTCCTGCCAATGTTTTATCTACATTGTCCGTATCGACTTTCTTCAGTTTAATTCTACCTACCGGATCGGGAGCTTTTTTATTTTTCACTATCATTTCTACTGTCTCTTTTTGCTTTACTGTTACCGTTACTTTATCTTTTGATAATTCGTAGCCCGCTGGCGCTTCTATTTCAACGATTTTGTATTCACCTATCGGTAAATCTTTTGATATTGCCTCCCCTTTTTCATCCGTCTCTAATTTTTCTACTACTTTTTCATTTCCGTCTACAAGATTAAACTTCGCTCCTGCCAATGTTTTATCTACATTGTCTGTATCAACTTTCTTCAGTTTAATTCTACCTACTGGATCGGGAGCTTTTTTATTTTTCACTATCATTTCTACTGTCTCTTTTTGCTTTACTGTTACCGTTACTTTATCTTTTGATAATTCATAACCCGTTGGCGCTTCTGTTTCAACAATTTTGTATTCACCTATCGGTAAATCTTTTGATATTGCTTCTCCTTTTTCATCCGTCTCTAATTTTTCTACTACTTTTTCGTTCCCATCTACAATATTAAACTTTGCTCCCGCCAATATCTTATCGATATTTTCCGTATCGACTTTCTTTATTTTCACTTTTCCTGTTCCATGCTTGTTCCAGTTCTTCCAGTTTAATTGAAAGTTATGCCCTTCAAACCCACCTCTTTGATGTAGTTCACCCACAAATATTTGTCCATTGATAGAACCACCTTTCGCTTCTAGCACAGCATTTGGAGCAAATACACTTCCGACGACACCATAACCATCTGTTGTAATCTTTTTAGCATTAGGAAATGCCCAAATAACTTTCTCATACAGCTTATTAAACGGCGAATGAGGATTATAAGGTTGTGAAGTCTGTACTACATCGGTAGCTGTCCCAACATTGTTTGTGTCATACAATATTGACCCGTTTTTAAAAGCAATCTCTGTTGCATCAGAATACATAACAATAAAATCTTTATTGTCAGCATTCGGTAAATATACATCTCTCACCTCTAAACTTGATTTCCCTGTCATTTCTGATGAAACATATATATTTGGATTCTTCATATCTTCCCCAATACCATAACTCATTTTTGGTACCGGGTTATTTGTTTTGTATTGACTTGCGTCCCTATTGACCTGATTAACTATATTACGAAACTCATTAAATTTCGCATCAATTTCTGATTTTTCTTTATGAACAATACGATCATAAGATTGTAATATATTCTTTAAATCAGCCTCTTTTGTCATTACAACGATTCCATGTTGAACTATGAAAGATTCTTCTCTAGATTTTTTCATTTTCCCCGACAATAACAAGGATGGATATCCTTCGTCAATCCATCTTTCACCAACTATGTTAAACCCTCCAGTTGCAGCACCTACAACGGTATAACCCGATGCATCCATATCACCTTGAATTGCTATCGCTCCCTCAATATCTCCACCTATCGCACTATGATTACCAAAAACAACTGCATTATAATGAGAGATATTACCTAACCCTTTTAATTCTACTGTAGATGCATGTACTTCTTTCGGTAAATATATTACAAAATTCACACATGTAAGTAAAAGAACCATAAAATGAATACTTATCTTCCTCAATTGTGGTCTCAATTTCCCTGTCTCCACCTTCACATTATTCTTTTCTAAAATTTTGTAAATTGAGCATATAGACAAGATTATGTTTTATCTACTTGTTTTTCTCTTATAAATTGCGAATAGAAATGTACATAACAGTATGATTGGAACAATGATTATCCACTTATCAAACCATTTCCCATCAGTCATTTCTTGCCGTTCTTTTTCTTTTTGATTATAATCTACACGCTCACCTCGAATAAGCAATCTATGTGTATTTGATCCATACGGCGTACATGTAACTAACGTTGTATAATCTTGATTTTCTGCAATTAGTAAATCATCCGTTTCATGTGGTAACACTACTTTTATTTGATCTACTTCATAAGCAAGAACATTATTTAAGGAATGAATATAGAAAAAATCTCCTTCAACTAACTTATCTAAATCTGTAAATAACTTTGCGGACGGTAAACCACGATGCCCCGTTAAAACAGTGTGCGTACTTTTCCCACCTACTGGGAGCGAAGATCTATCTAAATGACCTACCCCACGGCTTAATACTTCCTCAGAAGTTCCTTGATAGATTGGCAATTTTTCATCGATTTTAGGTATTTCAATATATCCCATTACATCGCCCAAATTTAAAGCATCTGCGTACGATTTTTGATTACTTTTTTGTTCTTCAGCAAACGGATCTGAGAATGTTTGCGTAGAGTTTTGAACTTGTTTGTTATACTCAGCTGCTTCCATTTCCCTACGTTCAATTTCTTTCTTTTGCAATGATTTTATTTTCTTATCATAAGAGTTAATCTCAGAATAATGTGCCCTCGTCGCCAACCAATTACTAATAGTAGGATATAGGAAAATGCTAAGTCCTAATAAAAAAAAACCTCCAAAAATAATATTTCGCTTCATAGTTCTCCCCTCTATACGTACTGAAATGTCGAAAAGAGGAAAGCAAATCGCTTCTCCTCTTTTTACATTACGTGATCAAACCTCTCTAAAAACTTAATTATTTGCAGATTTTTTTCTAAAGAAAGCAAATGCTGCCACAGCCATTAGCACAAGACCTAGTGCAGTAAAAATAGCTGTGCCCATACCTCCTGTTGCCGGAAGAATCCAGCCGCTTTTATTATTTTCCACAGTTAATTTAATCGATTGTTTATTTTCATTAACAGTCACATCGATTGGTTCCTTTAATAATTGATAAGAACCTGTTGTACCATCTTCTTTTGTATATGTTGGTGCTTTCGTTTCAACAATTTGGTAGTCTCCATACGGAAGGTTACTCCATATAATGATACCATTTTTATCTGATACACCTTTTACTTCTCTTCCATCTACAATGACCACCTTTCCATCTTTATCTCTTAATTCAAACTCAGCACCTTGTAATTTTTTACTATTAGCACCATCAATTTTTGTTAACTCAATCGTTCCAGTTGTCGGAACAACAATTACTGGTTTAGATTCCTTATCACCCGTCACATCGTTTTTGTTCGTAAACTCAATGGTCGCTTTATTCAGAATTTCCGTCCCAGCTTGTACCCCTTCTTTTATTTGCGATTTAATTTGTAAATGAAATTCTTTTTTCTTATCTAACTTTGCAAAGTCTTTCACAGTAGCTGTCACTTTTTGCCCTTTTACAACTACTTCTACAACATTTGCATCTACTTCTTTTCCATCGATTTTCACAACCGGCTTACCTTGAATCACTAAACGATTGTCTAACACGTCTGTTACAACGTACTGTTTATATTCTTTAATATCTTCTGGAATTAATGTTTTAATATCATAATTGTAATCTGTTAGTGGGTTAATTGGTAAAGCTTCTAAGTTTCCATTAATCTTTTTGTCAATTGTTGGCTCTTCATAGTTTTTCACCACTACTTTTACTACTTCACCAGAAGTAATTGTTCCATCTTCATTAACTGTTCCAGAGTTTGCAATTAAAAACTCATATTTTGTTGGATCATTCATATATCCTTCTGGTGCTTTTGTTTCTTGAAAATAGTATCTTCCATACTCTAAACCTTGTACGCGAATATAACCATTTGCATCTGTTACTAAGCCCTTTTGAAATTCTGTTCCATCCTCTTTAAATAAAGAGAATTCCGCATGTGCTAGTGCTTTATTTCCTGCACCTTTCTTCGTTAATTCTACGGCACCGCGCTTAATTTCATTCTTTGGATACATATGAACATCATAGTTTAATACATTTCCATCTTTATTTGTCAGCGGAATATCGACTGTATACGTATTTGGGTTTAAATTAACATGCGGAGGCCCTGCTACTTCTTTCACTTCATAACGTCCTAATGGAAGCTCTTTTAATACCGCTTCTCCTTTTTCATTCGTTGTTACTTTAACCGGAGTTGCAGTCTCTACAGGTTTCACTGCTTCTTTCACAATCTTTCCGTCACTCGAAATTTTCTCAAATGATGCAACTTGTTTCACCTCAAACGTTACACCTTTTAATGGCTTAGCATCTTTCGGCACATCCTGATTCGCAGAACCATCCCCTTCAGCCCCTGCTATTTTGTCTTTCTCTTGTTCATACTTATGAATTGTTAAAGAACCTTTTGTTTTTAAAGCTGCATTTGCAAATAAGCTAGGCAATGTAGAAAACATTAGTACAAAGACTAAAATCATACTCAATAATTTTTTCATTTCTCTTTTCCCCTTCGCTACTTCTATCATTTTTAAAATCTATTTACTGCTATTTTTCTTACAAAAAATAACAATAGTACTACAAGCACCAGTATTGAACGGATAACATAAAACATAGTTGTTCCAACATCCCCAATGTTTACAACTCCCCAGTTACTCTTCGTATTTTCTACTATTATATTTTCTGCCTATATCATCGCTGTAATGGATACCCAAATCAAATTTGTCAGTAATCTTCATTTTCCATATAAATATATCCATACATTTTTTGTTAATTATTGTAAAAACAAATGCCATTTCATATATCTTTTTGTTCCTTGCGTTATAATCTCAATTCATTCCTTCGAAAATTAGCCATTAACATCTCTCCTTTTTTCATTTGTGAGATCATATACTTTTCAAATCTAAATCATTTTCTTGGCAGATCACATCAACAACTATGAAACAAATATGATGTTTCTCAGCTTTTATGCTACCTTCAACAGCTGTTACTTACCTATTAAATAATATGTGCTATTTTTGAGAAATTATGGTATTATTCTTAGAAGTTTGGTATTTTTCACTAAAAAATACCTTTTTGTTACATGTAATGACATTTACAAAGCTTTATGAACAAATAAGCAATCGTCATTGCGCATCTAGTACATACAACTGTAAGGAGGAAAAAGAAAATGACTAAATCAATCAATCTAGTCGATATAGAATACACTTGCAATGTATTTTTTCAATCTTTCAAAATCCCAGTTTGTTTTTTAGATACTAACAAAAATATTCTTCGCAAATTTACATCAAAAGACCTTTCCAACCCTCTCTATACCTCAAAGGAGGAAGAATTACATACACTTTATCAGATAGGTGATCCATATAATGTTCCTATCTTCAGAACCACTCAATATCTAGAGCATTTCATTTTAATTCACATAAGAAACGATTATATAGTTAATGGCACAGTTATTATTGGCCCTGCAACGCATATAAATTTTTCAGAGGAGATAATTGACAGCATGCTAAAAGACTTAAATTTTTCTACAAGTCCCAAAAAACTAAAGAACTATTTTCTTTCATTACCAGTCAAAGATAAATGGTTC
Organism: Bacillus cereus group sp. BfR-BA-01492; assembly: GCF_022662815.1. Lineage (NCBI taxonomy): Bacteria > Bacillati > Bacillota > Bacilli > Caryophanales > Bacillaceae > Bacillus > Bacillus cereus group sp. BfR-BA-01492. Next base: position 5,490 of record NZ_JAKUEH010000002.1, read on the forward strand.
CTAGTGAATATAGCATGCTTATGTTATAACTTAATTTATAAAAAGAGATTAGATACAAATACCCTTTTAAATGAAAACAAATCAATTGATGAGATAAATACAAATATCTTTAATAAAGATTTATATATATCAATACAAAAAAAGACTGAATCTATCAATTTTAATTTTTTATTAGAACAACAGTTACTTGAAGGTGTTAAAGATGGGGATAAAGAAGCATGCCTCAAATATTATGATGCATATTTACAAGGAACCATTCAATCTACGTCTTCACTTAATCAATTGCGATATCAAAAAAATATAGGAATTTCTTCCATCACACTTATTGCTAAATATGCGATAAAGGGTGGTCTTCCTTCTGGGATTGCACGCACACTTGGTAAGATGTATATACAAAACATTGAAAAATCAAAAGATATGAAAGAAATTGATAAATTACTAAAGGTTGCTCTATGCACGTTTGCAGATTGTGTAAAGGAACATAAAGCACAGCACCATTCAAAAGTTATCATCACTTGTCAAAACTATATTTTTAAAAATATTTACCAAAAAATATCCGTTCAGCAGCTTGCTAACATGGTCAATATGAATCCAAATTACTTATCTATATTATTCAAAGAAGAAGTCGGAATCTCATTAAATGAATATATCCAACGCGAGCGAGTAGAAGAAGCAAAAAAATTACTAACTTTAACGGATTATTCTTTATCTGACATTTGTGCTTGGCTCAATTTTAGTGACCAAAGCTACTTTACTAAAGTTTTTAAAAAGTTCACTAACAAAACCCCTGGAAAATATCGAAAACACTTCACCATAATATAAAGCGAATAAAAATAGTCATTAATATAAGTGAAAACAGTTTAAGATACATCTATGAATGATTAGAAGTATTACACGTGCCATCTTTATATTAATTTAATAGTATAAAACGTAATACAAATATTCTGTACAAGAGGTGTAAGTAAATAGCGAAATATACAAACTAGTATAAAAGCAAACGAAAAGGGTAATCTAAGCGAAAACGACATCATAATGGAGGTTTCACTTATGAAAACGCGCCAAGATGCATGGACGAAAGAAGATGATTTCCTGTTAGCAGAAACCGTATTACGACATATTCGTAGCGGAAGTACACAGCTGAGAGCATTTGATGAAGTTGGAGATAAGTTAAACCGAACGTCCGCAGCTTGCGGATTTAGGTGGAATGCAGAAGTTCGACAAAATTATGAAGAGGCCATACAACTTGCAAAAAAACAAAGAAAAGAATTAAAACGTTCGGAAGCTAGAATAGAAAAAGAACAATATCTCAAAACAAAAGAAGCAAAACAACTTGTAATGGATACCAAAAATTTAGAGGACATTACAAGCAACTTACATTCTCTTACAATACAAGATGTCATTTCATTTTTACAAAATATAGAACAACATCATCCTTCACTTACAAAGTTACAAAATGAAAATGAAACATTGCAAACAAAGCTTGCTTCTTTACAAAAAATAAATGATGAACTTGAAACAAAATTAGCTGTTCTAACAAAGCAACAACAAACAATTGAGGAAGATTACGCCATGCTTGTAAAAATTATGGATCGAGCACGTCATCTCGTTTCAAAAGATCAACAAAAAGAACAAATCGCCCCTATTTTTAAAACGGACCAAAATGGAGATTTAGATATTATATATTCAGCCGAAAATTAAAAGGCTCCCCGCCATTTACTATGAGGTGGGGAGTCTTTCTTGTTTGCTGAAACAAAAATCATATTTATCCCGCTATTTTAGGGCAGTAAGACCCCCACCTCAAGATGCAGAGAGAAGCAAGGAAGATAGGTGGGAGTAGGGCTGCCCATAACAGCCCGATTGGTGAGGGCTCATAATCAGTGGGGGATGAAGAACCCCCCCCCCACTGATTAAAGTTTCACTTTATGCTTTTTAATACTTGTTTCTCTTTAATCTTGCCCTACACGCTTTACTTCGACATTTTTGATACGTTCACGTACAACGTGACTCGCCATAATTAGACCCGCTACAGATGGTACGAATGCGTTAGAAGAAGGTGGTAATTTCGCTTTACGAATTTTTGCATTTTCATTTGGAACAATCTCTTTACGTACATCCTCACGAATGACAATTGGATTTTCATCAGAAAATACAACTTTCACACCTTTTTTAATCCCTTCTTTACGAAGTTTCGTACGAATGACTTTCGCAATTGGATCCGTATGCGTTTTTGAAATATCTGCGATACGGAAACGAGTTGGATCCATTTTATTCGCCGCACCCATACTGGAGATTATCTTAATTTTACGACGTAAACATTGCTTAATTAAATGAATCTTGTACGTAATCGTATCGGAAGCATCCACGACAAAATCTAATCCATATTGAAAGAAATCTTCATACGTTTCTTCTGTATAAAACATTTCTAATGCGATAACTTCACAGTCTGGATTAATATCAGCGATGCGCTCTTTCATTAGTTCTACCTTTGAACGTCCTACAGTAGAAACTAATGCATGAATTTGACGGTTTACGTTTGTAATATCAACAACGTCTTTATCTACTAATACAAGACGTCCTACACCAGAGCGAGCTAACGCTTCAGCTGCAAATGACCCTACGCCGCCAATCCCTAAAATACCAACTGTACTATTTTTTAATATTTCAAGCCCTTCTTTTCCAAAGGCTAATTCATTTCGTGAAAATTGATGTAACATTCAGCTCTACACTCCTATTACAAAAATGGTCTACCATGAAGTATTCTAGCGTTTTTCCGACTATTTGTATAGAAAAAGTTACACAATCTTTAAAAATACATATTGAAATAGACTGGCCATCTAACAAACATACGACCACTATCAAAATTTTACTTCCACTAAAAAAGCTAGACAGAGTTAGTATACCCCATCTAGCTTCATTCTTATTTCTATTCTTTTACATTCAATTTCAAATGTAACTCTTCAAGCTGCGCTCCAGCAACCGGGCTTGGTGCATCTGTTAATAAGCAGCTTGCACTTGCTGTTTTTGGGAATGCGATTGTATCGCGAAGGTTTGTACGACCAGCAAGTAACATCACTAGACGGTCTAAACCTAATGCGATTCCACCATGTGGTGGTGTACCATATTCAAATGCTTCTAATAAGAAACCGAACTGCTCTTGCGCCTCTTCTTGTGTGAATCCAAGTGCTTTGAACATTTTTTCTTGTACATCACGCTCGTAAATACGAAGGGATCCACCGCCAAGTTCATAACCATTTAATACAAGGTCATACGCTTGCGCACGCGCTTTTTCTGGCGCTGTTTCTAATAGCTCAACATCTTCACGGAACGGCATTGTGAACGGATGGTGCGCCGCAAAGTAACGATTTGCTTCCTCATCGTATTCAAGAAGCGGCCAATCTGTTACCCATAAGAAATTGAATTTATTTTCGTCAATGAGTTCCAGCTCTTTACCTAAGCGTAAACGAAGTGCACCTAAGCTATCTGCCACAACACTTTTCTTATCAGCTACGAATAATAATAAATCGCCCGCAGAAGCTTCTAATGTAGTCATTATTATATTTGCTTCTTCCTCATTAAAGAACTTCGCAATCGGTCCTTTTAAGCCATCTTCTTCAACTTTTAACCAAGCTAAACCTTTTGCACCGTATACTTTTACAAATTCAGTTAATGCATCGATATCCTTACGAGAATATTTGCTCGCTGCACCTTTTGCATTAATCGCTTTTACTTGTCCGCCATTTTCTACAGCACCTGTAAATACTTTAAAACCGCAGCCCGCTGCAAATTCAGATAAATCCGTTAGTTCCATTTCAAAGCGTGTATCTGGTTTATCAGAGCCATAGCGAGCCATCGCATCAGCATATGTCATACGAGGGAATGGTACGCTAATTTCTACCCCTTTTACATCCTTCATCACTTTCGTCATCATGCGTTCCATCATGTCTAAAATTTCTTCTTGTGTTAAGAAGGAAGCTTCGATATCGATTTGCGTAAATTCTGGTTGACGATCCGCACGTAAATCTTCATCACGGAAACAACGTGCTACTTGATAATAGCGCTCAAATCCACCGACCATAAGAAGCTGTTTAAATAGTTGCGGAGATTGAGGTAATGCATAAAACTCACCGTCATGCACACGACTTGGTACTAAATAGTCTCGGGCACCTTCTGGTGTACTCTTTGTTAAAATTGGTGTTTCCACTTCTAAAAACTCTTCTGTATCTAAGAAATTACGAATTGTTTTCGTTACGTCGTGACGCATTTTGAACGTATTGTACATAACAGGACGACGTAAATCTAAATAACGATATTTTAAACGAACATCTTCTGATGCATCTGTATCATCTGCAATAATAATCGGCGTTGTTTTCGCTGCATTTAAGACCGTTACTTTCGTCGCTTGCACTTCAATATGGCCAGTTGCCATATTTTCATTAATTGCACCAGCTCCGCGCTCAACAACTGTACCTTCTACATGTAATACGTATTCACCGCGAATTGTTTCTGCCACTTCTAACGCTTCTTTTGATGTTTCTGGACTAAAGACAACTTGTACAATACCTGTACGGTCACGTAAGTCGATAAAGATTAGTCCACCTAAATCGCGGCGTTTTTGCACCCAACCTTTTAATTGAACCGTTTGTCCAATTGCTTCTACAGTTACTCTTCCACATGCATGTGTTCTTTCAGCCATTGTAAGTTCCCCCTATATTAATTTCTCTGCGATATATGAAGCAAATACATCTAATGCTACTTCTTCTTGCTCGCCTGTCGCCATATCTTTCAAATTAATCACACCTTTATCTAGCTCATCTTCACCTAATACCGCTACATATTTCGCATTTAGACGATCCGCTGATTTAAATTGTGCTTTCATTTTACGATTTAAATAATCTTTTTCAACTGATAGACCAGATTTACGAAGGTCAAAAGCAACTTTTGCAGCATGATCCTTCGCCTTATCACCAAGTGCAACAACGTAACAATCGATTGTATTTTCAATTGGTAACTCGATATTTTCAGCTTTTAGTGCCATAATTAAACGTTCAATACTCATCGCAAAACCGATACCAGGCATTTCTGGACCACCGATTTCTTGAACAAGTCCATTATAACGTCCACCACCACTTAATGTTGTAATGGCACCAAATCCTTCCGCTTCACTCATAATTTCAAAAACAGTGTGTTGATAGTAATCTAAACCACGCACTAAGTTTGAATCTTTTTCAAATGGAACACCCATCATTGTTAATAGCTCTTGAACCTTTTCATAATATGCCGTTGATTCTTCGTTTAAATAATCTGTAATAGATGGTGCTACATTCATTAATTCATGATCGCGATCTTTCTTACAGTCTAAAATACGAAGTGGGTTTTTCTCTAAACGAGATTGGCAATCAGAACAAAACTCACCGATGCGCGGTTTAAAGTGAGCGATTAATGCTTCACGGTGCGCTTGACGGCTCGCTGGATCTCCTAAGCTATTTAATACAACTTTAATATTTTTTAAGCCCATACCACGGTAAAATTCTACCGCAAGTGCAATGACTTCGGCATCAATTGCAGGATCGTTACTACCGATTGCTTCAATACCAAATTGGACGAATTGACGATAGCGACCTGCCTGCGGTCTTTCATAACGGAACATTTGACCGATATAGTATAATTTCGTTGGCTGTGTTGCATCACCGAACATTTTATTTTCAACATAAGAACGCACAACAGGTGCAGTACCTTCTGGACGAAGTGTTAAACTGCGCTCTCCGCGATCTTGGAATGTGTACATTTCTTTTTGAACGATATCTGTTGTATCACCAACGCCGCGTAAAAACAGCTCTGTATGTTCAAAAATTGGTGTACGAATTTCTTTATAATTGTAACGACGGCAAATTTCGCGCGCTTGTCCTTCGATATATTGCCATAATTCTACACTACCTGGAAGAATATCTTGCGTTCCGCGTGGGATTTGAATAGACATATTCAGTTCCTCCTCAAATTATTTTAATCTTAATAAAAATAAAAAAACTCTCGACTCTACTGATTATCCAGTAGGGACGAGAGTATAATACCCGTGGTGCCACCCTAATTGAAGCAACGTATGCTTCCACTTTTTTAATAACGCTTAAAGTTTGCGTTCAACTCTACTAAGCATACGCCTTTCAAGTTAAAACCTCCAGAGTGTCATTCAATCAGTCATCATGTAGAAATGCTTTCAGCCTAAGACATTTCTTCTCTTTCCATGTGTGTCTCATTTACTCTTCTCTATCAACGGTTCTTTTCATATGTAAATATAAAATTACTATACGGTTGTTAAGAACGATTGTCAAGTGCTCTAGGAGCGTTCCAACTGCTTCTTTAAACGTCTTACATCTTGAAGGGAAATTCCAAACTCAGAAGCAAGCTCCATCCCAGTATTCGTTTGTTCTTTTGAAATAAAATCATGGAAACTCACATTAAATAATTGATTTGCACCATTTGTAACAGAATGTCCTTTTTCATTCATACGCATCTCTATCCCTCACAATCAATATGGATGTATTTATGTTTTATTGTTCCATATTGATTGGATGGTTATACGTATAAAGGCATCACGTTATTCCATGCAACTTTTATATAAGTAATCTGCTCTTTGAACCATAAAGAATGTTACCATACTTGCTGCTATTACAAATATTACCCAAGTGCTGTAACTTAACGCTATAAGAGTAACTCCTACTGCATGCAAAAAAAGAGCCAAGCTAAACCACAAGAAAAATTTAGAATCTTTGAATATAGACCAATTCATAATCTTTCTCCCCTTATCACACATACATTCGAATATTTTTACAGTATACTATATAATTCATTGTTTTTTCTTCCAAATAACATTAGAGTTCGATTCACAACAATAATGATAGCCAGTATTTCTCCTGCTCGAAATTCCCAATATCCAACAATTCCAAGAATACATAACTCCAGCATGAAACATAGGATGATATTATATGCTGGAAGTACCCAAATCTATCCCCTACTTTCGTTTCCCTTCTGCCATAGGAAGTAAACTCATTCTACACACTTATTCAATATATGGACTAACGCCTCTGGATTTGTTTCCATTACCCAATGTCCACCAGCTTCAATAGAAAAAACATTCCATTTTCTATCTCTTGCTTTTTTTGCTGACGCTAAGAAGATAGGTGTCATTGGCCAGTATTCTGGATTATCCTGTACTTCTACGTATATATGAGGTATATGTTGAACAATAGGATTTTTTATTTCAACTGCTTGTGTAAAAGCCAACAATGACATAGCTGATTTTCTTTCATCTAATGTATTTCTAGGTAGAACACGCCATCCTTCCCCGTATACTTTTACTTCTTCTATAAAGTGTGCAGCCATTTCTGGTCCAGAAATGGCCATGACAGAATCACCGTCTTCCGGAATCATTGCATCCACATATACCATTTTCTTAATAAATTCTGGAATTACTTCTGCCACACCTGTAATCACCATACCAGAATAACTATGTCCCACTAAAATTACATCTTTTAACCCCTCATATCGAATGGCATTAACAATATCTTGAATATATGTATTTAATCCTATACTAGGTTGCATAAGATGTGTTCGTTCCCCAAGCCCCGTTAATGTAGGAGTATATACACGATGACCATCTTCCCTTAAAAGTTCTTCCACTTTTCTCCAGACATAACTACCATCCCATGCACCATGAACAAGTACAAAAGTTTCCATCAAATTCTCCTCCCATAATCCCCCAAATATATTATTTTTTTCATAAATATCATAACAACAATTAGAAAAATATACCATTAAAAGAAGTTACAAAGAAGAGAGGATCACATACTCCTCTCTTCTTCGAAAACACTATTTACTTTCTACAATTAAGGTCACTGGGCCATCGTTTACTAAAGAAACGTCCATCATTGCTCCGAATTTACCTGTTTCTACATGCAGTCCTTGTTTACGAATTTCTTCGTTAAAGAAATCGTATAGGCGCTCTGCATAGTCAGGTTTCGCAGCATCCATAAAGTTTGGACGTCTTCCTTTACGACAATCCCCGTATAATGTAAATTGCGAAATCGATAAAACTTGTCCTTTTACATCAAGTATAGAATGGTTCATTTTGCCATTCTCATCTTCAAAAATACGTAAGTTCGCAATTTTTTCAGCAATGTAAGTTGCATCTTTTTCTGTATCTTCATGTGTAATGCCAACTAGTAAAGTTAAGCCAAACGGAATTTGTCCCACAATCTCACCATCTACTGTGACAGACGCTTCCTTTGATCGCTGTAAGACAACTCTCATATGTTATACACTCCCTATTAATGCATCATACGACGTACTGCATAAATTTCTGGAACTTGTTTAATACGCTCTACCACCTTTTTCAAATGGTGTAAGTTACGAATGGAAATCGACATGTTAATGGTCGCCATTTTATTGCGGTCACTTCGACCCGAAACGGCCGAAATGTAAGTTTTCGTTTCTGTAACAGCTTGTAGCACCTCATTTAACAACCCGCGACGATCGTAACCAGAAATTTCAATATCAACATTATACTCAATTTCTTTTTCAGGGCTTCCTTCCCACTCGACCTCTAATAAACGCTCCTTCGCTTCTTCCGTATGCACATTCACGCAGTCACGGCGATGAATAGAGACACCGCGACCTTTCGTAATATATCCGATAATATCGTCACCGGGAACTGGGTTACAACATTTTGATAAACGGATTAACAAATTATCTGCACCACTTACTTTTACACCGGAGTCCCATTTTCGAATTTTCATTGGTTTACGAACTTCTTTAACCTCAACAATATCTTGCTCTTCTTCACGTTGCTTGCGGAACTTGTCCGTTAATCGCGTTACAATTTGCGCAGCTGTAATACCGTTATATCCTACCGCTGCAAACATATCTTCTTCATTAGCAAAATTAAATTTCTCCGCAACGCGTTTTAAATTATCTGGTGCGAGCACTTCTTTCATTTCAAACTCTAAGCTACGCACTTCTTTTTCAACAAGTTCGCGCCCTTTGTCAATATTCTCTTCACGACGTTGCTTTTTGAAAAATTGACGAATCTTATTTTTCGCATGAGAAGTTTGTGCAAGTTTTACCCAATCTTGACTTGGTCCATATGAATGTTTAGAAGTTAAAATTTCAATAATGTCACCTGTTTTTAACTTATAATCAAGAGTGACCATTTTACCATTTACTTTTGCGCCAATGGTCTTATTACCGATTTCTGAATGAACACGGTATGCAAAATCAATTGGAACAGAACCCATTGGCAATTCCATTACATCACCTTTTGGTGTAAAGACAAACACCATATCGGAGAATAAATCAATCTTTAATGACTCCATAAATTCTTCCGCATTAGAAGCTTCATTTTGCCATTCTAATATTTGTCTGAACCATGTTAATTTCTTCTCAAGCGTTCCTGTTGCTGCTGCTTTTCCTTCTTTATATGCCCAATGTGCCGCAATTCCATATTCGGCAATTTCATGCATTTCCTTCGTACGAATTTGCACTTCAAGTGGATCGCCCTTTGGTCCAATGACAGTTGTATGCAACGATTGATATAGATTTGCTTTTGGCATGGCGATATAATCTTTAAAACGTCCTGGCATCGGTTTCCAGCACGTATGAATAATTCCTAATACCGCATAGCAATCCTTAATACTATTCACAACAACACGCACAGCTAACAAATCATAAATTTCATTAAATTGTTTATTTTGAAGTGCCATTTTACGATAAATGCTATAAATATGTTTCGGTCTTCCTGAAATATCTGGATAAATAGAAACCTCATTTAGTTTCTCTTGAATACTTATCATAACTTCATCTAAATATTCTTCACGTTCCGCGCGTTTTCGCTTCATCAAATTCACAATACGATAATATTGTTGCGGGTTTAAATAACGAAGTGATGTATCTTCAAGCTCCCATTTAATCGTATTGATTCCGAGCCTATGGGCTAAAGGTGCAAAAATTTCTAACGTTTCATTTGCAATGCGACGCTGCTTTTCTTGAGGCAAATGCTTAAGCGTACGCATATTATGAAGCCGGTCAGCTAATTTAATTAAAATGACACGAATATCTTGCGCCATTGCAATAAACATTTTGCGATGGTTCTCTGCCTGTTGCTGTTCATGAGACTTATATTTAATTTTTCCAAGTTTTGTAACACCATCAACAAGCATTGCAATTTCTTTACTAAATTCCCGTTCAATATCCTCTAACGTAACTTCTGTATCTTCTACTACATCATGTAAAAATCCAGCTGATACTGTAGATGGATCCATGTGTAAATCAACTAAAATACCTGCAACTTGAATCGGATGAATAATATATGGTTCGCCCGATTTTCTATACTGTTCGCTATGTGCATCACGTGCATATTCATAGGCACGCGCCACCAGTTCGATATCATCGTCCGCTAAATATTGTCCCGCTTTTTCGAGTACCTGTTCAGCTGTTAGTACTTGCTCATTTGCCATCGAATCACCTTTTATTGAAAATTGTCTTTCCCTTGTCAGTAGAATAAATTTTATTCTACCATTATAACCTAATGATTGTGAATTGTGAAAAGGAAAAGATTTTACTGATATTTCGCCATACTTTTTTGTACAATTATACAAAAGTACCCGCTCCTCTCCAAGAGATTCACGGGTACTTTTTATCGCCGTAACTTTACCTATCTTATCATTAGTATTTTTCTAATACTAATACATCGTAACCTTCTAATTTTTCACGGCCTTCTAAATAAGTAAGCTCTACTAAAAATGCAATACCAGCTACAATTCCACCAAGTTCTTCAACAAGTTGAATCGTTGCTTCAATTGTTCCGCCTGTAGCTAATAAATCATCTGTAATTAATACTCGCTGACCTGGCTTAATAGCATCTTTATGAATTGTTAGAACATCTTTACCATACTCTTTACCGTAATCAACTTTAATGATTTCTCGTGGTAATTTTCCTAATTTACGAACAGGCGCAAATCCTACTTCTAATGCATAAGAAACTGGGCAACCAATAATAAATCCACGCGCTTCTGGCCCTACTACAAGATCGATGTTTCTTTCTTTTGCATAAGCAACGATTTCATCTGTTGCCGCTTTATACGCTTTCCCATCGTTCATTAAAGGTGTAATATCTTTAAATACAATTCCTTCTTTTGGATAATCTGGTACAATTGCGATATGTTGCTTAAAATCCATGTTTCTGAATCCTCCTCAGATATGAAAGGCCTGTAAATAACAAACCCCTTATCTTAACTGTTCTATTTCTTTATGATTACGAATCGTTTCAAACCATGTGTATAGCTGTTGATATGTGCTATAAACCAATTCTTTTTCAAGTTGTAAATGGTTCATTTTCTCACGATATGTGTTCGATTCAGTTAAATCACGCTTTTGAATTTGCTCGGCCATAAAAATGACACCGTCTTTTATTGTAACAAATTCTAGCTCAAAAAACACCTGTGTCATGAAATTTACTGTATCTTTTGACCACCCTTTATGACGGCATAGTTGCTCGCCATATTGTCTTAAAGAAAATGGGGCTTTTTGATGTAAGAAAGAGTAATACCATTTAAAGTGTTCTCTCGTTGGAACCGTGCTAAACAAATGATTATTTTCTTGATAAAATAACGTGTAAATACGGGCCGGGAAGCCAACTTGAAATACACTTCGCAACTCTTCTATCCCTTTTGGTAAGTCAAGTAACACAACATACTCACCATCTAAACGAGTGACTGCTGATGCATGCACAAGTTGCTCTTTATAATCTTCTAAAGAAAATTTATTCAATACATCTTCAGAAAAATACACTATAACTATTTTTTCTTTTGGAAGTTCCGCCAAATTCGTTTCTACATTACGCATACTGCGCCAATCAAATAGTTGCCACGCTTCTACTGCGATATCTTGCACCATTAACTGCGGTTTCTTAAAATTATTCCATTCGTTAATAGATACTTCTCCTACAACAGAAACTTTTGCAACTGGAGAAATCTCTTTTGCATAGGCACCAAATCCAAAACCAATTGTATCTAGCGTAGCTTGTCCATCCCGAAGAGCCATTTTTAAATGAGAGCCATCTGATCCGATTGCGCGAATGCTTTCTAAATCAGCATCTTTCACTGCAATACGCGGTTTTGGATTCCCAACACCAAATGGTGCCAACTTCTGCATATCTTCAATTGCTGAAAGCGTGACGTCCTCTACTTTACAAATCGCATCTATAGTTGTAATCGGAATAAAATCTTCCTCTACTAAGACTGCATTCGCTTGTTCATTCAAACGGCGTCTCAGTTCCTCTACATCATTCATATGAAGCGTCATCCCTGCCGCCATTGGATGTCCTCCAAAATGAGGTAATAAATCTCTACAATCCGATAAATTAGCAAACAAATCAAACCCTTCAATACTGCGCGCAGATCCTTTAGCAATTTGCTTCTCAGAATCAATACTTAACACAATCGTCGGACGATAAAAACGTTCCACCAATTTAGAAGCAACAATTCCAATTACCCCTGGGTTCCAGCCTTCTTTCGCAAGAACAAGCACTTTATTCTCCTCTGGTGGATACTTACATTCCACCTCAACAATTGCTTCTTCTGTAATTTGTTTCACAATATCTTTTCGAAGTTTGTTTAGTTCATCAATTTCTTCTGCCAGCTCTTTCGCTTCTTCTGGATCTTCTGATAGCAGCAGATGAACCGCCGGAGCAGCATCTTCTAAACGTCCAACCGCATTAATACGAGGTGCTAGCAAAAAGCCAATACTTTCTTCTGTAATTTCACTTTGCGAGACATTCGCTACTTTAAAAAGTGCTTTTAAACCGATGTTTTTTGTCATTCGCATATGTTTTAATCCGCGCTGTACAATTAATCGATTCTCACCATGAAGTGATACTAAGTCAGCTACTGTACCAATAACAGCAATTTCTAGCAAATGCTCCGGAACACGCCCTAGTAACGCATGCGCTACTTTAAAAGCAACACCAACCCCTGCTAAATAGTGAAACGGATATACACCGCCCTCAAGCTTCGGATGAATAATTGCAAGTGCTTCCGGAAGTTCTGGCGGTGGCTCATGGTGATCTGTAATAATTAAATCGATTCCAAGCTCTTTTGCCACTTGCGCCTCATGTACTGCTGCTATTCCTGTATCAACCGTAATAATTAAAGAAAAACCTGCTCGGTGTGCCCAACGAAACGCCTCTTCATTTGGTCCATATCCTTCCGTAAAACGGTTTGGAATATAAAATTCCACATCTGCTCCTAATTCTTGGAGTGCTAAAAATAGTACGGTCGTACTACTTACTCCGTCTGCATCATAGTCACCAAATATTAAAATCTGTTCTCCATTTTGGATAGCCTGTTTCACACGCTCTACTGTCCGATCCATTCCTTCTAGTAAAAATGGATCATGAAACTCTTGCTCTGCTGTATTAAAAAAATCCATAATCTTATCTTCTGTATCTAAACCTCTACCGAGGAATAACGAAATAACAAGTGGTGATAATTGCAATTTACTTGCTAATTCCTTCACCAGTTCTTCATTATATGTTTTTTCTTTCCAACGCGTTTTCGGTTGTAACACGAAATCACCCCTTAACCTGTTCATTATACAAGACAGATTAAGGGGTGACAATATCATTCACCATTCCACAACATTCGTATTAATCTGGCGAATACGGATTAATATGAACAAACACATTTTGGACATTATCTTGCCGCATTAATACTTCTTTTACACATTTCCCAATACGATGCCCTTCTTCCACTGTAATATATGGGTCAACAGACACTTTAATATCAACAATTACATAATGCCCATGCTCACGCGCATATAGAGAACCTATTTTCTTCACGCCTTCTACTTGAAGAACTGCTTCCCTTAACGGAATGACATGTTCTTCATGCAGAACATGATCAAGTGTCGTATGAATCGCCTCTCCCCCAATGTCCCATGCCATCTTTACAACAAGTAATGAGACAAATAGTCCTGCAACAGGATCAGCATACACAAGCCAACTAGCACCTATTCGATTTCCAATAATTGCCGCACAAATTCCGATTAAAGCTGCAATTGAAGAAAACACATCTGAGCGGTGCTCATATGCATTTGCAATAATTGCATCACTATTTACCCGTTTCCCTAACCGATACTTATATTGAAACATCCCTTCCTTAACAACGATAGAAAGAATAACAGCAAAAATGGCAATCCCTTTCGGCGGCTCAAGTTCCTCGGTAAAAGCTTTAATCGAAGATATAGCAATTTCAATTCCAACAATAAATAATAACACTGCAACAATAATCGCTGAGATCGATTCCGCTTTTCCATGACCATAAGGGTGATCTTCATCAGGGGGTTGCTTTGCTGCACGCAGCCCAAAAAAGACAGCTAACGAACCAACTACATCCGATGCTGAATGAACTGCATCTGCTAAAAGCGCTTTACTATTTCCCATATAGCCGATTACTGCTTTCACAATCGCTAGCACAATATTCCCAACGATTCCGACAATAGCTCCAAACTCCGCCTGTTTAAAACGTTCATCTTTTTCCATAACTGAAATCCCTTCTTTTCTCAAAATACCTTTTCATTGTAGCAAAAATGCTAGCGATCGTATCACTCCCTTCTCGTTTATCTATTACTACTTTCATAAGAAAGAGCATCACTTCATCCTATTCCAACAGTTTCCTAACCTAAAGAAGCAAGCTTCTCTTCAGCCCCCAATTGGTTCTACTTCCTTTAGCCAAGTACCCAAAAGGAAATATCTCTTTATTGTATCCATAGACGAAAAAAGAGATGCCTCGAAAGAGACATCATCTTTTATTTTTCTCATTTTTAAACTTGTGGTTTAGATTCTTCTGCTACTATCTTTTTCTTTCCTTTTTTTAAACGACGATTTTCAAGCATGAGCCAAATTTGGGATGCAACGAAAACAGAAGAATACGTACCTACAACTAATCCTACCATTAATGCAAACGAGAAGTTTCGTAACGATTCACTACCGAAAATCATCAGTGCAATAACAGGGAATAACACAGTTAATACTGTATTAATAGAACGACCAATTGTTTGACGAATACTCGCATTTACAATTTCTTCTAGATCTTTCAAATCGCGAATACGTTTTTTCTGTTTGTATAGTTCACGGTTTCTGTCAAATGTAACAATCGAGTCATTGATAGAATAACCGATAATGGTTAAGACAGCTGCAATAAATGTCAAATCTACTTCCAGATGGAAAATACTAAACATCACAATCATTACAAATGCATCATGGAGTAACGCTGCGACAGCAGCTACCGCATATGTAAATCGGAAACGAATGCTTACATATAGTATGATAACCGCTGAAGCAATCAGAACTGCGATGAAGGCATTTTGTGCGATTTCCTTCCCGATTGTTGGCGAAACTGTGCTTACGTTTGGTTCTGTGCCATATTTATCATGGAAGAATGTTTTCGCTTTTGCAATTTCCTCTTTTGATAAAACACCAATTGTACGAACAGCGAATCCTTTATTGTCATCACCTGTCGGTACAATATCTTCCTCTTTCACATCAATTTTCAATTCATGTAAATCTTTATGAACTTGAGAAACGCTAATTGTTTGTTTTGATTGCAAGTCCATACGTGTACCACTTGCAAAGTCAATACCCAAGTTCATTTTGAAAATTGGTAGTATAATTGCTCCTGCAATAACAACTACAATGGAGAATAATAAAAATTTGTGACCGATATTTACAAAGTTAATACGGTCAAATTTTGTTGGTGCATGCTCAACGCCTTTTGACAATGGAATAATTTCTTTTTGTTTCACACCAAAGTAAGCTGGTTTTTTATCAAAATAACGGCTCTTCACAAGTAATCCTAGTAAGAAACGAGTACCGAATACGTTCGTAACAAAACCAACAAAAATACTTACAATTAAACTTGTTGCAAACCCTTGTACAGAGCTTGTACCATATACAAATAGCACACCGGCTGCTGCAAGAGTTGTAATATTCGCATCCAAAATTGTCGCTAAAGAACGATGGTTACCAGAGCGATATGCTGACATCATGGACTTACCAATTCGCAATTCTTCCTTCAATCTCTCGTACGTAATAATATTCGCATCAACAGCGATACCAACCCCGAGCACTAAGGCCGCAATACCTGGCAATGTAAGAACAGCATGCATCCAGTTAAAGACAAGAAGCGTTACAAAAATATACAGCCCTAGCATAATAACTGCGATAAATCCTGGTAAACGATAGAATACAAGCATGAATAAGAAAATAAGAGCTATGCCAATCACACTAGCAAAAATTGTTTCTTCTAATGCTTGTTGACCAAATTTCGCCCCAACAGATGTTGAATACATTTCTTTTAAATCAACAGGAAGTGCCCCTGCATTTAATAAAGATGAAAGTTGTTTTGCACTTTCAACTGTAAAGTTTCCACCTACGATAGAAACTTCCGCTTGATTAAATACTTGATTTACTGTTGCTGCTGATAAAAATTTTGGATTTGGTTTTGCAGATTCCGCTTTATAAGAATCCTTACCTTCTTCAAAATCAAGCCAAATTACCATCAAGTTTGTTGGTGGTGGCATTTTAGAAATTTTTTCTGTTACTTCGCGGAATTTATCAGCACTTTTTAATGTAAGTCCAACGCTTGGTCGTCCTTGTTCATCAAATGTTTGCTTTGCTCCTCCGCCTTTTAAATCTGTCCCATCCATAAGAAGATTATCATTCACATCACGGAATGTTAACTTTGCTTGAGTAGATAAAATTTCACGTGCTTTTTGTTGATCTTTTACGCCAGCAAGCTGAACACGAATTCGATCTTTTCCTTCGATTTGAATGTTCGGCTCACTTACACCAAGCACATTGACACGGTTATTCAAAGCACCTACTGTACTTACAAGTGCATCGTGATCAATTTTATCCCCCTTCTTTGCTGGTTTTACTTGATACAAGATTTCAAAACCACCGCGAAGGTCTAACCCAAGACTAATGCCTTTTGTTATGTTTTTTCCTGCCGCACCAATAATCCCACCGATTAATAAAACAATGAGAAAAAAGGCGACAATTCTTGTACTACGCTTTGCCATATGTACCTTCTTTCCGCTACTAACATCATAAGTAAATGTAATCTTATATGAGACAATATTCACATGTATATTTGTCCAGTTAGTAGACTTCCTTTCTGTAAATTTTTCAATGTTTGACTAGCTCATCGCTAGCATATAGGTAACGGTTCGTTCTATTGAAGAATAATATCACCTACATATATCAATGATTGTGTCTATATCCTACCTCCTTTTATATAAAATCTTAGACAATAATAAACTCCTCTTTATCAATACCTATCATTATACTGCAAAAGGAAGAACAAACCAATTGCAGTCAGTTATTTATTTTCATACTCTTCAAATGACGAAAGCGGCGCTTGATATGCTTCCACAGTTAAATACGTCATATACTCATTTGCAGTTAGCTTTAATATATCATTTACTAATTCATATAATCTAACATTGCTATCTACCTTTTTCCATTTTTTTAATTTCAAGTACTTCCAAATATCTTCTATTGTGACTTGATCATACCCAATCATTTGGAACTCTTCTATCTTACTTTGTAAAACGACTTGTAACTGTCCGCGGTAAGCTTCTATAATATCTTCTTTTTCCAATTTACATCACATCTCCTTCTTATCTCAGCACGAAAAGTCGCTTTAAATCCCGCTCTAATGGACAGCAATAACTGCATTTAATCATTTTGTTTCTTTCTGTTCTTCTTAAATGCTTGTCATTCTTGTCTCATACGTGCATATAAATTATTGTAAATCATTCCATTGATTTTGAGAAGGTAGGAGAAAAAGATCATGACAAGACAAAGCTTTTTACGAGGTGCATTTATTTTAATGCTAGCTGGCTTGATTACAAAAATCCTTGGTTTTATTAACCGTATTGTAATGGCACGCATTTTAGGAGAAGAAGGTGTCGGTCTGTATATGATGGCTGTCCCTACTTTCATCTTAGCCATTGTTTTAACACAAATCGGCCTTCCCGTTGCTATTGCAAAATTCGTTGCCGAAGCAGAGGCAATGAATGACCGGCAAAAGGTCAAAAGAATTTTAACCGTATCACTAGCGGTTACATCTCTTATTAGCATTATTTTAACGATTGCTATTATGCTTCTCACACCTATTTTAGCTAAAACACTTTTAACTGATGAAAGAACTTACTATCCATTAATGGCTATTTTACCTGTTGTTCCTGTCATTGCTGTTTCATCTGTGTTACGAGGGTATTTCCAAGGAAAACAAAATATGAAGCCAGGAGCTTATGCACAAGTACTAGAACAAGTAGTCCGCATCACAATTATTGCTATCTGTATTCGTCTATTTTTACCTTATGGCGTTGAATATGCAGCAGCAGGTGCTATGCTTTCAGCTGTCCTTGGTGAGGTTGCTTCTTTATTATTTCTACTCACATTATTCCAGCGTGAAAAACATATTTCCATACGCAACGGTTTTCTAAACACTGTGAAAGAGAGTAAACATACGTTTCATTCGCTTATGGAAATTGCACTGCCGACGACAGGAAGCCGCTTAATTGGATCCATTTCTTATTTTTTTGAGCCGATTGTCGTCATGCAAAGTTTGGCAATTGCTGGTGTTACCGCTTCTGTCGCTACACAGCAATACGGCATCTTAAATGGCTATGCCTTTCCCCTTCTATCGCTACCTGCATTCATTACATATGCCCTTTCTACAGCACTCGTACCATCTATTAGCGAAGCGATGGCGAAAAGGCAACATCAGTTAGTAGAATACCGCTTGCAACAAGCATTGCGAATTTCTTTAATTACAGGCGGTTGGTCCGTCATCATTCTGTATGTATTCGCTTCACCCGTGTTAACTCTTATGTATGGTTCTGACAGCGCTACTGCATTTATACGACTACTTGCACCTTGTTTTTTATTTCATTATTTTCAAAGCCCGCTCACATCTGTTTTACAAGCTTTAAACTTAGCTAGAGCTGCGATGATGAATACATTTGTTGGTGCGATTGTAAAGTTACTTGTTATCTTTATTCTTGCCTCAAGGCCGGAATTTCAAATGATGGGGGTTGCACTTGCCATTGCTGCTAATATTATTACAGTAACATTTCTCCATTATGCGACCGTCTTAAAAAAAATTACATTCACCATTTATTTAAAAGACTATCTTTATGGGGGTATTACCATCCTAGCCGCAGGTACGTTTGGATTTTATCTTCATCACCATGTTATATTTTCTCAATCACTCGGCATACAAACATTATGGGAAATTACATTAACTACACTTATTTACATCGTTCTCCTGCTCATCTTTAAGCTCATTCGGAAAGAAGAATTACGAAGAATCCCTTTCCTTCGTAAACTATTTATATAGTAAGAACGCTCTCTATGTACAAGAAACTAGTCTAACTTATCAAATTTTGAAATATGTTTGTATTAAAAAGGGGGCATGCACAATGGATGGGTCAAAAAAGTTCTCTATCGCCATTGGAGCTGGCATTATCACAATCTTGATTCTTGCTTCTATAACAAGCATGATAATCGCTCTTTTATTAAAGTTCACAAATATTAACGAAGGAACATTAGCAATTACAATTTTTATACTTGCTCTTCTTTCTATGCTCATTGCTGGTTTTATTGCTGGCAAAAAAGCGCAAGGGAGAGGGTGGCTCGTCGGGGTTACAACTGGACTTACTTTTGCAATTCTCGTATTTCTCATTCATTACTTAGGTTTCTCCCAAACTTTATCTAACTCTCAGCTTCTCTATCAACTTGCTTTAATAGGAGCTAGTACACTTGGAGGAATCTTAGGAGTAAATACGACAAAGCTACATTAAAAACAAAAAATATGCGCTCATCATACATGGAAATAACAGATTACCATGACGAAGAAAAGCCCTGCGTTTGCAGGGCTTTTTATCCAGAACGTATTCCTTCTAACAAAAAACATTCCGTATACAACTAGATTATTTGTAAAACTTCACGCGATTTTCTAATGGTTGGAATTCCTTTTCTCCAGCTGGTGCTACCGGTTTACCAAATGGCATTTGCGCAATAAGTTTCCAGCTTTCTAGAACATTCCATTCCTTTTTCACTTCATCATCAATTAATGGATTATAGTGCTGTAATGTTGCACCGAATCCTTCAATTTCTAACGCTGTCCAAATTACAAATTGTAACATACCTGATGATTGCTCAGACCATTTGGGGAAATTCTCTTTATATGATGCAAATTGTTCTTGAAGACTTTCCACTACTTTGCCGTCTTCAAAGAATAAAACTGTTCCATAACCGCTTTTAAATGCATTCATTTTTTCTTCAGTTGGACCAAAGTTATTTTCAGGAACAATTTTTCGTAATGTTTCTTTTGTCAGATCCCATAATTTATCATGTTGTTCTCCTAATACAACAACAACACGCGCACTTTGAGAGTTAAAAGCTGACGGTGTATGCTTTACAGCGTGCTGAATTACCTCTTGAATTTTTTCGTCAGAAACTACTTGTTCTTTACTAATTCCATAAATAGATCTTCTGTCTTCAATTGCTTTGTAAAAATCTTTTGCCATTTGAAATCCCTCCAATTTGGATTTTAAAGCTAAAAAGCATGTGGATTTCTACTAAAAATAAATAACTGATCCATAGTAAGTTTCAGACTGAATTACATCCACAAATAAAAGTAAAATCAAGTTGTATAACTCATACTTTTTTATTCTTCCTATTTCTTTTTTTTCCATTCATAAAAATAACAACAATCATAAAACCCACAGAGAAAAGAAAACCTCTCCGTAGGCTCATTATGAAAAAAATAAGAATCTCTCTTTTACTTTCTATATTGATTTAAAATCAGCCACGTCCAGCTTGGAATGATGGATATAAAGTCATTCCGCCATCAGCAAATAATGTAATTCCTGTTACATAACTCGCTTGTGAAGAAGCAAGCCATGCTGCCACCGCCGCAATTTCTTTTGGCTTTCCGATGTATCCCATCGGAATCATACTTTCAACATCTGCACGTTTTTCTGGATCTGCAAATTTTTCAGCATTAATTGGCGTATTGATCGCACCCGGCCCAATATTGTTTACACGAATTCCTTTTGGTGCATATTCTAATGCTAATGTTTCAGTCATTAACTTAATACCACCTTTACTTGCCGCATAGTGTACAAATAATGGCCATGGAATTTTCTCGTGAACGCTAGACATGTTAATAACGCTACCTTTAATATCATTCTCAACAAAATATTTGATTGCTTCTCGACTTCCTAAGAAAGCACCTGTTAAATTTGTTTCGATAACTCGATTCCAATCACTTAATGGCATTTTATGTGAATCTACTGGATTTTCAATACCAGCATTATTAATCATGACATCTAGTGTACCAAACTCTTTCACAGCTGTCTGAACGAGATTGATTACATCTGCTTCTACCGTGACATCGCCTTTTACTACAATAGCTTCTCCGCCTGCTTTTTGTATTTCTTCTGCTATTTCTTGTGCTTCCGCTTCATTCGAACGATAATTCACTACAACTTTCGCTTTTTCCTCTCCAAAGCGAACTGCCATCGCCTTTCCTAATCCTTTTGATGCACCTGTAATGACAACAACTTTGCCTTTTAAATCTGGATACATACTATTGTCCTCCTTTTATCCTACAATACAAGTTGTGATAACAAAGATGATTGGAATAATCATTGCAATGAATTGAAGTTTTGTTTTCTTCTCACCTAAAGTTGAGATTACAATTCCCATTTCGGAAAAGTTTGTTACGATTTCTACACGTGGTTATGAAATAAACAAAAACATATCGATTCTATTTTGTCCCAATTCAAGCTTTTTATATCTTATTTAGAAAAGTACGAGACCGACTCTCCTACTTCCCGAACAATCAACTTGCTCTCTATTTTCCAAATGTACGTCAAGTAATGGTTGTATTTCTGTTGATTCTAACGGAAAACAACTATTTGTTTCATCATGTATTCACTGTAAAAATTTATTAAAAGTACAAATTGCCTTCACTTAGAAAATCAGTCTAATTCTCTTACTTCAAATGGCAATAATAATCGTTCAAGTTGTTTTCTATAAGGTTCATATTGCTCAGGTAACATTAATTGTTCTCCCATCGTTTTTTATTCATTTTATAAGCTCCTTTTTATTTTATAATTTCGCCACATGAATCTCATTCATTGACTAGTAAATACGGTTTATTTTTTCAATTAACTCACGCTTAACCTTTTCCATAAGATACAATTACATTCATATTATGAAATTTTATCTCGAATTATATTATCTTTAATTCGAGATATTTTTCAAAAAAATGATAATCCTTTCTCAACTACATGTTTGAGCAAACAAAGTGACACAGCGGGGGGCTCCACCCCTCATGAATCGGGCTGTCTTAAAATAATAGGATAAACATTCTATATTTTTATATCTTCTACAAATTTAATTTATCTCGAATTCGAGATAATATTATAATAAGTCATTTTGATTGTCAACATTTTTTATCCTTTTATAAAAATATTTTTGACACGAACTACTTATCGATTTTTTTTAGAAAAAGAATGACTGAAAATGATACACCACATCAAATGAAAAAGTAATAATATCCCTTGTACAAAACGCCTATATTATATACAGATAAGCTCCTTATAAATAAAAAAACATAAACTATACAAAAGCTTTAAAGGAGTTGAAAATGTAATGTACCCTCATCATTACGTACCTTGGCAGCAATGGCATCAACACCACCCACATCATACTTGGCAACAATGGCATCATGTCATGTGGCCACATTATATGGGTTGGAATCAATGGCATCATATACATCCACATGGCACTTGGCAGCAATGGCATCAACAATTCCCAATACCTTACCATCGCTAAACATAAAGTGAAACTTTAATCAGTGGAGTTTTTCTTCATCCCTCACTGATTATGAGCCCTCACCAATCGGACTGTTAGTCTCCCTCCTATCTTCCTTTTTTCTAGGTGGCAGTCTTACCGTCTCGAAATGACAGAATAAATAGTAAATTAAGCAAAAAAAAGAGCCTATTTAGGATAAAATAGGCTCTTTTTCAAGCTATGCAAAAGCTTTCATGATTACTTCTTTACAACTTCACGAATTGCATTGCGATCAAATGTTAAGTGTGAACCACCAGATTTAATAACAATTGTCGTATCATCTACTGACTCAATTGTACCGTGTAAACCACCGATTGTTACGATCGCATCACCTTTTTTTAGCTCGCTTTGCATTTGAGCTACTGCCTTTTGGCGCTTTTGTTGCGGGCGAATTAATAAGAAATAGAAAATCGCAAACATTGCAACAATCATGACAATATTCATCATACCAGGACTCATTTTTGTTCCTCCTTTAATATTATGTATTAGAAGTTTTTAGCATTCGGTTTATTAAAGCCATACTGTTCAAAGAACTCTTCGCGGAAATCACCAAGACGATCTTCACGAATGGCTTGTCTCACCTGCTCCATTAAGTTTAACAGAAAATGCAGATTGTGATAAGACGTTAAACGAATTCCGAACGTTTCATCACATTTCATTAAGTGACGAATATATGCACGTGAATAATTTTTACATGCGTAACAATCACAATTTGGATCCAGTGGACCAAAGTCTCTTGCAAATTTCGCATTTTTCACAACGAGACGACCTTGACTTGTCATACAAGTACCATTTCGAGCAATGCGAGTTGGCAGTACACAGTCAAACATATCGATACCGCGAATGGCACCATCAATTAATGAATCAGGAGAACCGACTCCCATTAAATAACGAGGTTTATTTTCTGGAAGAAGCGGTGTTGTAAACTCAAGGACACGATTCATAATATCTTTCGGCTCCCCTACTGATAAACCGCCTACAGCGTAACCAGGGAAGTCCATTGAAACAAGGTCCTTAGCACTTTGGCGACGAAGCTCTTCAAACTCTCCACCCTGTACAATACCGAATAACCCTTGATCTTCCGGGCGCTGATGCGCTTTTAAACAACGCTCTGCCCAACGGCTTGTACGCTCTACAGACTTTTTCATATATTCAAAAGTAGCTGGGAATGGTGGGCATTCATCAAATGCCATCATAATATCTGAACCTAAAGCATTTTGAATTTCCATCGCTTTTTCTGGCGATAAAAATAGCTTGTCTCCATTTAAATGGTTGCGGAAATGCACACCTTCTTCTTCAATACGACGGAAGTCACTTAAACTAAATACTTGGAATCCACCAGAATCCGTTAAAATAGCGCGATCCCAGTTCATAAATTTATGCAGACCACCTGCTTCACGTACAATTTCATGACCTGGACGCAGCCATAGATGATACGTATTACTTAAAATAATGCCAGAATCCATCGCTTTTAATTCTTCTGGTGACATTGTTTTCACTGTTGCTAATGTACCAACTGGCATAAAGGTCGGTGTATCAAAAGATCCATGTGGCGTATGCACACGACCTAAACGTGCGCCCGTTTGCTTACATTTCTTAATAAATTCGTAACGAATTGCTGTCATAAATTTACTCCTTCTTTATTTCATTCTCTCTTTCGTATGAGATGCAAGGAACATCGCATCACCAAAACTAAAGAAACGGTATTTTTCTTTCACTGCTTCATTATAGGCATGAAGCACATTTTCTCTACCTGCAAATGCACTCACCAGCATAATTAATGTTGATTTTGGTAAATGGAAGTTTGTAATTAAACCGTCAATTGCTTTAAATTCATAACCTGGATACATAAAGATATCCGTCCATCCAGATGCACCGCAAAGTTTACCATCATGCTCTGTAGCAATTGTTTCAAGTGTACGCGTTGATGTCGTACCAACTGTAATAATACGGCCACCTTTTGCTTTCACGTCATTTAATACGTCAGCCGTTTCCTGCGACATATGATAATACTCAGCATGCATATGATGATCTTCAATTTTATCAGCCGAAACTGGTCTAAATGTTCCAAGACCAACATGAAGTGTAATGAATGCTAATTTCACACCTTTTTGTTGTAATTTCTCCAGTAACTCTTCTGTAAAATGCAGACCCGCTGTTGGTGCTGCTGCAGAACCAATTTCCTTCGCATATACAGTTTGGTAACGATCGCGGTCTTCTAATGTTTCTTTAATGTAAGGGGGAAGTGGCATTTCTCCCAGTTCATCTAAAATCTCATAAAAGATACCGTCATAAGAAAATTCAAGTTGACGACCGCCTTGATCAGCAGTTCCTACACATGTTGCTTTTAGTTTTCCTTCGCCAAAAGAAATAACAGTTCCTTCTTTCACACGTTTCGCCGGTTTCACAAGTGTTTCCCACGTATCTCCCTCTTCTTGTTTTAAAAGAAGCACCTCAATATGTGCACCTGTATCTTCTTTTACCCCATGCAAACGAGCAGGCATAACTTTTGTTTCATTTAAAACTAAACAATCTCCTTCATGTAAATACGCTAAAATATCGCTAAAATGCTCATGCTCGATATCACCTGTTTCACGATCTAACACCATTAACCTTGATGTTTCACGCTTTTCAAGCGGCGTTTGCGCAATAAGTTCTTCTGGTAAATGAAAATCAAACAGATTAATATCCATAACTATATCCACCTATTTCTATTTAAATCGATTTATTATATACATAATAAAAGATAATACAATACTTAACACAATACATGTAATGATCGGAAAATAAAAGGTAACGTTTCCCTTTTTCACAAAAATATCGCCTGGAAGCCTTCCGATAAACTTCCAAGCCAAGCCGATCACAATGAGAAGAATACCAGCTGTTATAAGAAGTTTTGACATATCCGTCATACTTCTGGCATCTCCATTCCGAAATGTTGATATGCAAGTGGCGTAACAATTCTTCCTCGTGGCGTACGCTGTAAGAATCCAATTTGCAGTAAATATGGCTCATATACATCTTCAATTGTATGAGATTCTTCACCAATTGTCGCCGAAACTGTCTCTAATCCAACTGGACCACCACAGAATTTTTCAATAATACCAAGCAGTAATTTATGGTCAATGTGATCCAGACCTAATTTATCTACTTGCAAGAGCTCTAATGCCATTTGTGTAATTTCCATTGCGATTGTTCCATCGCCTCTTACTTGTGCGAAATCCCGTACGCGTCTTAAAAGACGGTTCGCGATACGCGGTGTACCACGAGCACGCCTTGCAATTTCTAAAGCGGCTAAAGAATCAATTTCCACTTCAAACACTTCTGCTGTTCTTTCTACAATCGCTGATAATTGATCTACTGTATAATACTCCAGTCTTGATAATACCCCAAAACGATCACGAAGCGGAGCTGACAGTGCCCCTGCACGTGTTGTGGCACCCACTAATGTAAAAGGTGGCAAGTCAAGCCTTACTGACCGTGCAGTCGGCCCTTTACCAATGACAATATCAAGACAAAAGTCCTCCATTGCTGGATATAAAACTTCCTCAATAGATCTATGCAAACGATGAATTTCATCAATAAATAGTACATCACCAGGTTGAAGAGCTGTTAACACTGCTGCTAAATCTCCTGGCCTTTCAATTGCTGGACCTGATGTCGTTCGAATATTAACTCCCATTTCGTTTGCGATAATATTAGCAAGCGTTGTTTTCCCAAGTCCTGGTGGTCCATATAATAAGACGTGATCCAATGTTTCCTCACGCATTTTTGCAGCCTCAATAAATACCTCTAAATTATGTTTTGCCTTATCTTGGCCAATATATTGACGGAGTGTCTGTGGCCGCAACGAATATTCTAAGTCTGCATCTTCATATGCAGATTCCCCTGACAGGAGACGTTCGTCCATTCTACTCACCTCTTACCATTTAGTAAAAGACTAAGTGCCTTTTTAATATACTGATCCGTCGTCAATGACTCTTTTAATAACTCCGGCAAGACGCGATTGATTTCGCGTTCTGCATAACCGAGTGCACGGAGCGCTTCAAGTGCCTCGTCCAGTTCAGTTGATGAACCTTTTTTCTCATCAAAACGCTCTTCATCTGAGAATAAATCAACGAATGCATCTGGTACAACATCAGCTAATTTTCCTTTTAAATCTAAAATCATTTGACGAGCCGTTTTCTTTCCAACACCCGGAAATTTCACTAAAAACTTCTCATCTTCGTTCTCAATCGCTTGTACAACCTGCCCTGTTTGACCTGAGGCTAAAATGGCAAGCGCACCTTTTGGTCCAATTCCCGATACACCTAAAAGTTTTGTAAATAGTAAACGCTCTTCACGTGTCTTAAAACCGTAAAGTGCCATTATATCTTCTCTTACATAGTGATATGTATATACCCGAATTTCTTGCTTACTTCTTTGGAATACATATGGGTTTGGCGTGAAAATTTGGTAGCCAATTCCATTATGGTCAAGAACGATATATTCCGGTCCTACGTACTCTACATAACCTGTAACATACTCAAACAAAATACGATCTCTCCCTCTCAAATCATGTATTCCATTTTAACATACTTAGCAATAGAAAAGCGAGACTACCCCAACAAATGTTCTCTATTTTAAATTTCTCTTTTTTTTATCTTTTTTATATTGACAGATTGTTAGCATGCAATTACTATTACATAGTCGAGAATGATTATCAATATTAAATGAAGGGGTTACACGCATATGAAGCATAAACTATTTATTTTATTTACTCTCATCTTTGTTGTCTTGGCCACTGTTGGCTGTTCTTCTAAAAAAGAAGAACCTACTGCAACAGAGCAAAAAACGAAAGTTGTGAAACATGCAAAAGGTGAGGCTACAATTCCAGTAAATCCAAAAAGAATCGTTGACTTATCTGGATCATCTGAAGAACTATTACTACTTGGACATAAACCGGTTGGTACGGCGAATACATATAAAGATAAAATCCAAAGTCATTTGCAAGAAAAACTAAAAGGTGTAAAAGCAGTTGGATGGTATTGGGCTCCAAAAGTTGATTTAGAAGCAGTTACTGCTTTAAAACCAGATTTAATTATTTTAAACAATCGTCAATTAAAAATTTATGACCAACTAGCAAAGATTGCACCAACAGTCGTTTTAGAAACAAACTTGGAAAACTGGCGCGATAAATTTAAAGAAGTTGGTAAATTATTTGACGAAGAGAAAAAAGCAACTCAGTGGATTGCCAACTACGATAAAAAAGCC
Organism: Bacillus cereus group sp. BfR-BA-01492; assembly: GCF_022662815.1. Classification (NCBI taxonomy): domain Bacteria; kingdom Bacillati; phylum Bacillota; class Bacilli; order Caryophanales; family Bacillaceae; genus Bacillus; species Bacillus cereus group sp. BfR-BA-01492. Next base: position 33,724 of record NZ_JAKUEH010000002.1, read on the forward strand.
GCTTCTTTATCTAAACAAATTAAAGAGAAAACAAAAGATGAAAACTTTATGTTCCTTGCTATAACGCCACAAAATTTCCGTGTGTATGGCAATTTTGGATATGGAGATATCCTCTTTAATGATTTAAAACTTCCTGTAACAAAAGGAACAGATTTAAAACAAACAATGGCACAAGTATCACTAGAAGGACTTGTTGCGTTCCAACCTGATCAAATGTTTATCGTAAACTTTGGCGGCGAAGCAGATAAAGTTTACGAGGATTATAAAAATAGTGCTATTTGGAAAGATAACAAGGCAGTGAAAAATAATCACGTTTATGAAGTAAGCAATGAAGTCTTTAATACAAAAGCATTCAATCCAATTGGAAAAGATATGTTAATTGATGAAATTGCAAAACAAATTTTAGATAAGAATAAATAAAACAAACTAGCAACTCATTTCGAGTTGCTAGTTTGTTTTGCATATTGCTTCATCTTCTCCATCGTCGTCACAAAACGTTCTTTTGATTTAATCCGAATGCCGCGCTTTAACTTTGCCCGTTCATAACTTTTTAATTTTTTCATATCAATTTGAAAAAATGAGTGAATTGCATTATCGTTTTTGGGTACACCATTAAAAATTTGTAATATCCCCTCATCTGACACTCCAAAATAACCGCTCGTCTTCAATAAAGGTGAAATATCGTCTATTTTCTTTTGTAATATAATTTGCACATCATCACGATCTACAAGTTGCCAATCTTTATATCGTTGCAAAAGCTGTTCCAAATTCGCTACTTTTTCCGTAAGGATTTCCTCACTCACTTCTCCGTCCAAATACATACGCTCCAGTAAAACTGTCACTTGAGGTTCTTTTTCCATTACATTTGGCGTCGTAACTGCAGCTCTAACATTCGATTCGTAAGATAAACAAAATAGAACAAGCAAGACTTGAACTGCAATCATGATAAATTTCATTTCTATTCACCTCTTCCGAGCAAAATAAAGTGAAACTTCCAACTCTAGTTTCTCCGGAAATAAGAGTTTTATCCAACACCCTCATATAAGGTTGAACAGCACTTGTCGCTATTTATCGAAAATTCATATCTTTTGTCCGAATTATCGATATGATTTCATTTATTTTTACAATAAAAAAGACGCCTGAACTTAGCAGGCGTCTTGATGCGTTTTACGGCGAGAGACCAGGCGGCCACATCCGCGTGTTTAGCACTTAAGCATATCTCTCGTCTTACGTAAATTAGCTCATCGCTTTGTTAATATAACATTAATACAACATAAACACAAGCTAAACATGAAAAATATACATTACAAATATAAAGTAAAACTTTAATCAGTGTGAGTTTTCTTCATCCCCACCCTCACCAATTGGGCTGTTACGGGCTAAGACTTCCTCCTGTCTTCCTTGCTTCTCTCTAAATCTTGACCCTAAAATAGCGGGATAAAATGAAGAGGAAGGCATAGGCCCTCCTCTTTTTTCGTTATCGCACCGTACCAGTTAGACTAGCACGAATATCACGGAATAAATCTGTAATATCACGATTTAAATCATTCGTAACCGTTCCATTTCGCAGGCGTGTATTCATTGTATTTACACGATCAAACATATCGTTTCTAACCGTCACATACACGTTACGAGTTCTTACATCATTGACAACAGCTCGGCGAATTTCATTTGCCATTGCCGTTTCATTTGTTACTGTATGACGCGGTTTCACAGCAATCACTACATCATTTCCATATACAACAGTAGAAACTCGATCCACATTATTCATACGCTTAACACGATTCGTAATTCTTTCAGCTGTTTTCCCATCATTGTTCATGTATGAATTATTCATTGTAATGTTACGAGTTGGATGAGGATTTACAATTTGACCATGATAATTCACATCTCGATAATAGTTATATCCCACATCATTACGACGATCATTTACACGATCTGTCATTCTATTTCCATTTCTATACGTTACATAATCTGTATATCGATCTGTGCGCGCTACATTATCTCTATATGGATTTGTACCATAATAAGATGTACGTTCGTAATTATCGTTCACATTACGCTCATCCATCGCATTATTATTAGGTGTACCACATGCTACTAACGCACTGGTAACTAACAAAGAAGCGGCAATTACTTTCACTTTTTTATTCAATCCAAAAAACCCCCCTTGTTAGAATGAACTTTTCTCTCGAAAAGCTCCTTCTTATCATGAGTAACAACGGAGGTTTTTACACTGTTAATATTTCACTAAGAATCCATTAGAACGTTTTACTCCTCTTCTTCAATTGGACTTCCAAACATATCAGGCGGATCTGGTTGATAATACATCGTACCTGGCTGTGGTGCATACGCAGTCTGCTCCGGCTGATAATATAAAGGATTTGCAGATTGTGTTCCCCCTGGCTGAGGGCTATACAAAATTCTTCCCTCATCACATCCGCAGTCCTCTTCTTCTGACATAGATGGCGGCATATTATTCTCCATTGGCATTGATGTATATTGCGGTGCTATAGGTGCAAATTGTGGATACGGCATATTATCATACGGGTTTTGATACTGTTGGTATGGATACTGCTGTGGCATCAGTTGTGGATGATAAGGCATTGGTTGCGGCATGATATTTGGCGGTTGATTATTTTCCATCATCGGCATCACGTTCGGCATTTGATTATTTTCCATCATCGGCATCATGTTCGGCATTTGATTATTTTCCATCATCGGCATCATGTTCGGCATTTGATTATTTTCCATCATCGGCATGATTGGTGGCTGGATATTATCCATAATTGGCATTGTGATCGTTGGTGGTAAAACTTGCGGAATCACCTTGTTATCTTTTGCTACATTTGGCGATGCAATATTCTCGATATTTTCTTTTTCCACTTGTGGTAATGTGATATTCTCGATATTTTCTTTTTTCACTTGTGGCGATACGATATTCCCGATATTTTCTTTTTTCACTTGTGGTAATGTGATATTCTCGATATTTTCTTTTTTCACTTGTGGCGATACGATATTCCCGATATTTTCTTTTTTCACTTGTGGTGATATCATATTCCCGATATTTTCTTTTTTCACTTGTGGTGATATCATATTCCCGATATTTTCTTTTTTCACTTGTGGTGATATCATATTCCCGATATTTTCTTTTTTTGCTTGTGGTGATATCATATTCCCGATATTTTCTTTTTTTGCTTGTGGTGATACGATATTCTCTACATTTTCTTTTTTTGTTTGTGGTGCTTTCATATGATTTGGTTTCACTTTATGAATTTGAGGAGCAATCAATTCACTCCCCTTTTTAATTACATCTGAAATTTTATATTCCTTGGCAGGTTTAATAGGTGGTTGCGGTGGTTGTGGTAATATATTTATTGAAAACTTCGTACTCTCTTTCGCAGCTTTTTTTTCTTTCTTTTCAATAACAGGCGGCTTTTCAATTACTACTTCAGTTGGCTTCTCCTTTTGGATTGGCGCTTCCTTCTGAATCAGCCCTTCTTTTTGGATTGGTGCTTCCTTCTGAATCGGTTTTTCTTTTTGGATTGGCGCTTCCTTCTGAATCGGTTTTTCTTTTTGGATTGGTGCTTCCTTCTGAATCGGTTTTTCTTTTTGGATTGGCGCTTCCTTCTGAATCAGCTCTTCTTTTTGGGACTTTATTTGCATTTCTTTTTGCGTTTGCTGCATAGCTGGTTGTTGCGTAATTGGAGCAGATTCATATGTTATTTCTTCTTCCTCTTCTATAGTAAGTGGCGTTGGTGTTGCCGCGAACTCTTTTTGTTGTACTTCTTTGACATACTCTTTCGGAGGGACTGAACCAGCACCCGCATTTTTCTTTACATGAACGCTACCTGATGGTACTTTAATCTTCATACCCGGCATAATAAGATCTGGGTTACTAAGTTGTGTATTCGCTATTTTTAACGTTTCGAAATCCACTCCGTACTTTTTCGCAATCTTCCAAAGGGTATCCCCTTTTTGCACGATATGAATCTTCAAATTTTCCCCCTCCTGTATATCTTATCTATGAATCAAAACACTTTGAAATGACTCTTCTCTACTAAGCATGCCTAATGATTGATACATTGATAAATACTGCTTTCTAGTTCCGCTGTTCTTCAAAGTGATACACTCTCTAGTTGCACAAATAAACAAAAAAGTACAATGATTCTCTCAACACAATGTATGTCATTTGCCTCATAATTATGATTATATGCAGGAAAAAAGCAACGGGAACCCCGCTGCTTTTAAACGCGCTCTAACATACGATTTAATGCCAACACTGCATCTTTTGTTACTTGTTGATCCACTTGAATTACATTCACCTGTTCACCACGTTCTATTGATTCTAGCGCCCAAAGTAAGTGTGGTAAATCAATTCGATTCATCGTTAAACATGGACACATAAAAGGATTTAATGAAATAATCTCCTTATCAGGATGTTTTTGAATCAGTCGATTTACTAAATTCATTTCTGTACCAATAGCCCACTTACTACCAGATGGCGCTTGCTCAATCGTATCAATAATATATTTTGTCGATCCCGCATAATCAGAAGCTTGAACCACTTCATAACAACACTCTGGATGAACGATAATATTCATATTAGGATGACTTTTGCGCAAGCTCTCAATATTCTTCACTGTAAAGTTTTGATGCACGGAACAATGACCTTTCCACAAAATCACCTTTATATCCTCTAGATTCCCGCTATATTCTAATGAGTCTGTATTCGGATTCCAAACAGCCATTTGATTAAGTTCAATCCCTAAATCGTACGCTGTATTTCTTCCCAAATGCTGATCTGGTAAAAAAACTAATCGTTCTTTCTGCGTAAATGCCCAAGATACCATTTTTTTTGCATTCGAAGACGTAACGGTTGCCCCGCCATTTCGACCGCAAAAAGCTTTAATTGCTGCCGTCGAGTTTACATATGTTAACGGAATCATTGTATCTCCAAATAATGTTGTAAGCTCTCGCCATGCTCGTTCTGTTTGTTCAATATCCGCCATATCTGCCATCGAACAGCCGGCTCGCATATCAGGCAATATTACAACTTGCTCGTCCGTCGTTAACATATCCGCTGTTTCTGCCATAAAATGCACACCGCAAAATACGATATATTTTGCCTCTTTATTGCGCGCTGCAACTTGTGCAAGTTGCAATGAATCCCCTATAGCATCTGAAAACTGCACCACTTCATCCTTTTGATAATGATGACATGGGATACATAACGTTTTTCCCATTTTTTCTTTAATTTCACGAACACGCTTTTCCATATCTTCCGTTGACATCGTGTAATAACGCGCTGGTAACATCGTTTCAATTGGCTGTACTTTTTCTAAAATACTCATATACGTCTCTCTCCCTCTAAGTCACTTTTCTTACGATTCAATATTGAAACTAATATCGAGTGCTTTCACTGAATGCGTTAATGCTCCAAGTGAAATAGAATCCACCCCTGTTTTTCCGTATTTCGATAAATCTTCAATTTTAATTCCACCTGAAGCTTCCGTAACAATAGCGCTTGGCACAATCTTTGAAAACTCTCGAATCTCATCTGGCGTACGATTATCGAACATAATAATATCCACACCAGCAGCTACAGCCTCTCTCACTTGCTCCTCAGTTTCTGTTTCCACTTCTACTTTCACCATATGCCCTAATTTTTCTTTCACTGATGTAACAGCTTTTGTAATAGAACCAGCAAAAGCAATATGATTGTCTTTAATCATGACCCCATCATATAAACCGAAGCGATGGTTAAATCCACCTCCACACACGACTGCATACTTATCAAACATACGTAGTCCAGGCATTGTCTTTCTCGTATCACAAATGCGTGTATGACTACTATCTAAAGCAAGAACCGCCTTACGTGTCATCGTTGCTATTCCGCTCATACGCTGGATGACATTTAATATAACGCGCTCTGCCGTTAATAGTGATGCAATTGGCCCTTGCACAGTTGCTATTATTTCGCCTTTCTCTACAAGATCCCCATCTTTTTTATGAAGCTCAACTGCAATTCTTTCATCAATTAATTGAAATCCTGCTTCGATTACTGAACGTCCCGCAAAGACCCCTGCTTCTTTTATAAGAAATGTTCCTTTTGCCTCTAAATAATCTGGAAAGATACACTGAGATGTTATATCCCATTCCCCTATATCTTCTAGAAAAAATTGTTTTAATGCTTCCTGTACTTTTAATATGTTCATTATCTTCTCTCCCTCATGCAAACGTGCTTGTCATTTTATTAACATCATTTCTTTTGCTACTGCACTTCTTTTTGGATCATCACTGCGATAATGTCCACCTATGCTTTCTTTCCTTTGCAAAGCCGCATCTACCATTAGCCAGCAAACTGTTAACATATTGACAATCGTAATTTCTTCATTTGTAAGAGCCTCGTATTGTAATACAAAATGAGGCGCACCATAATGCTCAAACCATTTTTTCGCTTGCAATAACCCTTGCTCTGTACGCACAATTCCAACATACCTCATCATCTGTTCTTGTATTTCTCTTTTGGTTGGTAAATATAAGATTTGATGACTTTGATCCCGCTCTGCTCTATCAAACTTTTCCCTTGTTACCGAATTGTGTAAAATATGCTGTCCAATTCTTTTCCCAAATACAAGACCCTCAAGCAATGAATTGCTCGCTAGTCGGTTTGCACCATGAACACCATTACAAGAAGTTTCTCCTACAGCATATAGACGCGGAATGGAGGTTTCCCCATCACAGTTTGTTTTTACACCACCCATATGAAAATGTGCACCTGGTACAACTGGAATTCGATTTTGTTTTATATTCACACCATGTATCCGACATAATGAAGAGACAATTGGAAAACGGTCTTCAAAATGTTGAATAGATGAAATATCTAAATATACTTCTTCACCAACGAGGAGCTGACTATGAATCGCACGGGCTACTACATCACGCGGTGCTAAATCTTGCTGCGGATGTATCCCGGTCATGAAATGTTCTCCTTTCCCATTTACAAGAACAGCCCCTTCGCCTCGTACAGCCTCAGAAACAAGTCCACAGCATCTACCATCTACATGTAACATCGTAGGGTGAAACTGCATAAACTCTAAATCTTGAAGCTCGCCACCAGCTCGATATACCATTGCAATTCCATCACCTGTTATCGTTTCATCGTTGGAAGTAAATGTGTATAATCCTCCTATGCCTCCTGTGGCTAATACTGTATATTCAGCAAAATAACGATGCATGTGTCCTTCCTGATTACGTGTTAAAACTCCTCTACACGTACCATTTTTTATGATGAAATCGAGTACTCTTTCTTGTTCTATCACTGTAACATGCGGTGTTACTTCTTGAATGAAATGCTCTAATAAATATTTCCCTGTCGCATCTCCTCCCGCATGTAAAATGCGTCGTTTTCGATGCGCACCTTCTTTCCCGAGGTGTAGTCCATTTTCATCGCCATCAAACTGCATACCATCTGCAATGAGCTTGTGAATTTCTTTTGGTCCATTCTCCACTAAGTAACGCACAGCTTCTGTATTGTTATAATAACAACCTGCTTTTAACGTATCTTCATAATGATGATTTGGATTGTCATATGTAGCAATCGCTGCGGCAATTCCTCCTTGCGCTAAGCATGTATTATTATTGCGACGCGTTTTCTTTGTGAGAATCATCACATTTTTTTCATGACAAATCTCTTTTGCAACACGGAATGCCGCAATCCCACTTCCAATAATTAAGACATCTGCACTTGGCATAATCATTGCCTCCCAGTTTACACTTTTCCAACTGTCTTGACACCTATATTTACATAGTTTTAAAATAATGACAAGAGTTTTTTCGAAGTCATTCATTACAACGTGAATAGATACTTTTTTACATAAATACAAAATAGATGTAATCCCACTACAGAGAGAGGACTAAATATGATGATATATCTTGATTACGCAGCAACAACACCTATGAGTAAGGAAGCGATTGAAACGTATGCAAAGGCGGCAGAACAATATTTTGGCAATGAACAAAGTTTACATGACATTGGCGGAACATCTTCTTCCTTACTACAAGTTTGTAGAGAATCATTTGCACAAATGATTAACGGTAAAAAGCAGGGAGTCTTTTTTACAAGTGGTGGTTCAGAATCCAACTATTTGGCGATTCATTCGCTCTTAAAGGCACGAGAAGGAAAACATATTATTACAACCCCTATAGAACACGCATCCATTCAGAATTATTTTCAAAACTTAAAACAACAAGGGTATACCATTACAGAAATTCCTGTCGATTCATATGGAATGATTGACATGTATGCTTTAGAAAATGCCATTACAGAAGATACTGTACTAGCAAGCATTCAACATGGAAACTCTGAAATTGGAACTGTTCAGCCTATAGCTGAAATAGGAAAGCTTTTAAAGAAGCATCGCGTTATATTTCATACAGATTGTGTACAAACATTCGGCAAACTCCCAATCGATGTAACAAAAATGCAAATAGATAGCCTTTCCGTTTCAGCACATAAAATCTATGGACCAAAAGGAGTCGGTGCTTGCTATATAAACCCACAAATTCGCTGGGAACCATTGTTCAAAGGGACAACCCATGAAAAAGGATTTCGTCCCGGTACGGTCAATGTTCCTGGTGTCGCTGCCTTTTTAACAGCAGCAAAGCATATCTTACAGAACCGAGCTAAAACACACGAACATTTTAAACAGTTACGATCTTACTTCGTGAATCAATTAAAATCACTTTCTCTAGAAATTCAAGTAGAAGGACATTCTACCGCTTGTTTACAACATATTGTTGGGGTTACAATAAAAGGAATAGAAGGTCAGTACACAATGTTAGAATGTAATCGTCACAAAATTGCAATTTCAACTGGAAGTGCCTGTCAAATCGGTAAACATGAACCTTCAAAAACAATGCTCGCCCTTGGAAAAACAGCTGAAGAGGCCAAACAATATGTACGTTTTTCATTTGGGCATCATACAACAAAACAACAACTTGATGCGACCACCCATGCATTAGAAACAATTGGAAATCATTTTTATAGAGGTGTTAAATCATAATGAAACAAAATGAACCGAAGAAGATTTTAGGAGAAGAAAGAAGGCAACTCATCTTACAATGGCTTTTAGCTGCTAATGAACCGTTATCTGGAAGTGAATTATCAAAGAAAACAAATGTTAGCAGACAAGTCATTGTCCAAGATATTTCCTTGCTGAAAGCACGAAATGAACCGATTATTGCAACTGCACAAGGGTACTTATATTTAAAGCCACATGCAAAACAACAAGCCCTTGAACGTGTTATCGTTTGTCAGCATAAGCCAGAAGAAGTACGCCAAGAACTTACTATGCTTGTTGATCATGGTGTGACAATTAAAGATGTAAAAGTAGAGCACCCTGTATATGGAGATTTAACAGCTTCTATTATGGTAAGCAATCGCTTTGATGTTGAGCAATACTTACAAAAGATTCAAGAGACAAACGCTTCTTACCTCTCACAATTGACAGATGGCGTTCACTTGCATACTATTGAGGCAGACTCTAAAGAAAAACTAGATGCAGCTTGTGACGCACTAAATAGAGCGGGATTTCTTGTTTATTCATAAAAAGCACAGAGGCTTGTATGATCCTCTGTGCTTTTTTACACAAAATGGTGTACATATTAAAACTAGCGAACAAAGGAGAAATGATATGGTGATGGAACTTGTTCACTTTAGCATAGGAAAACCGAAACAAATGAAATACGGTGAAAATAAAGAAATGGTGACAGGTATATGTAAGGAACTTACAGAAGAAGCGTTTCTTTCGAAAGATGGCTTCTGCGGTGATGATGTAGCTGATTTACGTTATCACGGCGGTCCTGATCGCGCTGTTTGTGTTTATCCATACGAGCATTACAAGCAATGGGAAACAGAATTTCAAACACCCTTTCCCTCTTCTACATTTGGTGAAAACATTACCGTAACAAATATGTTAGAGCGTGACGTTTGTATTGGGGATACATATCAATTAGGCGAAGCTATTATTCAAGTTACACAAGCTAGAATACCATGTAGTACAATTTCAAAACGACTCGGGCTTCCTGGTATCTTACCCCGTATTGTAGAAACTGGCTATACCGGTTATTTATGCCGCGTTCTTCAGGAAGGTGTCGTGCGAAAAGATTCCAAAATTACATTACTTAAGCCTCATCCAAGTCGCGTCTCTGTTTTATTCACCAACGACATTTACTTTCATAATCGACAAGATAGGGCTGGAATCGAAAAAATTCTTGCTGTTCCCGAACTAGCGAATGTTTGGCGTGATCAGTTAGAGAATCGTCTTGCGAAGTTAAAGTAAGCTAAAAAAACGCTTTTTTAAGCGTTTTTTTAGCTGGATTGACAATTCTCACTTTCCAATAAAGTGAAACTTTCAAATATATGAACCAATGAAATTGTATCGGCGATTAGAAGGGAAATATCGACTTACCGACAAATATCGACAGTCTATCCCTCACCTCTTACAACCAATAAGAAGAATAACTCCCTAGCACTGTGACTGAAAACCCAAGCGCTTCTAGCTCCATTGTTACGCTTGGTAATAATACGTCATCATACGCTTGATCGACATCGATTAAGAAAAAGTAATTTCCAAGCCCTGTTTTCATTGGTCGAGATTCAATTTTAGATAGGTTTAAATTCCTCCATGCGAAGGCTGATAAAACTTGATACAGTGCCCCTACATAATCAGCAGGTAACGTTATCATAAGGGTCGTTTTTCCCCCGCGATTTTCTCCGTTATTTGGAAGTAATGCCTTCTTTTTCTTATGCAGCACAAGAAAACGAGTATGATTATTTTTATGCGTATGTATATTGCGCTGCACAATTGTTAATCCATATTTTTCGGCAGCTGCTTCATTTGCAATAGCTGCGATTTTTTCTTCTGGGTGTTCTTTCACATATTGTGCCGCTGCACTCGTAGAAGTCATATCTCGAACTGTTATTCCTTTTAATTTTTCATTTAAAAATTTATGACATTGTGCAATAGCATGCGGATGGGAGCATACAGCATACACATCTTTCCATGTTTCTTCATAATTTGGATGCACAAGTAAATGTTGCTGAATCGGTACGGTAATTTCTCCTACAATAAAGAGTGGCTGCTCATGTACAAGATAGTCAATGGTAATATTAACAGAACCTTCTATCGCATTTTCTAGCGGTACAACAGCAAAATCTACATTTCCATTTGCTGCTGCATCCATACAATCTGGAATTGTTCTATATGGTATATGCTCTGCTTCCGGAAAAAAACGACTCACCGCCATATTTGTAAATGTTGCTTCTGGTCCTAAATAGCCAACTCGAATCATCGTCTTTTCCCTCTCTTTTTCGTTTTCTTACTGTTATACCATATTTTTTTATATTCTTCTATGTAAATTTCGAATATTTAAAACAGACTAACATTTTTTAATTAATATGTTTTCTATATTCTCTTTGAGCGAAGAAGAAATAAACAATGCATGCAACAAGATAAAATAGAATGAATAAGCATACTTTTCTTAATGCCCCTTCTATAAAGATCGTATTATGAAATGTATATAACGCAACTGCACTATGCATACTCCCTACTATAATAGGCGCAAAAAATAACATACTTAGTTGCCAGCGAGAAATTTTCCACACTTCTTCCTTCGTCATTCCAAGTTTAGAGAGCGCACCATACTGCTTTCTATCCGATGCAATATTATGAAACCATTTAAAATATACAATGCTACATGATGTAAGGAAGAATAATATACTAATGAATGAGCCGACAAATAGAGTAATATCGCCGAACTCTTTCATATTCACATATAACTCCATATTATTTCGAAATGTATCATTTGCATTTTGTTTCATATGTTTCCGTAAATCTGCATTTAATTCCCTTGAATTTTCAATATTTGATAATATATAACCTCTATATATCATTTTTTCAGAATCTGGAACCTTATTTGCAATACTAGCAAAATCCTCATCATTCATGACGAAAAACAGACCATTAATGTGCGAAGGGTGATAGTTAAATGCTATCCCTTCTTTCTGACCGTTATATACAAATGGATATGTTTGATTCATTACTTGTAATTGAATCTCTTTTTGATTGTATATATTTGGATGGTTGTATTTATTATAATAAACAAGTGTAACGGTTCCTTTTTTAGGATGATACGTTTTCTGTCCTTGTTTTCTTGCCTCTTGATTGTATTCACTTTCCTTCATCAGAGTTGCTATTTCTGTTTCTCCCTTACTAGACTGAAAGGATACATATACTCCAACAAAACTCATATATTGAAAATCATCATACCCATATTGATGCAGTAATTTTTCAACCATTCCTTTTTCGAAGACTTCATGAGATGAAATACCCTTTTCTATGTACGAAAATGAGTGCACTCCTCCGCCTCGCCACATATCTTGCATGCTAGAAAAATATAAGAATACTGTACCTGTCGCCGTAACTACAAACGTTGTTGCCATAGACAATATAAAGAAAAAGCGACCATTTTCCTTCATTCGATGTGACAATTGATTCACTATAAATAAATACGGATATGTATACATAATCTTTTTATTTCGTTTTATTATTTCTAACAATTGGGTAATGCCGTGTGTAAAAGAAAAATACGTTCCAACAAAGATAAGTATAGATACAGGAAAAAAGTATAATGCTATCGTTGTCATCGTCACTTGTAGCGCTAACGCATATCCCGTCCCTAAACAAGCAAAACCGAATAGACAAAGCCACTTTGATGTTTTCTTCTCTTTTTTATCTATTCGAAATTCTTTCAATAACCGAATGATTTTTATATTCCATATACGTAAAGCACTTATAAAAGATAATAGAATAAAAACGACCATATATGTAACAAGCGTTACACCAATCGCTCTCACGTCAAATATGACAGGGAGTTCTTTCGGAAGGCGAAGTAACATACTAAATACCATAAAAAAGAGTTTTAGAAAGATCATACCAAGACCGATACCGAAAATATTAGCAAAAATTCCAATCAATATTTGCTCGGTCATCATCACTCCTATTACGTTAGACTTCGTCGCTCCCATTAACATATATAACCCTAATTCTTTTTTACGTGCTTCTATGAAGATAGAAGTAGAATACAAAATAAATATGATAAAAAAAGAAATAATGATAACATTACATATGATAAGTCCCCAGCGTACATTTTGATACCACATCGTCTCTTGCATATATGGATGTACAATAACAGACATATATGCAAAAGATGCAAATATTGCAAAACAACTACTTAAGAAAAAGACTTTATAATTACGCCAATTCCCCTTTATATTTTGCAGCGCTAGTTGTCGAATGTTCATCTATCGTCCTCCCGTAACTTACTACATAGGCAAAAAGCTAGAGGTTTCCCTAGCTTTTTACGTGTTTTAAATATCCTCTTTGCGCGATCATAAAGTAAATAGTAGAAGCTAAAATGTATGCTCCAATTACAATCACACCTGATTTCCATAAATCGATATAGAGCATTTTTCCTAACGTATGAAGAGCAAACCCACTATGAATGGAACCGATTAAAATCGGGATAAAGAAGATAACACCCATTTGTCGAATTGCAATTTTACGAATCTCTTTATCTGTCATACCGATTCTCTTTAACGATTTAAATTGAATACGATCTTGTTCTTTATCGTTAAACCATTTAAAGTATGTCATACTACAAGCGAAGAAGAAGAACAGTACTGCTACGAAGAAACCGATGAACATTGTAATTGCTCCACCTTCTCTTATATCTTTATAAGCAAACACTGAGTTTCTCAATTCCCCTTGCTTTTCTGGTGCAATTTCCTTTTTTAAATCTAATACAAGATTTTCTGTACTTTTCCAATCTTCAATATAATAACCGTAATATTTCGTCTTTTCTTCATCTGATACGAGTTTTTCATATTTCTCAAAATCTTGATCATTCACAATGAGATATTCACTATCATTAAAAACAGAAAATGAAGTTGGGCTATTTAACTGAACAGACTGTTTTTGTCCGTTAATTGTAAATTCATACGGTTTCGTACGATCTATCTTCATCAGTTCATTTGCCATATCAACCATAACCATCGTTGCACTACCTGGTGCATTATGAACCTCTCTAACTTGCTCTCTACTTTGTTTACGTACTTCCGCGTTATATTCTTTTTCTGAAATAATCGTCATCGGTACTTCATGTTCTTTGTTAAATATCGTTACTTTTTGCGTTGCTGGTAGTTTTACGTAGGTTACTTTTCGTGCATCTTCAAACCCATGCTTTTTTACAACCTCTTGTACTTTTTCTTCCTTAATAAGACTATGTGTATGTAACCCCTTTTCCTCATATGAAATAGCATGTGGAGTTTTGACTACCGTTTTATAACTCATATCCTCAAAGTATACATAAAGCGTACCAACTGCTGAAGAAACAACTGCCGTAATGATAGAAATGACAAATAGAAAACGAGCATTATCTTTCATTTTATATATAAGGTTGCTAAGAACAAACATATTTGGATACGTATAAAAAGATTGTTTTCTTTTTTGTAATGCTTTTAATACAACTGTACTACCTTGTGTAAATAGTAAATACGTTCCACCAATTGTCAGTCCTACAATTGGTAAGAAATACATGATAAAATTCATAATTGTTACTTGGAAACAAAGGACATACGCAACAATGATACATCCTATCCCCACTACACATAACCATGTAAATGCAAACGGCTCTACTTTTTGTTTTCTTGCTTCTCTTAATAAATCAATAATTTGCAAGCGCCCTACTATCCAAACGCTAAACAATGATAGGATTAAAAAGAGAATAAAGTATACACTAGCTGTAATAAGAACTGCTTTACTATTCCATACGAGTGGAAGTGTTTTATCTATTTTTAATAATACGCTTAATGCTTGGAAGAACAATTTTGAGCAAAGCATTCCAATCCCAATACCTACTACAATTGCAATACTCCCTAACATCAGTTGCTCTAATATAATCATTCGGCTAAGTTGAGATTTTGTTCCGCCTATTAATGTTAATAGGCCAAACTCTTTTTTTCTTGCTCGTAAAAATGTTGAATTTGCATATAAAATAAAGAGTGCTGAGAAGATGACTACAATATAGTTCATCGATTCTAATCCTTTTGTAATCATCGTTCTCATACTAATATTACCGCCTACAACATCTGGATGATAAATGAAGGAAGCATACATAAAAAATACGACAATCGATAAACAACTACTTATAAGAAACGCTTTATAATTACGCCAATTTCCTTTTACGTTATTAAGCGCGAGCTGGCGAAAGTTCATGATATTCTCCTCCTAGCATCGCAAGTACGTCTAAAATTTCTTGGAAAAAAGCTTGTTTCGTTTTTCCTTTATATATTTCTGAAAAAATTTCTCCATCTCGAATGAAAAGGATGCGTTCGCAATAACTAGCCGCTACTGGATCGTGCGTTACCATTGCAATCGTTACTTTCTTTTGTTCGTGTAAATCTTGCAAAGCGCCCATTAATGATTTCGCTGACTTCGAATCTAAGTTTCCAGTTGGCTCATCTGCTAAAATTAACGTCGGTTCATGAATGATCGCTCTCGCTGCTGCTGCACGTTGTTGTTGTCCGCCTGATACTTCGTATACTTTCTTATTTAAAATGCCTTCGATGTTTAAAAACTTCGCAATCTCAAGTACTTTTGTATCAATTTCATTTACAGATTTCTTTGCCATTACAAGCGGTAAAATGATGTTTTCTTTAATGGATAACGTATCAAGTAAGTTGAAATCTTGGAAGATGAATCCTAAATGTGTACGACGAAACTCTGCTAATTTTGCAGCACGCATTTGATTCATTTCTTCCCCATTTACAAGCACATGACCTGAAGTTTGCTTATCAATTGTTGCTAATAAATTTAAAAGCGTTGTTTTCCCGCTCCCCGAAGGACCCATAATCCCTACAAATTGGCCTTCTTCAATTTTAAAATTTATATCGTTTAAAGCAGTCGTCGCTACTGAACCTTTCGATTGATACACCTTCGTTAACCCTTTTACTTCAAGAACACTCATTTCTAATCCCCCTATGTGTTTTCTTCTTACATTTACTATAAGAAAAATAAGAAAAAGAAACGAGTGATTTCCCTTACAAAACGGTTTGTTATCTTACAGTTTTGTCATTTTTCTCATTAATGTATGGTATTCTTCATCTTTTGCAAATTGGAACGTAAAGGTCGTTCCTTCTCCTTCAGCCGAGTGAACATACATTCCATGATGTAAATGATCGCAAATTTCCTTCGTAATATATAAACCCATCCCAGTCGCTTCCCGCGTTTTGCGGCCATTTGTTCCTGTAAAGAACGGATCAAATATACGCTTTACATCTTGCTCTGGAATACCAATTCCATTGTCCTTAATATGTAATAACACCTTTTTGTCTTTCTCTTCAATTTGAAATTGAATTACTTTTTTCTCTGCTTCTGAAATTTTTGTATACTTAATTGCATTTACAACAATTTGACCTATAGCAATGCTCAGCCATTTTCTATCAGATGCAACGATACAAACATCTTCTTCAAACATCACTTTCGGAAATACTGACGATTGAATGAAAGATTTTCGATTTTCATTAATAATCCCTCGAATAATATCTATAACATTTACTACTTCTATTTTATAATCTTTTGCAAATTGCTCTAGCCTTGCCATATGTAATGCTAAATCTAAACCATTTAGTATGCGATTGTTTTCTTCGCGAATACTTTCAACTGTTACTCTCGCTTCACGATGTTCTTTACCAAACTTCTGCAATAATAATTCAATAACAGATACCGGTGTTTTCATTTGATGAATCCATTGGTTCATAAATATCATTTGTTGCTCTTCTTTCGCATGCTGTTTCTGAACTTCATTCATATATTGCTGTCTGAGCAAAGTGAAAGCCTCAACGACCATCTCTTGTTCTGACGTATAAGATTCATCAATAAGTAAAGAATCATGTAATGTATTTCCGCCAGCAACATATTTTTTGATTCTCTTTAAAAACACACTTCGTTTTCGGTAATCGTAAATGAGGTATACAGTAAACACAACTGTCCCTAATAAAAGCCCATATAACCACGTACCCCAGTCAATTGACTTTTTTTCTAACAGACTTTGCAACTGCAATACAAGTCCAAATAAACAAAGGCTTACAATATAAGATAAAATGAAAGAAAAGCGGTCGATAAGGTACGTTTTAACCTTCATGCCCTTCGCCCCACTCTGTAAGAAGCGCGTAACCGTATCCACGTTTCGTTACAATTGCATTTTTAATACCTAGCTCCTCTAATTTCTTCCTTACGCGTTTTACATTTACAGTTAATGTATTATCATCAACAAAAGATACTTCATCCCACAAAGCTTCTAACAGCTCTTCACGCGTTACATATTGATCCGCTTGTTTCATTAAACACTCTAATAAGTAAAATTCATTTTTTGTCAGTTCCGTTTGTTGCCCCTGCCACTCTATAATGTGCTGAGATGGGAATAATAACAGTCCATTTACACCTAAACAATCACTCTCAGCAGCAGAAGCATACTCCCCATACCCACGGCGCAGTGCACTCTTCACTTTTGCCATGACGATATCTAAATGAAATGGCTTTGTAATATAATCATCTCCGCCATTCTCAATTGCCATGACTTGATCCATTTCTCCTGTTCTCGCAGAAACGAAAATAATCGGTGCATTCGATACAGTACGGATTTGACGACACCAATAGAAGCCATCAAAATAAGGTAAATTAATATCCAGTAATACGAGATGTGGATTTACTTTTACAAACTCATCCTTTATATGACGTAAATCATTTGCTCTAAATGATTGATAGTCATATCTTTCTAAATGTTCCTCTAATATTCCCGCAATTTTCTCATCATCTTCTACAATTAATATTTTATACATGTTTTTTCTCCCCATAAAAAAATTATTCCTTTTCTATTATAAATTGAAACTGTCGTGAATAGGGATTTTTCCCTATACAAAGCAGATTTTTACAGAATAAAAAAAAGACTGCATATTTCGGCAGTCTTAATCAATAAATTCAAATTCATATTCAAGAATTTTTACAATATCTCCGTCTTTTGCACCACGTGCACGAAGCGCTTCATCAATACCCATACCACGCATTTGTCGAGCAAAGCGACGTACAGACTCATCACGCGAGAAGTCTGTCATCTTGAATGTTTTCTCAATATCATAACCAGAGATAACAAACGAGCCATCGCTCTCACGCGTAATGTTAAATTTAACACCTTCCGTCTCAAATTTGTACATAACAGTTGCTTCTGATTCGTCTACAACATCATGTACTGGGAATTCTGGTGTCGTTTCTAATAAGTTCGCAACTTCAAATAGCAAATCACGAACACCTTGTTTTGTTACTGCAGAGATTGGGAAGATTTTCACTTCATCTCCGACTTTTTCTTTAAATGCTTGTAAGTTTTCTTCTGCATCTGGCATATCCATTTTGTTTGCAACAACAACTTGTGGACGCTCTGTTAAACGCAGATTATATTCTTTTAATTCATTATTAATTGTGACATAATCCTCATATGGATCGCGTCCTTCTAAACCAGACATATCAATGACATGTACGATAACGCGTGTACGCTCAATATGACGCAAGAACTGATGACCAAGTCCAACACCTGCATGGGCACCTTCAATAAGCCCTGGAAGGTCAGCCATAACGAAGCTGCGATTATCACCTGTTTCGACAACACCAAGGTTTGGCACAATGGTTGTAAAGTGATATTCTGCAATCTTTGGACGCGCTGATGATACGACAGATAATAGCGTTGATTTCCCGACGCTTGGAAATCCAACAAGCCCAACATCAGCTAATACTTTCAGTTCTAAGATAACATCACGTTCTTGGCCTGGTTCACCATTCTCAGCAATTTCTGGAGCCGGATTTGTAGGAGTCGCAAAGCGTGAGTTACCACGACCACCGCGGCCACCTTTAGCAATAACTGCTGATTGTCCATGCGTTACTAAATCAGCAAGAATATGCCCCGTTTCCACATCTTTCACAACTGTCCCTGGTGGAACTTTTACGATTAAATCATCAGCTTTACGGCCATGTTGGTTTTTACTCATACCATGTTGCCCGCGGCCAGCCTTGAAATGACGTTGATAGCGGAAATCCATTAATGTACGTAATCCTTCATCTACTTGGAAAACAACATCTGCACCTTTACCACCGTCTCCACCTGCTGGACCACCTTTTGGAACATACTTTTCACGACGATACGCAACCATCCCGTTTCCGCCGTCTCCAGCTTTTACGTATATTTTGACCTGATCTACAAACATTATTTCACCACACTTTTTTCAATTGGTTGTAATATGACCGAGACTTCATCATCTCGGACTGTATAAGAAATGGAACACCATTCACTTTTTTTATTTGCAAGCCACGTTTGTAACTTCTCTACATTCGTTAGCTTGCCACGAAAATCAAAAAAGAAACGAGCATTCTCCGCGTCACATTCAATTGTAATACAAACATAATTTTCAACATAAACGTCTAAACTATGCTGAAGCATTGAGAAAAATTCTTCCGTCCATATGCATACTACCTCATCAAGATGAGATAAGTTATGTAGTTCTCCTAATACTTCATACTCCAATAAGCACGGTTGCTGTTTCCAATTATATGTTAAAATCCATTCTGAAAATGAAGGCATAGATAGCCCGATCAGATTGGATTCTTGTCTCGCTTCTTGGACAAAATGATCGATAAGCCTATGAATCTCTTCCACTCTTCCAAGGGAAAGGTTTCCTTTAATCATTTGCATACGATTGAGCCAATCATGTCTTGCATGACGCAACGCATCTATAATTGTCCATTTTTCTTTCATTCAGATACTCCTTAATATAGAAAAACTCTAACCTGCACTCAGGTTAGAGTTTTCCGTGAGTTTCTTATGCTTCTTGAGCAACAGGATATACGCTCACTTGTTTGCGGTCACGGCCAAGACGCTCGAAGCGTACTACGCCGTCAACTTTCGCGTATAAAGTGTCATCGCCACCACGACCAACGTTAACACCTGGGTAAATTTTTGTACCGCGTTGACGGTAAAGAATTGAACCACCTGTAACCATTTGGCCATCTGCGCGTTTAGCACCAAGACGTTTTGACTGAGAGTCACGACCGTTCTTTGTACTACCTACACCTTTCTTAGATGCGAAAAACTGAAGATCTAATCTTAACATATATTACACCTCCCGTACTTTTTCTATTAATCGGATATATTTTCCGTAATCAAGTTCAATCGTCTTAAGTGAAACAACTAATCCCTCTAACAGTGTTTGTGCCTTTTCCATCGTATGAGCGTCTAAATCATTAGGCAGTTCATACGTTAAAAATCCACCATCACTTCCAAGTTCAATCGTTGCCTCTACATTACAAAGGACTTCCACAGCATTTATAGATCCGAACACAACCGCAGTTGTTCCAGCGCAGACAAGATCTTGTCCATGCGGCGCATAATCGGCGTGCCCAGTCATTTTAAATGATTGGATATTTCCTAATTTCGTACGATTAATCGTAATTTTAATCATCTTAACCAGAATTAAGCGTTGATTGCTTCAACAACTAGCTTAGTGTAAGGTTGACGATGACCTTGTTTTTTACGATTGTTCTTTTTCGCTTTGTATTTGAAAACGATGATTTTCTTAGCGCGACCGTGTTTTTCAACTTTCGCAGTAACTGTTGCACCTTCTACAACTGGGCTACCAACTTTTACGTTTTCGCCACCAACGAAAAGAACTTTGTCAAAAGTAACAGTTTCACCAGCTTCAACATCTAATTTTTCAATGTAGATTTCTTGACCAGCTTCAACTTTGATTTGTTTGCCACCTGTTTCGATAATTGCGTACATACTTGCACCTCCTCATAATTACTAAGACTCGCCAACACGAGGTAGACATAAACTGTCGTTTCTACACCTGCATTGTGCGGTTGTAGTATATAGCCATTTAGGTGCTATAAACTATAACATAAAGATGTTACCATGAATCATTGACTATTGTCAACAAATGTTCTACTAACTATTTTTCCTATCTATCATCTCCTGATTCGTTCCAAATCTAATAAGTGCATACTTTTTCATTTCTTCCTCTTTAAAATAAATTTGAAATGGAATATTTTTTTGTAATTCTTTTTGCAAAAATGTTTTTTGCACAGCTTTCGGCGCCGCAATAAGTACCGCTTCATCTTCTACGTGACTATATGAGAGCAGTTCTCTTTCTAGTTCATACGCAATTGTTTCATTTGAAATACTATAACCTGTTGCCATGCATTTCGCACAATCTTCTAATAATATATCACGCAGTGACTGTTTTTTGCGCTTACGTGTCATTTCTAAAATGCCGAGCTCGGTAAACCCAAGAACCCTCGTATATGTACGGTCGTCCTGTAAAGCCATCATTAATTTCTCACGTATTCTCTCCTGATCCTCTTTCTTTTTCATATTGATGAAATCAATCAATATCATTCCCCCAATATCACGCAGCCGTAATTGGCGAGCTATTTCTTCAGCAGCTATTTCATTTGTTCGTACAACTGTATCTTGTAAATCTTGTTTCCCAGTAAATTTCCCAGTGTTTACATCAATAACTGTCATTGTCTCCATCTGTTCTATAATTAAATAGGAACCATTTTGCAACCAAACAATTTTTTGTAATGCTTTTTCAATCTCTCTCTCGATACCATAATGACTAAACATGGATGACTTTTCACGATAAAAAAACACTTTTTCTTTACCTAGCTTATTTTCTAACTCCCTTACCGATTCTCTTGTATCTACAACCACTTTCTCAATCGATTCGATAGGGTTTTCTTGAAATATACGATCTAAAAAAGTAGCTGGACGATGAACTAATACTGGTGCCTTTCCGCCCCCTTCTTTTCTTTTTAGTTCTTCAAATAATTGTTGAAAGTGTTCCATTTCAGCTTTTATATCAGCAATTGTTCCTTTCTCGCATGCCGAGCGAAAGATATATCCTCCTGATCCTTCTACCTCAATTGCAAACAAATCTTTCCGCTTTTTTTGACTTTTTATTTTCCGGGAAACGGCACGCATTTCATCATAGGGCATATAAACGACATATTTCCCGGTAAATTCTATATTCGCCGTTAATTTTGGACCTTTTGTGTCGATTGCTTCTTTTACTACTTGTACGAGTATAGCTTGTCCTTCATGAACTCGGTACGACTTTGGAACATCGTCGTAAGAAAGATAAGCATGTTTTTCTAAACCGATATTTACAAATGCCGCATTCATACCAGCAATTGTTCTTACAACACGTCCAACATAAATATATCCAACAATTTCTTCGTCCCCATTGCGGTGCCACGAAAGTTCAACAATCTTTTGTTTTTCTTCTATTGCCACTCTCTTTTCCGAACCTGTATAGTTAATATATAACGTCTTCAAAATACCTTCCTCACCTTTTCATTTTTTCTTCTTACATTATAAAAGGTTAGTGCCATCGTCAACACTAACCGATTAACTCTTCCACAGATGATGTTGTACGTTTTTCAGTGAAATATGCATACAGCAATTCATTTTCATCCAGTGTATAATGCTCTTTATATTTACCATGTACAATAATTGAATGTTTATAGCCCCTTCGAAACTTTGTAAAAATCGTATATAACCGGTCCTCTCTATTTACTTCAATAGGAGAAATCTTTTCAATTTCGCGTTTATTTCCATAGTAACGCTCTAATAAAAAGCGCATAAATGCATATCTTCGTTGCTTCCATTCTTGATACAACGAAATCGCTAAAAACAGAAGAAGTACCCACATCATAATATTATTCTTATTCCAAATGAGTTGCCACCCTAATATTACACTAAAAAAAACACATGATATTTTCATCATCTTGTCATGTGCTTGTAAATAAGGAAATTGATGCGATAATACATTAAAGACAATCTTTCCACCATCAAGCGGCCAAATAGGAAGTAAATTAAAACTTAAAATAATGACGTTATTCCACACAAAAAATTGATACAAATCTTGAGGAACCCACCCAGTTTTATAAAAAACATATGCCATGCCAATCATCCATGCGTGTTGAATTGGTCCTGCTATCATTACAACAAGCTCTTCCTTCAAAGGTTTATTCCCATGCTCTTCAAGTTCTGCTACACCACCAAACGGCAAAAGCTGTATTTGCTTAATTCTCCATTTGTAATGAGCAGCTGCAAAAGCATGGCCTAGCTCGTGAATGAGAACAATAAAAAATAAAAGTAATAGTTCTTTAAAACGCGCCGTAAAAATACCAACTGCTATAATTACCCAAAACAATGGATGTATTGTAATTTTAGACAGTACTTCCTTATATTTAATCAAATGAGATCACCTGAATTGGATCAATAAATTTTTCATTCTTTTTGATGGCAAAATAAAACTTACCATTTTTATTTTTATCATCATTACTCACTGTTCCAATTTTTTGTTTTTTTTCAACATAATCATATAATTTCACTGACATTTCTCCTAAATTGCCATACCAAGATTCTGTACCATCTGCATGTTGAATTTCAATCGTATTCCCAAGACCTTCTTTTTTTCCAGCAAAAATAACGACCCCTTCATTTACCGACTCAACAGTTGCACTTGTAACTGTTTGCACAAGTACACCTTGCCCATTTTTTTGAAATCCTTCTGTCACTTTTCCTGAAGCTGGAACCGCATAGTTTTTTTGCTGCGTATTTTGCTTCTTCTCACTTGTAGGTAAAAAAGCTAGCGGCTTTCCAAATTGGCCCTCGTACCATTTTGACACAGCAGCGAACTGAAATTCCTCCTTCATTACTTTCGTTACAACGACTCGCGCTCCATCAAAAGACGGAGGGGCATTTTTAAATAAGATGGCCACTGATAACACCAATATAGCTGCTAATAACACTTTAAATAAAAAGATATCCTTACGAAAGAGAGGATGAAATTCCTTTTCCCCCTCTTCAATCAATAGCGTTTCCCCATTAAAATCTTCACCAGAAAAATATTGTTCTTCCTCTAACCGCTCTTGTTCCTCTTTCCTCTTTGCAATCCGCTTTCGAATTTCTTCTATACGTCTATTTTTCATCTTTTCTCCTTCCTTTTCCACCTTTTGTCAAACTGCAAAACAGCTACTATTGTGCAGCCATGTAATTTTATATAGTTTGTACATATGTATGAACGCTAAAAGAAAGATATTCATGAGAAGAAAAAAGAAAGCACTCCGCATATATACGAAGTGCTTTTAACGAATTCCGAAGAAATTCTTTACTTTTGTAAAGACAGATACCTTTTCTTGCTCGAGCGTTTGTAATGGGACATTTTCCCCTAACAAGCGTCTTGCAATATTCCGATAAGCTAATGCTGCTTTTCCGTTTGGTTGCAGCGCAACAGGTTCACCTGTATTCGTAGCCCGAATGACATCATCATCATCTGCAACAATCCCAAGAAGCTCAATTGATAACATACGTACAA
This sequence comes from Bacillus cereus group sp. BfR-BA-01492, assembly GCF_022662815.1. NCBI lineage: Bacteria > Bacillati > Bacillota > Bacilli > Caryophanales > Bacillaceae > Bacillus > Bacillus cereus group sp. BfR-BA-01492. Next base: position 58,277 of record NZ_JAKUEH010000002.1, read on the forward strand.
TTTCGTCCACATCTAGCATATCTTGCTCATGCAACATGTGACTGCGTACACGGTTAATGATAAGTTTCGGTGGTTCAATATCTTCTTTTTCTAAAAGCCCGATAATACGATCAGCATCGCGCATAGAAGATACTTCTGGTGTAGTGACAACAATCGCTTTATCTGCACCTGCCACTGCATTTTTGAATCCCTGCTCAATACCAGCAGGACAATCAATTAATATGTAATCATAATCTTGACGTAATACTTGTATCAATTCATCCATTTGTTCAGGTGTTACCGCGGATTTATCACTCGTTTGTGCTGCAGGTAATAAATAAAGCTCATCAAAGCGCTTATCTTTAATAAGGGCTTGAGGTAAGCGGCAACGCCCTTCAACGACATCAACAAGATCAAATACAATCCGATTTTCTAGCCCCATGACTACATCTAAGTTTCTTAGTCCAATATCCGTATCAATTAAACATACCTTTTTCCCGGATAATGCCAAGGCTGTACCAATGTTTGCAGACGTTGTAGTTTTGCCTACCCCGCCTTTTCCAGATGTAATTACTATTGCCTCTCCCACAGCTATACAATTCCCCTTTCTAACTTTGTTAAATTAGGTCTAAGATGAGTGAGAAGTTGCAGGCGATCGACAACAATGTGATTGTCCTCATTAATATATGCACATTCTGCCGTCTCTGCTCCGTCTTCTTTCTCTTCCGGAGCCCGCATTGTCACATCACTTATTCGGAGCTGCATCGGATTCATGACAGATGCCGCAATAACAGCATCTTTATCTCCATAATATCCAGCATGTGCAATTCCGCGCAATGAGCCAACGACAAAAATATTTCCCCCAGCGATAACCATTCCGCCTGGATTAACATCTCCAATTAATAATAGATTTCCTTTTACATGCAAAACTTGACCTGAGCGAACAATTTTGGAAATAGGGACAATTTCTGTTTCTTCTTTCCAAGCGATAGCTTCTGCCTTGGTAATCACATCACTTTCAATGGAATCCACAACAAGGTTTTTCTTATTGCGAATTAAGGTACGAATTTCTTCTTGTTGTACCTCTGTTAAATATCGATTCCCTACCTTAACATGTACTTCAATTAATGAACGCCCATCACCATCATAATAATGAGTAGATAGTTTTTCGTCTAATTCTTGCAGTAATTCAGTAAATGAACAGCAATCATCTAAATGAAGTGTTAGTCCATCTTTCGTCCCTTTTATTGTTATGTTCTGTTGCTTTTTTTCGTCCACTAAAGTTCACCCCACCGATTCAATTCGACATAAACTCAGAAAATCCTTTTTTCTCTTTCTTCCATCGCCTTTGATAGACGTACAAGATATCGTCTCAGTGGGAAACAAACTATCAATAAGAAAATTCCATTTAACAATACAGTAGCAAGGAGACGATCTGTGAAAAAAATATTTGCTGGTACATGAATACGTCCTAATAACGATAAAAATCCATATACATAATACTCTAATGCTGCTATTCCTGCCAATACGATAAAAGAAACAATAAATAGATTCAACTGTAAAATTCTCATCGTACTATAAACAAGATACGCTAAAATCGGATAAGCAAATATGTATACACCAACTAGCTCTGTATATACAATATCAAATAAAAAACCGAATAACAGCCCATAATAAACACCTTGAAGAGGGCCGTAATAAACAGTAATAAAACATAGGACAATCATAAAGAAATGCGGTACTGCTATCGTATCTTTCCAAAATAGTTCCGTTGGCACAACCGTAGCAAACATATTTTCAAATAAAAAGAAAAAAAGAAGCAGAAGGGGAAGAATTGCTCGTTTTAAAATCGTCATCTCTGCTCCCCCTTACTGTTCTAACTCTGCTGAAGGCTTCACTCTTTTTGCAACCATTACTTGGTGCACATCATTTAAATCCGCAGCAGGCTTTACATAAGCTGTTTGAGTTAATCCATATGCATCCGGCTCTACTTCTACAATTTCCCCAATAGGTAAGTTTTCAGGGAAAATATCACCAAGACCAGATGTGACAACCATCTGTCCTTTTTCTACTTTTGCGCCTGATGAAATCTTTGTAAAAAGAAGCAATTGCTTTTCTTTATCATATCCTTCAATTAACCCAGAAATGTTCTCTTCTTGTCCTTGAACAACAGCCGAGACACGATTGGTACGATTCATAGAACTTAGCAATTCGACGGTTGATGTAAATTGAGACGCGCTCTTCACACGCCCAACTAAGCCTTTGGCAGTTATAACTGCCATATCTTTTTTAATCCCTTGCTGAGCTCCTTTATCGATTCCAATTAAATCATACCATTTGTCTGGGTTACGAGAAATAACAGTTGCATGAGTTGGCTTATAGTCTCTAAGCGAATCTTTCGCACCAATTACTTCACGTAACTCTTTATTTTCTTCTTCAATCCTCTTTAAATCTGTAGATAAAGTCGCATACTTGTCTAATTTTTCTTTCAACTGTTTATTTTCTTCATACGTGCGCTTTATATCCTCTACATTTTCGAAGAATCCGGCAACATAACTCGCTGGCTTTTGGAATACACGTTCTACAACACCGACAGTATCTTTTACAAACTGCTCTGGCCATGTTAGACTCTTCCGTTCTTTCAATGAGATTCCAATCAATGCCACGAGGAGAATAATACTAACTAGCAAAACAATTAATCTTTTGTTCAAGAAAAACTGTGGCACGTTCACACCCTCTTAATTTCATTGATTTTGTATTTGAAATATTAACGAGCAGTTTTGAAAAGGTCAATATTATCTAACGCTTTACCTGTTCCAATTGCCACGCAATCCAATGGATTTTCCGCAACTAAAACTGGCATTTTCGTTTCTTCACTAATTACTTTATCCAAGTTACGAAGCAATGCACCGCCACCTGTTAATACGATACCACGATCCATAATGTCCGCTGCTAACTCAGGTGGTGTTTTTTCTAATGTATTTTTAACTGATTCTACAATTGCATCTACTGTATCTTTTAAAGCTTCTGCAATTTCTTCCGGCTTAATTAACACTGTTTTTGGTAAACCGCTTACTAGGTCACGACCACGGATTTCCATTGGTTCTACACCTTCTGGTTCTCCAGCAGATCCAATTTCCACTTTTAAAGCTTCCGCTGTTCTTTCCCCAATCATTAAATTGTAGTTCTTTTTAATATATTGAATGATAGAATCATCCATATCATCACCAGCGACACGAACAGATTGACTTGTTACGATACCACCTAGTGAAATGATGGCAACTTCTGTTGTACCCCCACCGATATCAACAACCATACTACCAGTTGGTTCCCAGACAGGTAGGTTGGCACCGATTGCTGCTGCAAATGGTTCTTCGATTGGGTATGCATCGCGTGCACCAGCTTGGCGAGTTGCATCGATTACCGCACGTCTTTCAACCGCTGTAATACCAGATGGAACACATACCATTACATATGGCTTACGAGAGAAAAATCCATTTGATTTTTGTGCTTGTTGAATATAATACTTCATCATTGTTGCTGTCGTTTCATAATCAGCAATTACACCATCTTTCATTGGTCGCAAAGCTACGACATTTCCTGGTGTACGACCAATCATTTGTTTCGCGTCACTACCAACCGCAACGATTTGCTTCGTATCAGTTTGCAATGCTACAACTGAAGGTTCGCGTAATACAACACCTTTTCCTTTTACATATACAAGCGTATTCGCTGTTCCTAAGTCTATTCCAAGATCACGAGTAAAACCACCAAATCCAAACATGTCATCTATCTTCCTTTCTCATCTTCACGGACTCATTTTCTTACTTTATATTTATAATAAAACAGTACGTTTTTATATTTTCCATTCTTTACTATAGACATTTATCTACAAAAAACTCATAAATCACATTATAAAACAAAATAAGTAAAAAGCATAGTCTTAAATATGACCTTTTTCCCTTAAACTAACAAATTTATGGTCACCTATAATAATATGATCGATGACTTCGATTCCAATAATCTTACCGCATTCTACCAGTCGCTTTGTTACTTCAATATCCTCGCGACTTGGTGTCGGGTCGTAGGGTAGGAACCATGCGCCTTACTTTGTCTCCAAAGCAGGTTTCACAATTCCCCCCTCAGAACCGTACGTACACCTTTCAGCGTATACGGCTCGCCAGTTGATTAATCGGAATTTGCTTCTCATGGTGGTCATGATGGCATTTATAACAAAGAACAAGTGTTTTTCTATTCCGTTCAATCATTTTCTTGTCCAAGTATGTTAAATGTTTTTTCGTCTTCAAGGCCTTTAATTTACGGACATGATGAACTTCCATCTGACCTTCTATTGTACCACACACTTCACAACGATTTGCTAGTAAACGTTGCTCAAATTCTGTTCTGCTCGAATATTTCAATGTATTAACCAATATATCAATATCAGGTAGGTCCGTTTTGATTGCACCTTTATGCTTTGGTAGGTCTTTTAGCTTTACGAACTGATGAAGTTTTTCATTGCCGTCTTTGTTTTTTCTAACAAGGGATAACACGCCTTGTTTATGTGTTCGCATGCTGGAAGCAACCTTCATAGAGGTACTTCTTCGTTTATTAGCGATTGTTTTAATGAAACTACTTTCAGCTAAATAAAATAGTTTATCTAAATGATGATAATTATTAGCTAACTTATAGTAATTTGCAATTCCACGCAATTCAGCGTTGTAGGTGTGGAGAATTTCCATTTCCGAATTGTTTATTAGTTTTGCCCTGTGTATAATTTTAAAGTTGTCTAAATTACCGTATCCGTTTTTAATTGCAAATTCTTTGATTTTCTTTTCAGGAATCTCTAACTTAATCGCACCCGATAGAGTTCTCTTTTTTAATGGATGTTTTTGGTTTTTATACGTGACTCGTTTAACCTTAACCTCGTTCCATTTGTGAAATTGATATCCAAGAAAGGGAATTGGGTTTTCCAAATGGGTAACAAGTGTTTTTTCGTCACTGAGTTCAAGGTGAAGTTCCTTTTCAAGAAAATATTGAATCGTTTCCTTCATTTTCATAGCACTCTGTTTTGAGCCAGCAATTCCAATCACAAAGTCGTCAGCATAGCGGACATATTTTATTCTTTGATAGTTTCTATCCATTGGGTCGATAGAGGGAACTTCTATTTGTTTTACTTTCAGTTCCTGGATATTGAGGATTAACTCCTTCCTCCCTTTCCAATCACTATGCCCGTTTCTTTCATCAAGTCTTTTAATCTTTCGTGATAGCGTACTAATTTTTGATCGAAGCTTGATGTACTTCTCATTTCTTATTCTAAACTTGCCCTTAGCAAATACCTTCATTTGTTTTTCCATAAACAGGTCGAACTCATGAAGATAGATGTTTGCTAAGATAGGAGAAATGATGCCGCCTTGTGGTGTACCACTGTACGTTTTGGGATACATCCAGTTTTCCATAACTCCACTAGTCAGTGCACTATGTAACAAAAGTAAGAAACGATGGTCATTTATTTTCTTGGAGATAAGTTTTAATAGTACAGTATGGTCAATATGGTCGAAGAAACCCTTAATATCTCCTTCAATGCACCATGTTAATCCTTTCCATGTGTTCTTGATTTGAGATAATGCTGTGTGACAGCTTCTCCCTTCTCTAAACCCATGTGAGTTTTCAGAGAAGATTGGTTCATAAACACTTTCTAATATCATTCTCATAACTTCCTGTACTAACTTATCTTTGAAATTAGGAACTCCAAGCGTTCTCTTTTTCCCATTTGACGTAGGAATGTAACCCCTTCTTACAGGTGCAAAACGGAAAGTTCCAGCTTTTAATTGCTCTATTATGTCGTCTATTTTCTGTAAACTGAAACCATCTATCGTTTCATTAGAAGTTCCTTTAGTTAGGTTTCCTGCCTTTGGATATAGTTTTGCAGAGGCTTTAATCCACAACTCTTTTTTATACATAAGACGGTAACAATCCGTAATAATGTTTCCTTTTTGAGAGGCATTCCTTATAACGTCTAACTGTCGAAATGGATTGGTTGCCATATTCATGACTCCTTTCTAGTTAACGTTAACATCAACCTGTCTCCCTTCCCCCTGCTAAACTCATTACAAGCAAACGTTGAGTACTATGGAGACTCCGTTACCGTATGCAATTTTCATAGACCTGTGTCTAATAGCCAATTGGCGCTTGCACTTAGGTAATCCCTGCATTATGACATAATTTTAGATATGTGATGGTTAGGTATCCCTTTCGACGGTTTCTTCTAGCGGAAGATTGAAGGACAAACCTTACTATGGGCAGGGCTCAGGCGATACCCAGCAGACATAGCGAAAATATGTCTCCCATTTTGTCCTCATTGCCTGTTAACTATCGTAGACAACGGCGCACCCATCGCTCATTCGTCTAGGATTCAAGCAGTGTAGCTTTTACCATACATCACTTGGTCTGAAGAACTGACTCGACATGAGATAGTTTTGTCGTCTTTTCTCCTTTTCACATCATGCTATGTTCCCTCTATAGGTTTCCCCTCAAGGTAAGATGCTGACCATAGAACACTGTAAGGAGTTCTAGTTTTCTAAGAAAACGCTAAAATTACGCACCTTGCAGGCGCACTCCAGAAGGATGATTATGCAGACATATAATAGAGGCAGCTGCGCGGCGAAAAGCTTCTTTAAAGTAGAGTAAGAACCCGGCGCCTTGCCTAGTTTCCTAGGTAGGTTTCCCAGAACTTCCCTCCAAACCGTACGTACTCCTCTCAGAGTATACGGCTTTCCATTTATCCATCTAACTTCCTATTGTGTAAATCATGGTGGCATTTTATACACATAGCAATAGTCTTGTGATTTCTTGCAATCATAGTTTGTTCCCATCGTTTTTTGCCTTTCAAATCTTTGAGCTTATGGACATGATGCATCTCCAATGGAACATTTTCTGCACCACACCATTCACACTTTTCCGCTAAAAGGCGTTCAATGAGACTTGTTCTACCACCGTAACTGATTGTATTTTCGATTATATCTACCGACTGTCTTTTGATTTCCGAGTTTTTTCCATTCGTTGTTCCATAAAGTAGGCAATTTTAGGACCATCCTTCGTTTCATAACGTACCCCGAATTTCCCGTTTCTCTTAAATTTAATCATGATTTTACTGACGGTACTTTTATATTTATTGGCATACGTTTTAATCATGCTGTATTTCATTGTTTGACGGAAAGATTGAAGTACATGTACATTACTTGCTAAACGATAATAATTATACAGTCCCTCAATTTCCGCATTATACGTACGAAGAATTTCAAGGTCATCATTATGCACTAGATACGGACGATGAACAGGTTTCCATCCATTGTTGTTACCAATTTTTAATGCACCCAAATCAATGAGTTTTTTGATGTATTTCTCATGAGGTACGAATAGCTTCGTTTCATAGTTGAATTTTCGTTTCTTCGTACCATTGGACATCTTCATTATGTGCCAATCTCTTACTACTCGAATGTCATATCCTAAGAACCTAGCATTTTTCTGACTGTGCGTGATCCATGTTTTCTCAGCACTTAATTCTAATTTGAGTTCTATCGCAAGAAAGTTAGTTAAATCTTTCTTGATTTGTTCAGCTTCTTTTTTACTACCAATCACACCGATAATAAAATCATCCGCATATCTTACATATTTCATTCGACGATAATTTTGGTCAAAAAAGTCTTTGCTATCATGGCTTTGTAGCTGTTTATATAAAGCTTTTTCTTCTTTAGTTAATCGTTCCCAATCACGTTTACTTTTACAATCATTCATTCTTGATGCCAAGTTATGATAGACAAGATTATGGCTACGCTTTTCATCTTTATTGAAGGATTCCATATACTCCTCTACATATTTATCCAATTCATGCAAATAAATATTCGATAATAAAGGACTCATTATGCCCCCCTGAGGTGTTCCACTGTAGGTTTTATAAAAAGTCCATTCTTCTACATAACCTGCTCTTAGGAATTTCCAAATTAAATTTATAAATTTTTCATCCCTAATGCGTTTTCGTAAAAGTACAACTAATACATGATGGTCGATATTGTTGAAGAACCCTTTTATATCTCCTTCAATGAACCATCTCGCACCTGTAAAAGTGTTGCGTATTTCTTTTAAAGCCGTGTGACAGCTACGATTTGGTCTAAAACCATGCGAATGATTTGAAAATTGCGGTTCATAAATACTTTCTAAAATTCGCCGAACAACTTCTTGCACCAGTTTATCCTCAAATGTTGAACTACCTAAAGGCCTTGGTTGACCATTTTTCTTCGGGATATATGTTCTGCTTGCTGGTTGTGGTTGATAAGTTTGTTCTTTTAGTTTTTTGATTAAACGTTCGATTCTTTGTAAGCTCATCCCATCGATTGTATCGTCATTCATTCCCTTTGTATTACTTCCTTTATTAGGGTAAAGTTTAGCATAAGCTTCTAAATAAAACTCGGTATTATACAAATTTCGGTATAATCGTTCAAATACGTACGTTTCATTTTGCGATTTGAAAGTTAGAGTGCTTAATACTACTTTTGGACTTCTCATAGAGCCTCGCGCTCCTTCCCAATTTTGTATTAAACTCGATAAACTACTCTCCTTCGCCATGTAATAGGCTTTCCCTATCTCGGACTACTACGAGAGTTCCGTTGCCATATTGGATATTCAAACACTATTGTCATAGCCTGTATATGGCATTCCAACGTAGGCAATCCCCATTTAGACATTTAGAAACATAGCCTTTCATAGTTTCGGATGTGACTTTCGCTCTTTTCTTCCATATAGAAGATGGTCGAAATAGTATCACTTCATGTTTCTCGAAGTCTTTAAGAAACATGCATATTTCGTACAGCGTTTATCGTTACCTCCCGCTGAAGGTCCCCGTAGTCCCCCTTGAGCTATCATTCAAGCAATTCAGCTTTCATCCTTGTCTATGAATTTCATCTCGCCATTCAGTCGTGCCTTGGTAACTAGACAACTTATGGCTTTGCCAACATGCTACACTCCCCATTTGGTTTCCCTCTTGGGTCAGTTGGCTGATGATAGGGTAAAGATTGTGATATTTCCCTACTGCTTTGCTATAGCAGATTTTCTAAATACCCTTATGGGCGCACCACTTCACGCGGATGAACAATTGAGGCATTTAAACTTCCAATAAACACTGTCTGCCGATGCATGACTTGATTCTTTGTATTTAAATATAAACAAACGAAATGTTCCTGCTGTAAAAAACGCATTTCTTCCATCATATAACTTGCACAATCTTCCGGACTTCGAATGCTATACCGATGCTGGTACTCTAAACGCACCATTCTTCTTCCGAGTTCGAAGGCGGCGATGAGTTGAGATGCCTTGGCTACTCCGACGCCATGAATACTTGTTATTTCTTCCATTGTAGCATCCTTTAACATTCGCAAACCATCAAAGTGATGTAAAATTTTGTCTGCCAACATTAATACCGATTCCTCCTTTGATCCTGTTCTTAATAAAATCGCCAGAAGTTCCCGGTTTGATAAACTGCTTGCTCCTTCCGAAAATAAACGTTCACGTGGTTGTTCCTCCTTCAAAACATCACGAATACCGTTCATCTTGTCACTCCTTCTTATTTTTTTGCAAAGAAAACCCCATGCAAATTCACGCATGGGATGCATCGCTATTAAACTGTTGCAATTCGCGAACGAGACGTGCAATTGGCAAGCCTACTACACTGTAGTAATCCCCTTGAATCTGTTGAACAAAAATAGCGCCTTTCCCTTGAATACCATAACTTCCTGCCTTATCAAGTGGCTCTTTTGTTGCAATATACACATCAATTTCTTCCTCTGTTAACTCCCAGAATGTAACTTCTGTACGCTCATAGAAAGTAACGGTTTTCTCTTTCGAGATAAGGGCAACACCTGTATACACTTCATGTGTTTTCCCAGATAAAAGTTGCAACATCTCTTTTGCTTCTGCTGCATCCTTAGGCTTTCCAAGAATATGCGAATCATATGTAACAATTGTATCTGCACCTAGTACAATACTTTCTTCATGTGTTTCTGCCACAGCAGATGCTTTTTGTAAAGCAAGTGCCATTACAATATCAGCTGGTGATGAATATGCGCCTATTGTTTCTTCCACCTCGCTCACAACAACCTCAAACGGGACATTTGCAAGTTCAAGCAGTTCTTTTCGACGAGGTGATCCAGAAGCTAAAATAAGTTTTTTCATATTTTCTCCTTTCTGTCTTACATACAGCAGAACCATAAATTAATCGTATCAAATGAATATCATTCCCACAAATTATAAAAAACCACTTTCTTTTTGAAACATACATACTTCTACTAAATTAAATTATTATGTTCCCTGCAGTAATAAAGCTCTTTTACCTATTATGACATCCAAAAAGAAAAGAAAGAAGCATATATGCACTTCTTCCCTTCTATTATCATATTATTTCACTTTTTGTGAAACTATTTTTTCATAAGAAAGCAACCCATCCATCACAACTTGATTCAGCTTTGCTACTGTCGATTTATCTCGCTTTCCTTCCTTAATCGTTTGCACTGCCACAGATGTATACGTATATAATTTCTTTACATCATTCCGTTTTATTGCCGCTCCTTCCTTTTCAAGTCCTTTCCATTCTTTTTCAATTGCAGCGATTTCTGCTTGATTTCCTTTCTCTCCCATTTGGATACTGGATACATATTTTATAAAATGACTATATAAGGACTGTAACTTGCTAAGAAAAATGCCAAGCTCTTTATCGTTTTTCAACAAGGCCTTATCTGTAATTTCCCAATTCTTTTTCAAAACAGGTATACCGTCATTCCTATATTGTTCCATTAACTTACCTGCGGATTTTTCATCACTCGTAATCCCTACAACGAGTGCATATTTGTCTCCATTTGGTTTAAGAGCAGCGATGCGACCATTCTCTTTCCACTCTTGCACAGCAGCCTGTCCTTTTTCTTCTGACGAATATAGCCCCCCTTGTACAAAAAACAATGTAATTGGCGCTAATGCTGCATGTGTATTTCCGACCTTTGAAGCATCTTCTTTCTGTCCTTCCATACTTGTTTCTTTAGGCTCTGTTTCCGCCGTATGTTGCTGCGAAGTCATTACAGTGGTTTCTTCTCGTGCGCCTTTTCCTGTTAATAAATGAAGCATTCCCATCCCTAGCGCTGTCCCCATAATAATGGCAGTCGCAATCGTAAAGATTAGAACATTACTCCATTTTTTCCGAAATGTCTTGACCTTTGAAGTCTTTACTTGTTGAAAAGGGACTACATTTCGCAGCGTTTCACTTTTCACTACTTTCCAATTAAATTCATCCACTTCCTTTTGCTTTTCTTCATACTTCGCTTCTGTTCCGTTCACTTTAATAGAGATTTTCCGTGATTGCTTGTCCATACCATCACACCTCGCCTCTTATCATTGTCCGCATCATATCATATTCCATTTACAAATAAACAAGATATTTGTCAAAAAGATTCGTCAAATTGTCCCATATAGTTACTTTATGTGTATGCATTTGACTTCATTTGTAGAACAAAAAAACTAGGACGGCTATTGCTATCCTAGTTTTTCTCAACAATATATTTTCGAGCTTCTGAGATGAAATAAAGAGAACCTGTTATGATAAACACATCATTTTCTTGTAACGACAGTAGCTTTTGATTAATTGCCTCTTTCCAATTCTCAACTACTTTTTTTGTTTCCTTAGTTGCATAACTTGCTAATTCTTGAACAGAGATTGCACGATCAAAATCAAAAGTTGTAAACATCATTTCATCCGCTACCGCTTCCAATTGTCCTACCATATGACCCAGTTCTTTATCACCAAGAGCCGTAAATAAAATACTCACATTCTTGTCACTGTAATGCGCTTTTACCGTTTGAACAAGGCTTGCTATGCCTTCTGGATTATGTGCGCCATCTATAATCACATCTGGATTACGTCTTAATCTTTCGAATCGACCAATCCAATACGTTTCACTTAAACCTATGCGAATATTCTCTTCTTCCACTAAAAATGACATGTATGTTTTCAAATACAACACCGCCATTAATGCGAGTGCTGCATTTCTTACTTGATGATCTCCTTTCATAGAAATTTGTATATCTTTAAATGAAGCAAATGGACAAGAAAAGTCAAAGTGCTCTCCCTCTTCATTAGAACGCTGGTGCACGACTGTAAATTGTTTTCCCATCTCATAAAGGCTGGCATTCTTTTCATTTGCAACCTTTTGAATCACCTGAAGTGCTTCCCCATCTTGCACTCCCGTAATTACCGGTACCCCTGACTTTATAATTCCAGCTTTTTCATATGCGATTTCTGCTAATGTATTTCCTAAAATATGCATATGGTCATGACCAATATTTGTAATGATTGTTAAAACGGGATGCACAACATTAGTAGAATCGAAACGCCCACCAAGACCTGTTTCAAATAAAACAAGATCGCAAATGTTCACTTTGCCGAAATAATACATTGCCATGACTGTAATAATTTCAAACTCCGTTGCTTCTCCAAACTCTGTCTCATCCAATTTTTCTACAACAGGCTTTACTATATTTACAAGGTCAGTAATCTCTGGATCTGAAATTGGCTTTCCATTCACACTAATCCGTTCATTAAATGTTTCAATATATGGAGATGTAAATGTTCCTACCTTATATGTTTCTGCCTCTAACATATAGCGCATATATGTTAAAGTCGAACCTTTACCATTTGTACCTGCTAAGTGAACACATTTTATATGCCGCTCTGGATTGTCAAGCTCTCCAAGCATCCACCGCATTCTTTCTAATCCTGGTTTAATCCCAAACTTTAATCGGCTATGAATCCAGCCAATTGCTTCTTCGTATGTATGTATCACGCGAGTCAATCCCCTTTCCAATCAACGAACAAACCAATATCACAAATAAACTGTAACTCTATTATACGCAAATAAAAGAGACTCACCAAGATAGTGAGTCTCTTTTCAATGATTTTATTTTTCAAGATCTGCTAAGCGTTGACGAACCGCTTCACGTTTTTCTAAGTAATCTTTTTCTTTCGCACGTTCTCCTTCAATTACTGCCGCAGGAGCTTTCGCTACGAAACCTTCGTTTGCAAGTTTCTTCTGCACACGTTCTACCTCTTTATTGAACTTCTCAAGCTCTTTTTGTAAGCGAGCTTTTTCTTCTTCAAGATTAATAAGGTCAGCTAACGGTAAGAATAACTCTGCACCTGATACGATAGCAGTCATCGCTTTTTCTGGCGCTTGTAAATCAGTCTTAATGATTAGTTCACTTGGATTACAGAAACGCTCAATGTAAGAACTATTTTTTGTAAGTTGAGCAAGTACTGCTTCATCCTTCGCTTTAATTTGTAGTTGAACTTTTTTGCTCATTGGCGTATTTACTTCGGCACGAATATTACGAACAGAGCGAATGATATCAACAAGAAGGTGCATTTCTGCTGCTGCTTCTTCATCCTGTAAATCTTCGCGAACTGTCGGCCATGCCGATACCGTAATCGATTCGCCTTCATGCGGTAAGTGCTGCCAAATTTTCTCTGTTACGAACGGCATGAATGGGTGTAGTAAACGCATCGTTTGATCTAGTACATATGCTAACACAGAACGAGTTGTTTTCTTCGCCGCTTCATCTTCACCGTATAGTGGGAGTTTTGCCATTTCAATGTACCAGTCACAGAAATCATCCCAAATAAAGTTGTATAATGAACGGCCAGCTTCACCAAACTCATATTTATCCATGTTGCGTGTTACACTTTCAATTGTTTCATTTAAACGAGTTAAAATCCACTTATCCGCAACGGATTTTTCACCAGTTAAATCGATATCTTCATATTTCATATCATCCATGTTCATTAATACGAAGCGTGATGCATTCCAAATTTTATTAATGAAGTTCCAAGTAGATTCTACTTTCTCCATGCTAAAGCGTAAATCTTGACCTGGTGCACTTCCTGTTGATAAGAAGAAGCGCATTGCATCCGCACCGTACTTATCAATAACATCCATCGGATCAATACCATTACCAAGAGATTTACTCATTTTACGACCTTGTTCATCACGAACTAAACCGTGAATTAATACATCTTTAAATGGGCGCTCTCCTGTGAACTCTAAACCTTGGAAAATCATACGAGATACCCAGAAGAAGATAATATCATAACCAGTTACTAAAGCATCTGTTGAATAGTAACGTTTAAAGTCTTCTGCATCTTCATTTGGCCAACCAAGTGTAGAGAATGGCCATAATGCTGAGCTAAACCATGTATCCAGTACGTCGTTATCTTGCTCCCAATTTTCAATATCTGCAGGCGCCTCTGTACCTACATATACTTCACCAGTTTCTTTATGATACCAAGCTGGGATGCGGTGTCCCCACCATAATTGACGAGAAATACACCAATCATGAATATTTTCCATCCATCGTAAATATGTGTTTTCAAAGCGCTCTGGTACAAATGTTACTTTTTCTTCTTCTTTTTGCTGAAGTGCCACTGCTTTTTCTGCAAGTGGTCCCATTTTTACAAACCATTGTGTTGATAAGTATGGTTCAACAACTGCTCCACTTCGCTCACTGTGCCCTACAGAATGCATATGAGGCTCAATTTCTACTAATACACCAGCTTCTTGTAAGTCTTTCACTAACGCTTTACGGCATTCAAAACGGTCCATACCATTATATTTACCAGCTTTTTCATTCATTGTACCGTCTTCGTTCATTACAAGAATACGTGGTAAATCATGACGGTTACCTACTTCAAAGTCATTTGGATCGTGAGCTGGTGTAATTTTCACAACACCTGTACCGAACTCTGGATCTACATAATCGTCTGCAATAATCGGAATTTCGCGACCTACGATTGGAAGTGTAACTGTTTTTCCAATTAAATGTTTATAGCGCTCATCTTCTGGGTGAACCGCGACCGCTGTATCACCAAGCATTGTTTCTGGTCGAGTTGTCGCAAGACGAATGTAACCAGAACCATCAGTTAACGGATAGTTCATATGGTAGAATGCACCTTGAACATCTTTATGAATTACTTCAATATCAGAAAGTGCAGTACGCGTTGCTGGATCCCAGTTAATAATATATTCTCCGCGGTAAATTAAACCTTTTTCATATAATTGAACGAATACTTTCTTAACCGCATCAGATAAACCCTCATCTAAAGTAAAACGTTCACGAGAGTAATCTAATCCTAAACCAACTTTTCCCCATTGTTGGCGAATGTGAGAAGCATACTCTTCTTTCCACTCCCATGCTTTCTCAAGGAACTTTTCACGTCCAAGATCGTAACGTGAAATTCCTTCTTCGCGAAGTTTCGCTTCTACTTTTGCTTGTGTTGCAATACCTGCATGGTCCATACCTGGAAGCCATAATACATCGTAACCTTGCATGCGCTTTGTACGTGTTAAAATATCTTGAAGCGTTGTATCCCAAGCATGCCCTAAATGCAATTTACCTGTTACGTTTGGAGGTGGAATTACAATTGTGTATGGTTGTTTCTTCTCATCTCCTGTTGCTTCGAAATATTTACCTTCAAGCCACCATTGATAACGTCCTTCTTCAACGGACATATGATCATATTTAGTCGGTAAATTCTTTTCCGTATTTGACATTACTTTCCCTCCTTAAAATAAAAAATGCCCCTCATCCAAAAAGGACGAGGGACATCGCGGTACCACCTTTATTTACAAACAAATGCAAGATTTGTTTATACTCTTTATTTGATAACGGTCAAATCCGTCTTTTCCTAATGAGAATATATCCGTTCAGAAAAGATGCTCCAGGGCTACCTTCTAACATGACTATCTAGAGAATCTCCCAGCTAATAATTCCCCTCTCTGAAGACGTTTTATGTTATACTCTTCCCCTTCAATGCATTTATATAATTGTTATTTATTATATACAATAGTGTAAAAAACGAAACCATATTCGTCAAGATAAAAAAATTTTATGTTAAATGATTACTCAGTCTGATCTTTATTTGCACTATAAAAGTATAACATGAAACGTTACTCATTGTTATTTCTTCATCCTTACCGATTATTCACCTTCATGAATTAAGCTACCCAAAAGTAGCGGGATCAAGGTAAAAGTAGGATAAGCACATTCAGCACTTATCCTACATACTGTAACATTACCTTCCCCTTTCATAGACTACAAAATAGATTGGCTTCCTAGATGGAGGAATCATTATGATGCGACGTTATCGGCGTTCCTATAATTTTTCTGCCCCCTCATGGGTTAGAAGTTTACAAACCATGTTTTCTGATTTTGCAATACCACTGACTATTTTCCAAGGGATTCGCACCTTATTGCTACCAACATTTTTAGATTTTATCATTTTGATTATTTTTGTTATAGCAACGATTCGCTTACATTTTCAGCCGTAGTTTCAAAACTACGGCTATGATCCGTTTCCCTGCTGTACAGCTTGTAGTTGGGAAAGAAAATACTCAATATTACTTACAAGCCAATGAGATTGCTGTAACATTTTCACATTTCGAAACTCTTTTTGCTCATTGCGAACTTGTTTCTTCTTTACATACGAACGGATTTGACGAATAAATGGAGAGGGATACGTTAAATAAGCAAACATTAGGAGTTGTTCTTCTTTTGTAAAGGGAAAATGTTTTTGATATTCCTGATACCATTCAAAACGGTCACTTCTAGCAATTGGATAGGTATTTAAAGAACGTGTATAGAAACCTACAATATCTTGAATAGGAGTCGCAAATTGTGTTCTTTCTAAACTAATAAAATAGCCATTCCTCTCATAATCAAATAAAAAATGATTGAGAGATACATTTCCATGCACTAAGGAAATGCGTGTTTTTTCTTTTTCTTTCATCGCTTCATACCAATCGGTAAGCTGCTTTGTCGCAAAATCTCGCGCTCTCATCACATGATGAAAATACGTACAATACTGCAATTCAAATGGTGACATATACCACTTTGATTCGGATTGAACAAGAAATTCTTCTAATATTTCACCATCTTGCTCCCAGCGATCCGCTATATTTGTATAATGATTTTCTAACGCCTCTTCTGTATACGGTTCCTCTCGCACTGTTTTTTTATGAAGCATCGCTAACGTTTGAAACATTTTATGATATTGACCATTATCCTCGCCATTCCCGTCAGCTTTCTCAAGCCAAGGCATTAAATAATAACTATATGTTCCGTCACTCAAAATATAATTCCCATCCATCGCGTGATAGATGGGAACATAGTTGGAAAAACCTTTTTCTTTTAAATATTGAATATGATGCATAAAGTGATTGCGCTCTAGTCTTTGATTCGGCAATTTTTTTAATGCATACGGGCCTTGATTCGTATAAATCCTCATTACATTCCCATATTCTTCGATGTGCTCTACATTCAATTGATATCGTCTCACAATTGGTTCATAGCGATTGCGTAATTCTATATCCATCCGACTAATCCTTTCTCATCTAAAAATTCAAATGGAAGAAAAGAGATGAGTGAAGAATAGTCTTCACTCATTTTGACTTCGCTTTTGGAACAGGTATATAAATAACTTGACCTGCTGTTAAATAAATATCGTCCGTTCGGTTCATGCGATGTAAATGTTGCACAGATGTCTCATAACGCTCTGCTACCGACTCGATTGTATCTCCCTCTTGCACAAAGTACATTCTCACCTTTGTAAATTCTTCTTCTGCTTCTTTTGTAAACAATTTTGTTAAATATAAGGCATTTTCATCTCTTTGAGAATATACAGGTTCTTCTTGGTCTTCCTTTTCTTTCTTCGTTTCTTTTTCTTGAAAACCTGTTCGTCCAAACAACTCAACTTGCGGCATCGTTTCCTCTTTATCTCGCTCTTCTACATCATGTTCTTCTAATTCTTCTTCCTCTACTAACTCTTGTTCTTTCCGTTCTTCTAATTGAAACGGTTCAAAGGCATAATCTTCCCATCCGTTTGATTCTGATTGAAGAATGATTTCTGCTGTTTCTTCCGGCTCTTCCAGCTCTTTTTCCTCTTCAACTGTTTCTATCTCTTCTTCTCTTTTACCGTTCACATGTTCACTTTCTATATCTTCCACATCATCCAGCTCACGCTCAATATCATTTAATCCGTATATAGAAATATCAGCTAATAATTGTAAGCAGCCATTTTCCTTTAACTCATAATCAAATTCCTCGATAGAAACATACAATTCTTCAATTACCTTTACTCGATTTCTTGGAATGGAAATTTCTAGTGGAAACGAATGAACAAGTTCATGAATACCATCTTCTCTCTCTTCCACATAATCAATTGATTTCGCCGGGGATAATTCACTCGTTGAAAACTCAGTTTCCTCTTTCTTTGCAATATATTCCCCAGTTAAATCTAACTGCCCTCGCACAATCACTTCATGTTCAAGCTCTTCTATCTCAACGTCTGGATCTAACGAAATTGACAAAAGTTCTTCGACTTCCTGTCCTTTTTGGAACCAAACCGATTCTTTTAGTGAAAAACGTAATGAATGATCTGTTGCCACTCCTTTTCCCCCTCCCAAACTGTATGTCATTACAGATTTATGTTTCTTGGGGACATTTTATGAGTAAAAAAATCGCACATGTGGTCTTTTCTTATAAATGAAAAAAGGTTGCCTGGAAGATTCCAAACAACCTTTTTATTTATGCTTTTAATTTTGACATTGCAATTTCTGCCGCAGCAATTGTTGCTTCAATATCAGCATCACTATGTGCTGTTGATAAGAATAATCCTTCAAATTGAGATGGTGGTAAGAACACACCTTGTTCTACCATTTCACGATAATAAGCCGCAAAAAACTCTAAATTCGATGTTTTTGCTGCATCATAGTTAATCACTCGTTCATTCGTAAAGAAAATACCAATCATCGAACCTGCTCGATTAATATGGTGTGGTATACCATGTTTTTCCGCAGCCTGACGCAAACCATTCTCCAACATTTCTGCTTTACGTTCAAACTCTTTATAACATTCTGGTGTTAGCTGTATTAATGTTTCATATCCCGCTGTCATCGCAAGTGGGTTACCAGATAAAGTACCTGCTTGATAAATCGGTCCACTAGGCGCAACTTGACGCATAATTTCTGCTTTACCACCATATGCTCCTACCGGTAGACCGCCACCGATCACTTTTCCTAAGCAAGTTAAATCAGGTGTTACACCGTAATATCCTTGTCCACAGTTATATGCAACGCGGAATCCAGTCATTACCTCATCAAAGATAAGCAGCGCTCCATATTGCTCAGTTACTTCACGAAGTCCTTCTAAAAATCCTGGTATAGGTGGTACAACTCCCATATTTCCTGCTACCGGTTCAACAATTACACAAGCAATATCATCTCCGAATTGTTCAAAAGCATATTTTACGCTTTCTAAATCATTATAAGCTACTGTAATTGTATTTTGGGCTACACCTTCTGGTACACCAGGACTATCCGGTAAACCAAGTGTTGCAACGCCAGAACCAGCTTTAATTAATAGAGAATCACCATGACCATGATAACAACCGATAAATTTTAAAATTTTATTACGTCCTGTATAACCACGTGCTAAACGAAGCGCACTCATCGTTGCCTCTGTTCCAGAGTTTACCATACGCACAATTTCAATAGATGGCACACGTTCAATCACAAGCTGAGCTAATTTATTTTCAATTTCTGTTGGTGCCCCAAAGCTTGTTCCTTTTTCCGCAACAGCTTTTAACGACTCTACAACACGCTCATTGGCATGTCCATGAATAAGCGGTCCCCATGATAATACGTAGTCAATGTACTCATTTCCATCGATATCATATACTTTAGAACCTTTTCCTCGCTCCATAAATAACGGATTCATCCCAACCGATTTAAATGCACGAACTGGGCTATTTACACCACCAGGCATTAAATCTTGAGCTTCTTCAAACGCTTTAATCGATTTATCAAACTTTTTCATTATCGCGCGCCCCCTTCTCGTAACCATCTTGCTGCATCTTTTGCATGATACGTAATAATTAAATTCGCACCCGCACGTTTCATACTTAATAATTTTTCAAGGACAATCTCTTTTTCATTAATCCAGCCATTTTGGGCAGCTGCTTTAATCATAGAATATTCTCCGCTCACATTATATGCGACAATCGGTACATTAAAGTTATTTTTCACATCGCGAACAATGTCTAAATAAGAAAGAGCTGGTTTTACAATTAAGAAATCTGCTCCTTCCATTACATCTGACTCAGCTTCTCGGAATGCTTCCATTCGATTTGCTGGATCCATTTGATATGTTTTCCGATCTCCAAATTGCGGTGCACCATGCGCTGCATCACGGAATGGTCCATAAAATGCAGATGCATATTTCACTGCATAAGACATAACTGGCACGTGTGCAAAACCATTTTCATCTAAAGCATGACGAATAGCTGTTACAAATCCGTCCATCATGTTAGAGGGAGCAATAATATCTGCTCCTGCTTTCGCTTGGCTTACAGCTGTTTTTGCAAGAATTTCTAACGATTTATCATTTAAAATAATACCATCTTCAATTACACCGCAATGACCATGGCTTGTATATTGACATAAACATGTATCCGCAATGACGACTAACTCTGGAAATTGCTCTTTAATTTGTTGAATCGCACGTTGTACAATGCCGTGTTCACAAAATGCAGAAGATCCAATCTCGTCCTTCTCAGCAGGTACGCCAAATACGATAACAGAACGAATACCTAAATCAACCACTTCTTGCATTTCAGCTTGCAGTAAATCTAAAGAAACTTGATATACGCCTGGCATAGAAGGAACTTCGTTACGAATATTTTCACCTTCAAGTACGAAAATAGGGTAAATAAAGTCTTCCGTATGTAAAAATGTTTCACGTACAAGCGCACGCATATTTCCGCTTTGTCTTAAACGACGATGACGATTAAATTGTAAAGAGTTCATAAAATTCTATCCCCATTCTTTTATTTTCATTATGCATTTACATAAAACTTGGAAATGCATTGTATTAATGATTCTATCGTGTATTCTTCTGGAACAAGCACATATTTAAAATACTTTCTTGCCTCTTTTTCTGTTATTGGTCCTATACAAGCAATTGTACATTTTTTTATCCATTCTCTCCAGTTTGTACCCTCGAGTAACTTTACAAAGCTTTCAACTGTAGAGGGACTTGTAAATGTAATCACATCAATTTGATTCGATTGTAAAGCTCCGATTAAGTCTTCTTTTTTCTCATCATTTGGTTTCGTTTCATAGACAACCAACTCTTCTACAAGCACCCGAGCTTCACGAAGTTTCACTGAAATTACATCTCTAGCTAAATTCCCTTTTGGAAATAAAATACGCTCTGTCCCGTTTAATGTTTGCACAAATTCCATCGCAAACGTTTCAGCAACAAACGCCGTTGGAACAAAATGAACTTGATACCCTCTTGCTTCTAGTTCTTGCGCCGTTTTTATACCGACTGCAGCAATTTTTATAGCAGGCGGAAGTTTCTGATTTAATGCCTCCAAAAAGAACCTTACTCCATTTTTGCTCGTAAAAATGATCCAATCGTATACATGCAACTGTTTGGCTACCCTTTGAAGCTTTTCTTGAGATACCCCATCTATACGCAAGAGCGGAATTTCCATTGGAATTCCGCTCTCTTTTCTCACTGCTACGCTCATTTGCCCAGCTTGATGCTGGGCACGTGTAACGAGCACTTTTTTTCCAACAAGGGCATTCATAGTTACTGTTGCTCCTTATTTGCAGCTGAAATGAGCTCTTTTGCACCTTGCTGAATCAAGCGCTCTGCCGCTTCTAACCCTACTGTCTCGGGATTTGTACCTACTACTGTTTCTTTTAATAAGACAGAGCCATCCGTTGATCCAACAAGTGCATGTAATTGAATTTTTTCATCTTCTTGAAGTGTTGCATATCCTGCAATAGGTACTTGACATCCTCCTTCAAGCTTATGAAGAAACACTCTTTCTGCCGCTACTGTTCGTTCTGTTGCTGCATCGTTCATATGTGCTAATAACTGCAATAAGTCCTTATCATCTTCACGACATTCAATAGCTAAAGCACCTTGTCCTACAGCTGGTACACATAAGGATTCGTCCAGGTGTTCTGTAATCACATCATCATCCCAACCCATCCGCTTTAGTCCAGCTGTTGCTAAAATAATTGCATCATAGTTTTCTTCTTGTAATTTACGTAATCTCGTATCGATATTTCCACGAATCCATTTCACTTGTAAGTCAGGTCTAGCAGCCAATAATTGTGCGCTACGTCTTAAACTGCTCGTGCCAAGAGTTGCACCTTTTGCTAACTCCTGAAACGATTCCCCATTCTTCGAAATAAATGCATCACGCGGATCAATACGCTTTGGTATACACCCAATTGTTAAACCAGCTGGGAGCATAGCAGGCATATCTTTCATACTGTGTACAGCCAAATCGATTTCTTTTGTAAGAAGAGCATGCTCAATCTCTTTTACAAATAACCCTTTACCGCCTACTTTAGAAAGCGTAACGTCTAAAATGACATCCCCTTTTGTAACAATTTCCTTTACTTCAAATTCATACGGTAAGCCAAGCGCTTGTAATTGATCAATAAACCAATTCGTTTGTGTTAATGCCAGCTTACTCTTTCTTGAACCTACAATAATTTTGCGCATAACTTTCTCTCCTCATTATAAATACCAAAAATGGAAGTTGGATAAACTGCTCAATAGGAAAATATTAACTAACATAACTAGGAATGCACCAATATTCCATTGGATAATCTTTTTTCCGTGCAATGCATCTGCTCCTCGTAAATATAAACCTGCACAATACATAAATAAAACAACAAAAGACCCGATTACTTTCGTGTCATACCAATGAAAATTATCTAACTTCGTATATCCCCATATACATCCGAGTAAAATGGCCAATAAGAAAAATGGTACAGAAAACAAATTTAAGCCATAAGACATCGACTCAAGTTTTGGTAAATTTCCTAATCTTCTTAATCTAGCATTCCATTTTTTCTGTTTTAAAAGCCGGTACTGAAGTAAATACATAATAGAAAAAATGAATGAAACGGTAAATGTTGCATAGGAAATAATCGCCATACCTACATGCACATAAACAAGCTCTGAAACTAATTGCTCAGCGAGTACAGGCGACATCTTTCCGAGCGGCGTAAAAATAGAAAACGCACTTACACCAAAAGCAACAACATTTGTAAAAAAAACTAAGAAGTCAATTCGCATAAACCGATTGATGACTAATGACATTGTAATCAATAGCCATACATAAAAATAAATCCCAGATAGCAAGGTTAGAATCGGATTCGTTTCTGACTCTGTAGCTCTTAGCAACATAAAAACAGACTGTAACACCCATACAATGGAAAGTAACCAAAAAGCAAAGCGATTCGCCTTTCGGTTACTTTGAAAATAATCTATAAAATATAAACTAATGCTACAAGCATATAAAATAATTGCGATATGATAAATAATACTATTATTTAAAAAGCTCATCCGATCATCCTTTCGTATTATAAAGATGAAACGGATGGTGTCCACGCTCGTTTATGTTCCGGTTCTTCCGTATGTTCAACCTCTTCTTGTACTTCTAAATCAAAAATTTTCGCAAATAAAGCAAGCTTTTCCGTTGCTTCCTCTTCTCCAGCTAGCTCTTTTGCCACCAAGATTGGATCCTTCAACAATTGATTAATAATACTTTTTGTATGCTTACTAATAACCTTTTTCTCCCGATCGCTTAACGTTGGAATTTTTCGTTCTAAACTTCTCATCGTCTCACTTTGAATTCCTAACGCTTTCTCTCGAAGAGCCGATATTAAAGGCACAACACCTAGCGTGTTTAACCAATTTTTAAATAAAACGATTTCTTCTTCAATCATAAATTGAATCTTTTCCGCTTCTTTTAAACGCTCAGCACGATTCGCTTCCACTACATCTTGTAAATCATCGATATCGTACAAGAAAGAACCCTCTAATTCATTGATTTCTGGATCGATATCACGAGGTACGGCAATATCAACCATAAATAATGGGCGACCACTGCGCATGCGTTCTACTTTTTTCATCATTTCTTTCGTAATGACATAATTCGAGGATCCTGTTGAACTGATCAAAATGTCCGCTTCTAATAAAGCACATTGTAGTTCACTTAACGGCTTCGCATGCCCCATATATTTTTCTGCCATTGTTTCCGCTTTTGTAAATGTACGGTTCATAACAGTAACTTTTCGAGCTCCGCTTCCATATAAGTTTTGCAGTGCAAGCTCACCCATTTTTCCAGCACCAAGAATTAAAACGTGACAGTCTGTTAAATCACCAAAAATTTTCTTCCCAAGTTCAACAGCGGCATAGCTAACAGACATTGCACTTTCACCAATTGTCGTTTCTGAATGTGCACGTTTTGCTAACGTAATGACCTGTTTAAACAATTCGTTAAAAATGGTTCCTGTTGCCTTTACCTCCTGGGCTGTTAAAAAGCTATTTCGAATTTGACCTAAAATCTGTGTTTCGCCAACTACCATAGAATCTAATCCGCACGTAACGCGGAATAAATGCTCAATTGCACCATCTTGTTCAAAAATAGACAAGTATGGTGAAACTTCTTCTATCTCAAGCTGAAACCAATCAGCTAAAAATTTCTTAATGTAATATCGTCCCGTGTGTAATTGATCAACAACAGCATAAATCTCCGTACGATTGCACGTTGATACAATGACATTCTCTAGCACGCTTTTTTGACTTTGTAATGTCATCATTGCTCGTTCTAGTTCTGCTGCCTGAAATGTGAGTTTCTCACGAATCTCTACAGGGGCTGTTCGATAATTTACACTAACAACAAGAATATGCACGCAGCATGTCCCCCTTCACCCGTTTTATCACCTTATCTACTATCATAATACAACTTTCCTGTTATGAATCTGACAATCGTGTGAACAACGAAATTTTTTATCCTTTTTCCTCGAATTCACAAACTAATGAGACAATCTTCCTATCAAATACCTACTTTATAATCATTATAAAATAATAACTCTATTTGTACGTTACCAAAAAAAACTGCCAGAATCAAGTAATGGAAACTATTCCATATACATTGAAGCACGATCTTTCTCTATCTTCTTTCATTATCACATAAAATATGTATGATTGTTCCATAATGTTACATAAAATAGCCTTCCCAACCGCATCCTTTTTAAGCTAATATAATTGTCAAACAAAAAACGCGTGACGAATTCGTCACGCGTTTTTTGTTTTTGTAAACTTATGAATCGCTTTCCACGCTTCTTCTTTTCCAAGCCCTGTTTCAGAAGAAAATAGAACTACTTCATCACCGGCTTCTACATCAAGTGTTTCCTTTACAACTTTCAAATGCTTTTGCCATTTCCCTTTTGGAATTTTATCAGCCTTTGTTGCAATAATAATTGTTGGAATTTCATAATGCTTTAAGAAATCATACATCATTACATCATCCTTTGTTGGAGGATGGCGTAAATCAATTACTAGCACAGTCGCATCTAATTGTTCACGTGTTGTAAAGTAAGTTTCAATCATCTTACCCCACGCTGCACGTTCTGATTTCGATACCTTCGCATAACCGTAGCCCGGAACATCCACGAAATGCATCATATCATTAATGATGAAAAAGTTTAATGTTTGCGTTTTTCCAGGTTTAGAAGAAATGCGGACTAACTTTTTACGATTTAAGATTGTATTAATAAAAGATGACTTTCCAACATTCGAACGACCTGCTAAAGCAATTTCTGGCAAGTCACTTTCTGGATATTGGTCTGGTCTAACAGCACTAATAACAATCTCTGCTTTTGTTACTTTCATTGTTTCACTCCTACTAAGGCATGCTCTAACACTTCATCTAAATGAGACACAAGCACAAACGTAAGATTTTCTTTTACGCTTTCTGGAATATCATCTAGATCTTTTTCGTTTTCTGCTGGCAAAATAATTTTTGTTAAACCTGCGCGATGAGCACTTAATGTTTTTTCTTTCAAACCACCGATTGGTAATACACGACCGCGAAGCGTAATCTCACCCGTCATCCCTACTTCTTTACTTATAGGAATACCTGTTAGGGCAGAAATAAGTGCCGTTGCCATCGTAATACCTGCTGATGGACCATCTTTCGGAACTGCTCCTTCTGGAACGTGAATATGGATGTCATTTTTCTCATGGAAATCTGGGTCAATATGAAGTTCCTCTGCACGAGAACGAATATAACTAAAAGCTGCTTGCGCAGATTCTTTCATCACATCTCCAAGCTTCCCTGTTAAAATTAATTTCCCTTTTCCAGGAGATACAGCCACTTCAATTGCAAGTGTATCGCCACCAGCAGATGTATAAGCTAATCCTGTTGCCATACCAACTTGATCTACCTTTTCAGCCTGACCGTATCGGAATATACGCTTTCCTAAAAGGTCCGCAATATTCTTCTCTGTAACAACAACGCGCTTACGTTCCCCTGTAACGATAATTTTCGCTGATTTACGACAAACCTTAGCAATTTGACGTTCTAACGTACGCACACCAGCTTCACGTGTATAATAACGAATCATTTCAAGAAGAGCCTCATCACGTACTTGTAAATTCCCTTTTCGTAAACCATGCTCTTTTAATTGCTTCGATAATAAATGTTCACGTGCAATATGTACTTTTTCAATTTCTGTATAACCAGCAATTGATATGATTTCCATCCGATCAAGAAGCGGTCCAGGAATGCTAGCAAGCGTATTCGCAGTTGCCACAAACATAACCTTTGATAAATCATACGGTTCTTCAATATAATGATCGCTAAAATTATGATTTTGTTCTGGATCTAACACTTCAAGTAACGCCGCAGATGGATCTCCACGGAAATCATTGGACATTTTATCAATCTCATCTAATAAAAAGACCGGATTGATTGTCTTTGCTTTTTTCATCCCTTGTATAATCCGACCTGGCATTGCACCAACATATGTACGACGATGACCTCTAATCTCAGATTCATCGCGAACACCACCGAGGGAGACACGGACAAAATTACGATTTAGCGATGTTGCAATCGAACGTGCTAATGATGTTTTTCCGACCCCAGGAGGCCCTACTAGACATAAGATTGGTCCCTTTAGTGAATTTGTTAACTTTTGAACAGCTAAATATTCCAAGACACGCTCTTTTACTTTTTCAAGCCCATAATGGTCTTTATTTAAGATCATTTCAGAATGAGCAAGATCAATTTTATCATCTGTTGCCTCTGTCCATGGAAGCGCTAATAACCAGTCAATATAATTGCGAATCACACCGCTTTCCGCAGAACTTACTGGTAATTTTTCATAGCGATCTAATTCTTTTAAGACAGCTTCCTTTGTCTCTTCCGGCATTCCTGCCTCTTCAATTTTTTTACGAAGTTCTTCAACTTCCCCGCCTTTTCCTTCTTTATCACCAAGTTCTGTTTGAATAGCCTTCATTTGTTCCCGCAGAAAATATTCCTTTTGCGTACGTTCCATCGAACGTTTTACTTTTTGCCCGATTTTCTTTTCTAAACTTAATAACTCTTGTTCATCTTGAATAATAGAGATTAAAGTATGTAATCTTTCGTTAACAGATATGATTTCCAAAATTTCTTGCTTTTGTTTCGTTTTAATTGGTAAATGAGAAGCAATTAAATCCGCTAATCTTCCAGCCTCTTCCACATCGGCTACCGTTGCGAATGTTTCGTTCGATATCTTTTTGGAAACTTTAATATACTGTTCGAAATGCTCTAGCAATGTGCGCATAAGAGCTTTTTCTTCTAAGTCGCCTTCCTCTTCTTCTACTATCGTTTGAACAGAAACTTGTATTACGTTTTCTAATTCTGTAAATTCTACTACTTTTGCTCTATGTAAACCTTCTACCAGGACACGAAGCGTACCGTTTGGCAGCTTTAACATCTGCTTTACCTTCGCCACTGTACCTACACTATATATGTCATCTTCTTTCGGATCATCAATATTCATTTCTTTTTGCATTGCTAAAAAGATAATATTTTCATCCATTGCTGCCTGCTCTAGTGCTTGTATCGACTTATCACGTCCTACATCAAGATGCAGAACCATCGTCGGATATACGAGAACGCCTCTTAATGGTAGGAGGGGCAAGATTCTTTCGTTCGTATTCATACTAGACATAGCACCTCCATAATAAATTAAACTCCTGTTCAACTATTTTATATTACAATACACCCTGATGCAATTACAGAGATTCTTTATCATCGCAATTTCACGACTTTTTCTCCTCATAAAAGAAAAATGGACTCCGCTTAAGCATACAAACTTAAACGAAGTCTGGCAAATATTTCTCTCACCATTGTGCGCAATATGCTTCTTATCTCTATAAAAATTCCTACAGAACAACGCTCTAATTCGTATGTAATGAAACGCTCCGCCGAAAGCTTCACCCTATTTACATAGATTGTACATCGCCTTCTTCTAAATCGTTACGCAGATCCATTTCACGATGTGAATTTTCCTGCACGAATGCCAATTCAAACACTTCTTTTAGCCTGCGAACAGGAATAATTTCAATTCCTTTTATGGTATACAAAAATGGCTGCATATTTTCAGCAGGAATAATCACTTTTTTTGCCCCTGCCTTTTTTGCCGCTTTCACTTTTGCATATACACCACCCACTGGTTTCACTTCTCCGTGAATGCTTATCTCCCCTGTCATCGCAATTTCGTTACTTATATATACGCGATGTAAAGCGGAATACACTCCCGTAGCCATTGCAATTCCAGCTGATGGACCATCAACTGGAATGCCCCCAGGAAAGTTAATATGTATATCATATCCTTCTGGCAATAATTCTAAGGAACGAAGTACAGTTAATACATTATCAACCGATCCTTTCGCCATACTTTTACGACGAATTGATTTCGTTTGACTCCCGATACTCTCTTCCTCTACAATACCTGTCACATTTACTGTCCCCTTATCCTGAGAAGGAATAGCTGTGACTTCAACTTCTAACAATGCTCCTGTATTAGGCCCATATACAGCTAGACCATTCACTAAGCCAATTCGCGGAATGGGGTATATTCGCCTTTCATACTTCGGAGTAAGTTGACTAGAATGAATCACCCATTCAACATCCTCATTCTTAATAAAGGAACGCTCTTCATTAATTGCCATCCCAGCAGAAATTTGCACAAGATTAATGGCTTCCCGGCCATTTCTTGCATACATTCCTATCATTTCAATTCCTTGCTCGTCAATTTCCATCTCTACTTTTTCCGCTGCATTCTTTGCTACTTTTTGAACTTCTTCCGTATCCAATTCACGGAAGAACACCTCTAAACAACGAGAACGAATCGCAGGGGGAATTTCTTCTGGCGAGCGCGTTGTTGCCCCAACGAGACGAAAATCAGCTGGTAACCCTTTTTGAAAAATATCATGTATGTACGTCGGAATCAGCGTATTTTCTTCACTGTAATATGCACTTTCTAAAAATACTTTTCGATCTTCTAACACCTTCAACATTTTATTCATTTGAATAGGATGAAGTTCTCCAATTTCATCAATAAATAAAATACCGCCATGTGCATCTGTAACAGCCCCTTTTTTAGGTTGCGGAATTCCTGCTTGTCCCATCGCTCCTGCCCCTTGATAAATCGGATCATGTACGGAACCGATTAAAGGATCAGCAATGCCGCGCTCATCAAAGCGTGCAGTTGTCGCATCCAGTTCAATAAATACTGCGCTCTTACGAAATGGAGATTTTTGATTTTTCTTTGCTTCTTCTAACACAAGACGCGCCGCCGCTGTTTTCCCTACTCCAGGAGGGCCATATATAATGACATGTTGCGGATTCGGTCCACAAAGTGCCGCCTTTAATGATCGAATCCCATCTTCTTGTCCAACGATATCTGAAAAAGATGTGGGACGTACTTTTTCCGCAAGTGGTTCTGTTAAAGAAATCTCACGCATGTTACGAAGTTGTTCTAATTCTTTTTTCGATTCTCGATCAATGGAAACTTTTTGCGTTCGCTGATTTCGGAGCAAATGCCAGAAATATAAACCGACAATAACACCAAAAACAAGTTGAACGAGTAAGAATATGTTTGTCCAGCTCATGATTCATTTCCTCCCGCTACGGTTTTACCATTTAGTATTTCCGGAGAGGAATCGTGCTAAACATAAGAAGAAACAGCAATTACAAAAATTGCTGTTTCTCCCTTTGAACATTATGCAGATGTTTTTGTATCGAGTACAGTACCATCTTGTAACACTAATTTTGGTGGTGCATTATTTGCTACTGTCTCTCTTGTTAAAATACACTTCTCGATATCTTTACGAGATGGAAGCTCAAACATGACTTCAAGCATTAAGCCTTCAATAATAGAGCGAAGTCCACGAGCACCTGTCTTACGTTCAATTGCTTTTTTCGCAATCTCAATTAGTGCACCTTCTTCAAACTCTAATTCAACGTCATCAAGCTCCAGTAATTTTTGGAACTGCTTTACAAGTGCATTTTTCGGTTTTGTTAAAATATCAACAAGAGCATCTTCATCAAGCGGCTCTAGGTTTGCAATAACTGGTAGACGACCGATAAATTCTGGAATTAAACCAAATCGTAACAGGTCTTCTGGCAATACGTGAGATAAAACATGCTTTTCATTTACTTCCGCATTTTTCTTCTCAGAACCAAATCCAATTACTTTTTCACCAAGGCGACGTTTAATAATTGGCTCAATGCCGTCAAACGCACCACCGCAAATAAATAGAATATTCGTTGTATCAATTTGAATAAATTCTTGATGTGGATGTTTACGACCACCTTGAGGCGGAACGCTCGCTACAGTACCTTCTAAAATTTTCAGAAGTGCCTGTTGCACACCCTCACCAGATACATCACGCGTAATGGATGGATTTTCTGACTTACGTGCCACTTTATCAATCTCATCAATGTAAATAATTCCTTTTTCTGCTTTCTCAACATCATAATCAGCAGCTTGAATAAGTTTAAGCAAGATATTTTCTACATCTTCCCCTACATATCCAGCCTCTGTTAAAGATGTTGCATCTGCAATCGCAAACGGAACATTTAAAATACGCGCCAATGTTTGAGCTAATAACGTTTTACCGCTACCTGTCGGCCCAATAAGTGCGATATTACTCTTCGCCAATTCTACATCATCAATTTTGCTGTTAGAATTAATGCGTTTGTAATGATTATATACCGCTACCGCTAGTGCTTTCTTCGCATTATCTTGCCCGATGACATACTCATCCAAAATTTCGCGAATCTCTATCGGTTTCGGTACATCTTTGAATTCTACTTCTTCGTCTTTCGCAAGCTCCTCTTGTACAATTTCCGTACAAAGCTCAATACACTCATCACAAATATAGACACCTGGTCCTGCAACAAGCTTTCGAACTTGCGTTTGTGTTTTGCCACAGAAAGAACATTTCAATTGCCCTTTCTCATCGTTAAATTTAAACATATTTTCACACCCCTTACAAAGTGCTAATATCTTGCCTTCGTATGTACACGATAAATGTATCGTATGTAAATACATATTATGTCACTACGTGGCGAGAAATACAAATAATATGATTAGTTATGTACAAATAAAAAGTTTTTAAAACTTTTGAAATATGTATATTCGACTTTTAAAGGTTCTTTTCCTTCCTCATCAAAAAGTTTTACAAATATATTCATATTTATAAAACAAGGCACGATTAAAATCGCGCCTTGTTATTTTATTATGCAGCTTTGCTATTGTCTACTAAGAAGTCTACAGCTTTACGAACTTTAAGATCTTCAGCTAGAGCTTCTGTGTTTCCAAGAGCTTGCTTAATAGCATCTACTGGCATATTGTACATTTCAGCCATTTTTTCAATCTCTGCATTTACTTCTTCTTCAGCAACTTCGATGTTTTCAGCTTTAATGATTGCTTCAAGAACAAGGTTGATTCTTACGCGTTTTTGCGCATCTTCTTTCATTTGTTCTTTTAGCTTGTCAGCATCAGTACCTGTGAATTGGTAGTAAAGCTCAAGGTTCATACCTTGTTGGCTTAAGCGTTGTTCAAATTCGCTAACCATGCGATCTAATTCTGTTTCGATCATAGCTTCTGGAATGTCGATTTCAGCGTTAGCAGCAGCTTTTTCTACTACTTCGTCACGAACTTTGTGTTCAGCTTCATGCTTTTTACCTTCTTCTAAGTCTGTGCGAAGTTTTGCTTTTAACTCATCAAGAGTTGCAACTTCTTCGTTCACATCTTTAGCGAACTCGTCGTTTAACTCAGGAAGTTCTTTTGCTTTGATTTCATGAACTGTTACTTTGAACGTTGCTGGTTTTCCAGCAAGTTCTTCTGCATGGTACTCTTCTGGGAATGTTACTTCAACATCTTTAGACTCACCAGCTTTAAGACCAATTAATTGCTCTTCAAAGCCTGGGATGAATGTACCAGAACCGATTGCTAGAGAGTAATTTTCACCTTTTCCACCTTCGAATGCTTCGCCATTCACGAAACCTTCGAAGTCGATTACAGCTGTATCACCGTTTTCAACAGTTCCATCTTCTTTCACAACTAGTTCAGCTTGACGCTCTTGTAAAGCTTTTAATTCGTTCTCTACATCTTCGTCAGTTACAGTTGTGTCGATTTTTTCTACTGCTAAGCCTTTATACTCGCCTAATTTCACTTCAGGTTTTACAGTAACTTTCGCAGTGAAAACAAGGTTTGTATTTTTTTCGAACTTCTCGATGTCAATCTCAGGATGAGCAACTGGGAAGATACCAGTTTCATCGATTGCTTCACTGTATGCTTTTGGTAAGATGATGTCTAATGCATCTTGGTATAAAGATTCTACACCAAAGCGTTGTTCGAATAACGGACGAGGCATTTTACCTTTACGGAAACCTGGTACGTTAATTGTTTTTACTACTTTTTTGAACGCAGCGTCAAGAGAGTTGTTAACTTCTTTAGCATCAACTTCGATTGTTAATACGCCAACGTTACCTTCTAATTTTTCCCATTTTGCAGCCATTTATTCTTTCCCTCCAACTATAATAATGTATGCACATACCTCTATAGATTAAAATTCCATTATTCCTTTCTTAGAAACAACGAGAACGCTACACCCGATGAGTGCGGGCGTTCTTATCTTCTAGCAAAAGCTTTCAGATACACCGTTCTAATCTATTCGCTGCTTACAAAAAACAACTAAGGTATATTTTGTTCGAGAATAATATGAAACATATTAAGTAAGAGAAATATCCTTCTCTCCTCTTACAAACAGGCAGACTTCCGCCTTTTGCAACCCTTACATTATAACATAGAATATTCTCGTTTCAATAACTGAACAATTCTTTTTCATAATTATACAGGGAAATACCCTTCCTTCTCAACACGTAAAAACCATTGATAGGCAATATGAAATTCCTCTAAATGAATATGATACACTTTCATAAGTTCCTCTTCATCGACGATTAACCCGAAACGCTTTCTTCCTATTCTCTCTAAAACAGCAGCCCAAACTTTTGGGTTATTCATTAATAGAGGGAAAGGAAAAATACTCGTTTGCATCTCTCTCCAATATGTAATAATTGTCTTAAATATATCAGGATACTCATTTTCTAATCGATTCGATAATATATGTATAATCTTTTCAGATTGCTCCTCATCATGACCTACCTGCGCCGGAATAACTGTAATTGTTTCACCGAATTTCTCTACTGCTACCTCTTTTTCCATTTTATTTTCTACCATCTTATATAAAATAGAAGTTTTCAAATAAGGATGCTGCTTTTCATCCAAAAGAAACTTTTGTAAAGCAGGTAGCGCCTTATCAAGATCCTTTAATAAAAGACCATTAATCGCTCGCAACTGCTGCCCGAAGCTATCCGAAAATAGTTCATTTGCAAATTCGTTCAATTCAAAATTAGAATCTATCGGAGGCATTTCTTCCCCACCAAGCATACCTTGTGCAAATAAAGCAAGCTGCGCTAATTTCTCTTTTTGTTCCGGAAGCAATTCTTTCTTCTGCAACACTTCTTCAATCGTTTGGATGACACCTTCATAATCATTTGTTTGCACTAAAATCGTTACATATGTTTCAAGGATATCCCCAAACAGAACTGTTCCTGTTTCAAGCAACTTCTCACATTGTTTTTTAGATTCTTCAATTCGCTTTAATTCAAGCAAACAAATTACCGAGGCCAATTCTGTTTGTTCTGTTTCTGCATTATACTGACGTAATATTTCAAAACAGCGTAATGCCTCTTCAAATTCCCTTTCTTTTAGCGCTAAAAACCCTTGGTCAATATAGCGCTCTGACAACTGCGGAAACAATACGACCGTATTTTCTTTTTTATCCATACGTTCGCCTCTTTTTTTAGATTTTTAGTCTCTTCAAAGTAAATATATCAAATGAAGAATCAGAACACAACATTCGAAACCTCTTTGTTCGAAATATAAAAATATTCTTTTTTTGCATTTAAATCTACTAAATAAACGAAAGAAACTCTGATTTTTTTCATGCGGCAAACATCCTCAATAATTATCATAGAGGATTTTAAATTACTGGAAAGCACGAGTAATTGTAGGATAGATAAAAAGAAGAATGACCTGAAGAGCAATAACTGCAATCACAATGATGCAAAAAAAGAAGATCGGTTTACTTTGCTTCACGAAAAACATAATAATAAGCATAATGAAAGCAAGCAAGCATAGAAAAAATAAACTTATGGTCGAACTTAATATACCGACTGGGATAAATAACAATAATATAACACTACCAATACCTATCATTCCAAATAACCATTCCATTCATCTACCCATTCCCCTTCTCATATAAATCTCTTTCTTCTACGCTACTAAATGCTTCATAACCTCAATGACACTCATTAACTTTTCATATGCTACAAATCCAAAAGCTACTGTTAGAGTCGTTACGATTAATCCTTTCATGTTTTTTCCTCCTCGATTCATCTTTGTTACCTCCATTATAAAAAATTGGTATTTTATTACCATCGAAATTCCTTACATTTACCTTACAGAATTGTAAGATTTCATCATGTAACCGATAGAAATGATAAAAAAGGGAAACAGCTATACTTCATTTGTTTACAAGCATTTTATGTATACTTACTTTGTTATGCGATTCATCACGTATGATAACACTTCATCATACACTTGTTTTTCCTCTCGTATCATTATATCTTCAGGAAACGACGCATTTTTTGTACATAGTGTCACCTTATACTGTAGGTCGAGTTCATACGACTTCAACATCCAATCTTTTGATTCTGTTTCCTCAGCAATAATACTCGCCCGTTCAAAATCAATTGTAAAAGAGTCTAAAGGAATAGACAGTCCCTTTCCAATAGCCTTTATATAACTTTCTTTTGCTGTCCAATATTCAAAAAAACACTCTAATTGTTTCTGTTCATTTTGTAACATCAAATTTTCGTATTCCTTTTTCGAGAAGACATGTTTTGCTATATCAAGATCAATCCGCTCAACTTTTTCAATATCCACTCCGATAGACATACAATCAAATGCACATACAACCCATTCACCAGCATGGGAAATATTAAAATGAAAAAAATCTAAGCCTTGTAAAAACGGTTTTCCATAGGCATTATTTAAAAATATAATCTCATCATTATTCATTTCTACTTGTTTCAGAACTTCTAATCTAATAATTAACTCCGCTACAAGAGATCTGCGAACATCTTTCATATTTCTATATTGTTTCAATTTACTTCGCTTTTGTTGATTTACAAAAGACAAAATAATCTCTAAATCTATCATAGGAACATCTTCAGCTAATTGAACGGCTATTAATTTAGAAAGTTTCAACAGTAACTCCTCCCTACTATCGGATCCACTCTTTTATTTGTTCAACACAAACAGCATTCTGATAAGGCTTCATAAGAGGGAAACTATGATAAGAAGCATTTTGATTTCCTATATATCGCAATGAATTATGAAGCGTCCCCCCTGGACCTAAGTCAAGAAATACGGCATCAGAACATATTTTTTGCAGCGTACATATCGCTTTACAAAAATAGATTGGCTTTCTCGTAACCTCCCATAAGTAATCAGATGATATTTCTTTCTTCATTTGTCCATCTACCGAAGAAACTAACGGAATATTCACTTTATTATATTTTATTTTGCTCAAGAATTTCTTATATTCATTTGCTATTACCTCCATGGAAATCGAATGAAATGCATGAGAAATAGGTAACTTATAATAGTTTATATTATGTAATCTTAAAAATTGTTCTATCTCTTTCATATTCTGTTTCACTACAGATATGACAAAATGATGATTCGATTGTATTCCTGCCAAATCACTTCGGCAATATAAATAATCTGTCTCGTAAAACAAACTCACATCTTCTAGAATCAACAACATATTTCCTGGTTCACAATCTCTTTCTACCAGTTGCGCCTGTTTTAACACACATGCTAGCGCTGATTCTGGTGTCATTACTTGAGATACAGCCAATGCAGTAAATTCACCTAAACTCGTTCCCACTACATAATCAGGCTTAATACCACTTTCGATTAAAAAGCGAGCTAACGCATATTCCACTATGAATATAGACGGATGCGTCAGCATTGTTTCTGTAAACGAATGTGCTACTTGCTTTGTACCATATAATTCTTCTACAGCTGATTTCCCAATCCAATCTTGTACAATTCGATCGAAGTCCATGACGATTTCTTGAAAGCGATTAAAACGAAAAAATAATTCCTTTCCCATTTGATAGTATTGAGAGCCTTGTCCTGAAAATAGAAAAACAACCTTTTTTTTTATCTTTTCATCTAAATTATAAATCATATTATCGCTTCCTTTCTCCTTACCGCTCTATGAAATAAAACTACTATCATTCCAGGTGACTTTGTATCCTAGAATATAAATAATGAATAGCAACATAGGTACTATTCTATATACGCTATGTCGCTATCCAATCACAATATTTGATCCTTATTGAATTATGTTTCCAAATAACCTGACTAAGTCATGATTGAGCTGTTTCATATTTTTACTTTTTTCAGACTCCTGTACAGTTTCATCTAGATGAAGTGGAACTAATTTATGCACATCTCTTTCAACTAGATTACTCTTTTGGTGTAACTCCCTATTAGAAAGCGCTTCTTTATATATGTTTTCATCTTCGAACGTAACTTTGTACATTTTATTTTCGAATGGATATGTTGGTAACGGTATTCGGTTCTCATTTCCTTCAAAAAATGCAACTGAATTATAGTTCACACCTAACGTATAAAGTTTAGCCATACACAAAAGAAGCTCATGTACCGAATCAGAAACTTTGTCTATATCCATTGATATTAATCTCCCTTGCAAATCACTCTTACTCATTCCACATTGAATCACAACATCATTCTTCTCTACATATTCGGCAACATCCTTTGTCGTTATCGTATACTGCATATCTGTCATACATAAAGATTTTAAAATATCCGTATGCTCTTTATGGATAATTCCCATCGGAGTTATAATCGTATATTCATATTCTGTATCGTTTCTATTTTGCAAAATTTCACTTGTTAGATTTTTATTCCCTTTAATAAATTGGATTGCCGCTTCTACCGTAATGATTCCTGTGCACGCAGCCCCAACAAGAATCCCAATTCCTTCACACACGAAACTTTTAGGCTGTATTCCAGAATGCAACAACAATTTTCCAATCGCATATTGACACGAAAAACTTTGTATTTGTCGATAAGAAGTACTATTTTCATTCTCTTCCGTTTCAAACACATCTAAACACTTTTTATACGCTGCGTGAAAAATAAAAAATGTATCATTCAATTGCTTTATATGTGCTTTATCCAAGCATAATGTACCATCAAATAGAAAATGAGTTGTCATTCGTTTATTTGGATTTGAACGACCTTTTATCACTTCAGAGCGTTCTCTTCCCATTTCAATCGCTTCTAAAACGGAATAAAGATGTTCCTTCGATTTAATCACCGTTGCTACTTTGCACGATAACTCTTTTTGCGAACTATTCATAGAATAACAAACTTCGGGAACACAAAGATCTGGATTCTTCTTCATATGTTCTTTTAAACGCATTGCAACGTTTTGGATTACCTTCTCTGTTCTTCCAGTAAGCAGCAATAAAGAAGGCCTTTTCATTTCAGGTACAGAATGATTCACTTTTCTTTGCAAAATTGGTGCCTCTTCAAGGATAACGTGAGCATTTGTCCCACCAAACCCAAAAGCATTTACACCCGCTCGTAGCGGATGATTTTGTTTCTCGTCACCCCAAATTTGAGATTGTTTCGCTACTACATAAAACGGTGAATGTTGAAAATCTAAATTTGGATTTGGCGTATCATAATTGACTGTATGCGGAATCATTTTATGTTTCATCGCAAGCGCTACTTTAACAAGGCTAACAATCCCTGCTGCTGAAAGCATATGACCGATAGATGATTTGACAGATCCAATCCCACAAAAACCTTCTTTATCTGTAAAAGTACGAAAAGCGCGAGTCATCCCCTCTACTTCAATTGGATCTCCTAATGGTGTTGCCGTTCCATGCGTCTCAATATACGAGACTGTTTCTGGATGAACATTCGCATTCAAATATGCGCTTTGAATCACTTCTGCCTGTCCTTGAGGTCTCGGTGCTGTAATGCCTTGAGAACGTCCATCGTTATTAATAGCCGATCCTTTAATAACAGCAAATATATGATCCCCATCTTCCATTGCCTGCTCTAATGATTTCAGAAGAACTGCCCCTGCTCCTTCCGATAAAACCATACCATTTGCTCTTGCATCAAAAGGATAACAGTTTCCATTGGATGATAAAGCTGTCACTCTACTCAAACTAACAAATGGCGTAGGTGATAAATTTAAATTCACACCCCCTGCTATCGCCATATTCGTTTCACCTTGTCGTATACTTTGACATGCATGATGAAGAGCAACAAGAGAAGACGAACAAGCGGTATTTACAATCATGCTTGGTCCCGTTAAATTTAAACAATGGCTAACCCTTGCAGCGACCTCATTCACTCCATTTCCTGCAATTGCATCTGCCACTAGTTGTCCAGGCTCTAATATACGTACCATCTGTTTAAGAAGATTTTGGCGATCTGACAGAGGAAGATGTGCAAAAGCGGTATCTTTCTCTAATACATCTTTCATCATCATGTAATAACGATATCCAATAAAGTGCTCCATATACGTATTCTGTTCGCATCCGACAAACACACCGATCTGATTTGTTCGATGCTTTCCACCATAACCTGCTTGTTGCAAGGCTTCCCAAGCAACTTGCATAAAGATTCTTTGTTGTGGATCAGTTGCTTCCGCTTCTTTCGGGGACATGCCGAAGAATAACGGATCAAAGTCATATGGTCTCTCAATAAACCCACCGTGTTTAGAGTAAGTTTTATGCAGTATCCCTTGATCTGAACTATAATGATATTCTTTTCTCCAACGATCCTCTGGAACCTCTCGAATCATACATTCCCCTTCTTGTAATATCTTCCAGTATTCTTCTAAATTATTTGCCCCAGGTATTCGAACACTCATGCCAATAATTGCGATATCTTTTACCAATTCTTCATCTTTACCTATCTTTTCTTTCTGCCTCACTTCTACCTTTTCTTGACGATTTACTGCATACGTTTTTTCAATATATTCAGCTAGTGCTTCTGGAGTTTGATATTCAAATAATAAAGTAGGATATAATTCTGTATTTAATTGTTTTCCAATCTCCGCAATAACTTTCGTAGCTTTTAATGAATCAATCGATAACTCCAAGAAATTCTTTGTAACTTCAAGACTTTCAGCATCACAATTTATTTCTGCCGCAATTACTTGATACACAATTTCTTTTATTTCTTTTGCAGTTTTATAGCGAACAGGATGTGCAGGCTCATTGGCAGGAGATAATACGACCACCTTTTCTGCTACATTGTTTGCTACACAATCTTCCTGCCGATCGAGAATATGAACAACACTTTTTCCCTCATATTGCAGCACTTCAAAAAATGCTTGCGTTCCGCCTTCTGATGAAAGCGGATTTAGTTTTTGCGCTTTTACTGCAAGAGCAGATAAATCCCCAAACATTTCTGACAACCCTTTATCAGCCCATAAAGAATAGTTTATAGATAACGAACGACCAGGTGCACCAGTATTCTTTCTATACTGACTATAACCATTTAAAAAAGCATTCCCTGCTGCATAGTCCCCTAAATTTGCCGCCCATATCTTTTTAGATGCTGAAATAGAAGATAGTGTTACAAAAAATTTCAACGGTTCTTGTCTTGTTACCATATCGGCTATGATTGTGCCCTGTACCTTTGAAGACATCACTTGCTGGATGTCGTTTAAATCTTTACTTAAAAGTTTACCTGCAGAATGATGAATAGTTCCCGCAGCGTGTACAACACCATGTATAGGACCATACAGTTGCTTAACAGCTTGTATCATTTCTTTCATTTTTTGTTCATTTGTAACATCTACTGCAAAGTATTCAACTTTCGCCCCTTGATTTTCCAAATCTTGTATTACATTTATTTTACTTACTACTTTCGAACTCAAATTTCCCTTCTTCCACTCTTCTCTAGAAGGCAGTTGCTCTCTTCCTGTTAAAACTAAA
Organism: Bacillus cereus group sp. BfR-BA-01492; assembly: GCF_022662815.1. Lineage (NCBI taxonomy): Bacteria > Bacillati > Bacillota > Bacilli > Caryophanales > Bacillaceae > Bacillus > Bacillus cereus group sp. BfR-BA-01492. The sequence goes on from NZ_JAKUEH010000002.1 coordinate 98,910, forward strand.
TTCACTTTTGCTTTTTTTAAAAAAGCGCGTGCAATCTCTCCACCAATATGCCCCGTTCCTCCAGTAATGACATATGTTTCATTATCTTGTATTGTAATTTCCTGTTTCTTACTAGTCACAATTCTTTCTAGTTTTCGAACAAAGCGTTTACCATCTCGAATCGCAACAATCGCTTCTTCCTGTCTACCCGTACTTAATTCGCGTACAATGAGTTCTGCTAATTCTGCAAATTTATTCTCATATGCCTTGTTGTCTACATCCAATATACGACTGCTAAATTCACCATTTTCTTGATCAATTACCTGCCCAATTACCGCAGATATAGATTGCTGCGGTTTTTGAATTTCCTCATCCTGTAACACGGCAAAGGCTCTATCTGTAACAACTATAAATTCTACATTCTTATATGCTTTTATCTTTAAAGCTTTTGCCATCAATATAATGCTATAAGATGTTTGAAATAACGCACTTTCATCTTGAAGAAATAGCGTTGGAGTTATACTTTCTTTTGTACTATTCCATAAATGAATAATAGAGATACTATCCCCTTGTATATGCTGTAACATCATCATATAATCTTCGATGCTTTCAGGACGAATTGTAAAACGTGTATCTCCATCATAGTGAAATTCATTACCAGAAGTGACCACATAAACCGAAGTATTAATCTGCTCCAAAATACCACATACTTCTTTTCCTACCTGTTGTTCATCGTCGAAAACAAGAATAGAGACTCGTTTGTCACTTTCTGTATAAAGAGGTGTTTCCATCTCCCATTTCCATTCATAAAGCCAGTCCATAAAACGAAGTTCTTCTCCAAAATCCGGTTTAAAAATCTTGTGTTCAAATGGATAAGACGGCAATATAACCTGTTCATTCCCATAATCCTTCATAAATGTTTTCCAGTCTATATTTACACCTAGCGTGTACAATTTGCTCACTGCATTGACATATACATCCCAATTTTCTTTTTTTCGTTCAATCATCGAAATAAGACATTTGTCTTTATAAGAAACAAGGCCGTTCGCCATACTGGTCAATACTTTATCAGGACCTGCTTCCACAAAAATATTAATTCCTTTATCAAGGACATATTTCATACTTTGCTCAAATTTCACAGTTCCAAGAATATGCTCTAGCCAATATTCCGGATGAATTGGTTGGCTTATATACTCCGCTGTAACATTAGAAACAATAGGAATTTTCGGTTTATTAAATGTAATTGCATTTAATTCCTTTTTAAATGGCGCTAGCATCGGTTCCATGAGCGGTGTATGAAATGCCTGTGAAACTTTTAATTTTTTAAATACAATCCCTTTCTTCTCAAGCAAACTTAAAAACTTCTCCATCGCTTCCGCTTGTCCTGAAATGACTTGATGCGTAATATTATAGCCAGCAAACCATAAAGAATCTTTAAATGGTTCTAGCAACGGTTCAATTGTAGCGATTGAACTAAATATAGCTGTCATTGCGCCAGTTGTTTGAATTTTATTCATCAATTCCCCTCTAATCGCTACAAGCCTTGCTGCATCTTGCAACGTAATCATTTCTGATAAACAAGCAGCCACCCACTCACCTACACTATGACCTAACATACACGCAGGCTTCACACCTAAATCTAAAAGTAATTTTCCAAGAGCATAATCGATTGTAAATACAACTGGTTGCGTAATATGAGTTTGAGCAAGTAGAGACTCATTTGCTTCTACATATAATAAGTCCACAATACTTTGATTTAAAATAGGATAAAATGCTTCCGAACAATCATCTACATATTTTTTAAACCGTGGAACAAGTTTATATAACTGTCTTGCCATTCCTGCATACTGTGAACCTTGACCAGTAAACATGAGCGCAACTTTAGGAGATGCTTGCACCATCGTATTGTCTAATGAACTATTTTTCAATTTCTCTATTAAATCATCTATTGAACTTGCGATTACAGAATAACGATGCTTCAAAGGTGTTCTTGTTACATTTTCTGTATAACATACGTCCCCTAAAGAATATTCGTAAGAGTCTTCTAAACACGCAATAAGGTTTGTCACTTTTTGTTGTAATGCAGATTCACTATGAGCAGATAAACATAATGCATGTTTTGGAAGCTCTATCGCTTGATTTACTTTCACTTCTTTTGTTTCTGATGCTTCCTCTACAATTAAATGACAATTTGTTCCACCAAATCCAAACGAGTTAATTGCAGCTCTTCTCGGAACCCCTTTTTCCTTACTCCATTCTTTCGGCTCATCTAATAAATAAAATGGCGTTTGTTCTAATTTAATCATCGGATTTGGAGTAAAGATATTTATATTCGGTGGCATTTTGCGATGCAGTAGTGACATAATCACTTTTATGAAACTTCCAATTCCTGCTGCTCCTAGCAAATGTCCGATATTTGCTTTTACAGAGCCGATTGCAATGGATTGTTGGTCTACATTCCATTTACGAAATGCAGTATCAATCGCACGCACTTCACTAGGATCACCAACCCGTGTCCCTGTACCATGTGCCTCAACATATTGAATTGTTTTAGGACTGATTTCATTTTCCACATACAACGACTCAATAACTTCTCTTTGTCCATCTGGATTTGGTGCCATAACTCCAATAGAACGACCATCGTTATTAATCGTACTCGCTTTTATAGTCGCTAATACTTTATCTCCATCTGCCTTTGCTTTCTTTAAAGTCTTTAACATAACAAGACCCGCTCCCTCACCAGGAACAAATCCGTCCGCTTGTTCATCAAACACCATGGAACGCCCGCTGGAAGATAATGCTCCTGCATGGCTAAAAAATATATATGGAGCTGGCGTTAACAATAAATTAATACCACCAGCAATCGCAACTTCACATTCCCCTCTTTTTAACGACTCATATGCCATATGAAGAGTGACTAATGATGAAGAACACGCTGTATCAACAACCATACTTGGACCTTTAAAGTTAAATTCTTGCGATGTACGTGCTGCAATCATATTTAAAATGTTATCTACTAATATATTAGGATGCGCTGCCATGATTCCAAATTTCTTTTTCCACTCATTCATAATAGCTTCTTGTTGCACTTTCGGAAGAACCTTAAAACTATCGAACGTTTGTAAGTTTTGACGATTTAACGTACTTAAATGGTATTCATAGTAAGAATTCATACCTGCTCCAATAAAAAGCCCCACTTTTTCTCCATCAACCAGCTGCGTCGTATAACCAGCTCTTTCTACCAATTCATATGTAAGTTCAAGAATCATACGTTGCTGCGGGTCCATAATAGCTGCCTCTTCTTCTGATATGTTAAATAAACTCGCATCAAATGCATACGGATTTTGAATAAAGGCCCCTTTACGGCAATACGTCTTTCCAAATTGAGGAATTTGATTATAATAATCCTTTACGCTCCATCGATCAGATGGTATTTCTTGAATGCTGCATTTCCCCTGAACAAGGTTTTCCCAAAAAGCTTCTGGAGTTGAAGCATCCGGAAAACGACACGATAGAGCAATAACAGCAATATCATCTTCATATTCTTCTGACATTTTCCGAGAGAAAACCTTTACCTTTCCACTCTCAATTCCTTCATTCCCTTGTACAACTTTCACAATATACTCATCCATTTCATTCACTGTACGACAATTGATTAAAATATCATGGCTGAGAGTTAATGATAATTCATCTTCAAGATAGCCTAGTATTTGAATAGCTTTAATAGATGTACCACCTAATGATAAGAATGATTCATTATACGGCGTATGCTCCAAAGGAATCTCTAAAACTTTCGACCATATTTCTCGAATTTTTTCTGCATACTTACCAAACTCCATAGTCTTTTGTTTCTCTTTCTTTTCTTGTTTTTCTACTATATTTTCATCTTGTACTCCGACACTTAAATCCGTTCTACTAAGCACTTTCCCTTCGTATTTATTGTTTTTAAATGCGTCAATTAATACGAAACGTTGTACTTTACCGCTGGTCGTTTTCGGTATAGAAGGCGTTAAAACTACGTAGTCAATCGGGATTCCGATCAGTTCATTCACACGACTAACAATTTTAGAATATATTTTGTTCTTGTCTTTTTGTTTAATAGGAAGGCTCGAAAAAAGAGCCACTTTATCTTTCTCTTCTTTTTCATCGTGCCAGCCGCAAATTGCAATGCGACCAGGTTTAACTCCTTCTATCTTTTCAATTATTCCCTCTATATCATGAGCGTAAAAATTTTGACCATTCACAAAAATAATATCTTTAATTCGTCCTACTATTGTAAGTCTATCATTCAGTAGAAAACCCGTGTCCCCCGTCTTTAACCACCCATCCTGGATCGATTCTTTCGTAACACGATCATTATATATATACCCATCTGTTACATTTTCACCATATATTTGCACTTCGCCCACTATTCCTTCTGGAACAATATTTCCAACTTCATCCACAATCCGAATTTTCATTCCTGCTACAGGAGAACCTTCTTCAACTAACAACATCGCTTGCCGATCTGTGTCTAGACATTTCTCTACCCTCGATTCTGAAACTAGCGTTTTACGGTTTATACAATTCACGGAAGGTTCATCATTCCACTTTGGAAAACTGACAGCTAAACAAGCTTCCGCCATCCCATAAACCGGAAACATCACTTCTTTTCTTAAATGACATTGTTTCAATTTACTCATAAATTCACGCATTAACGAAACGGAAATAGGCTCTGCTCCATTAAAAATTAATCGTAAAGATCGTAAATCCCACTTCTTAAGCTGCTCTTCCTTTGCTCTACTTAACAGTAAACGATATCCAAAATTAGGAGAACCAGTGAGTGTAATACGATATTTTGTTATATAATCCAGCCATAAATTTGGTCTTTTGACGAATTTCATCGGACTCATATTAAACTGGTGAATCCCTTTTGCTGTTGGTACTAAATGAAAACCAATTAACCCCATATCATGATGATAAGGCATCCAACTAAACGATTTATCTTCATGATTGAGACGAATTCCTGCTATCATTGCCTCTATATTTGTTAATAAATTTCGATGCGTTAAAATCACACCTTTCGGTACACTCGTACTTCCCGAGCTAAATTGAATAAAAGCAGGTGTATCAGAAGGTGCAAGATTGATTTCTCCTCCTTCATTCGCACTATACAATGTTGATATCGAAAGAAATTCCATTCCTTTAACCGCTAGAAGCGATTCAATCTTTTCATGATGATTCATGACATGATCATCCGATAAAATAACTGGTTTCTTTAATAAATTCCATACAGCAAATAATTTATCCAAAATCGAATTTTTCACCTTCAGCGAAGTCGGATAAACAAGTGGCACAGGTATAATCCCTCCGAGTATACATGCCCAAAATGATATAATAAAATCACGACTATCTTCCAATACCAGCATGACATGTTGTCCTTGCTGAATTCCTTTTTTCTGCAATCCACCAAGGCAGTGTACCGCACGATTTAAGAGAGATTCATAGGATAAGAAATCCTCAACTCCATCGTTTTGAATAAAGGTAATTCCGCTATCTTTTCTTTCATCTGCTGCTTCCATTAACAATCGACCAATATTTTCTTTTTTATATAATTCCCCTTCGATATTTTTTCCAATTGCTATAGATAACTTACAATTCTTCTCCCTTTTAACTCGCTTCATTATGATTCGCTCCTTCTGATAAATCACTTTTATTTATATAGAACTCAAAAGTCTTTCATAAATATATGACTGTTTGTATCTTTCTTCATCGTAACCATCCAAATAAGAAGCACTATAAAAAGCAATAAACATAAACTAAATATATGCTCGTTCCCAAGCACTCTCATAATAATCGCTGAAAGAAACGGTCCAATTGTAGAACCTAAACCATATGTGATATTAAATAGAGCTGTCCCCGATGGCAACTCCCGTTCATTCAAACGTTGAATAGATAAAGCCCACGTTAATGGATATAAAGGTCCTATCGCAACCCCTGCAAGAAATGAAAATATTAATTTACTCACTAAATCATCGTAAACAAGAATTCCTAACACAACAAAAATTGCAATAAACAGACAAATTGCCAAACATTTTCCCCTTCCTATTTTGTCTGCGGCATATGTAATTGGAATTGCACCAATAATACCTCCAACTACAAAAATACCTAATGCATATCCTATTTCAGAGAGGTTAAAGCTTTGGGATAACAAAAACATTGGATATAAAGTAATCAATGTCGTTTCAGAAAAACCATAAGTAAACGCACCCAATAACGGTAATTTAATTCTTGATATCACCTTTTCCTCTGGATAAGCTGCTAGTAAAAAGAAACCCTTCAGCTTGCTATAGATAAGCAACGCTCCCATCCCTAAGGACATGCTACCAATTAGAAACGGCAACCATGCTTTATATTGATACATAATCGGTCCAAAAACTGAGCTAACAACCAATCCCATAGCAAAACAGAATGTATACAATCCACTAACCGCTGCACGAATATCTTCTTTTGTTACTTTTTGCAAACCTGTTTGTATACCAACTAGATTGAAGCTAATCCCCATCCCCATAATGGACATAAATAGAAACCATAGAAACACACTTGTTACAAAAGGAAATAAAACTGATCCTAAACTGGCACATAATAACCCTATCACTATCGTAAAGTGAATGTCTTTCCCTCGCATCTTACGGTCTAAATAAAGCGAACCAAGAGCAATGAATAGAAAAAAAGCAGAGGACACCGCTCCAACCCCTATATTCCCTATATGATGGTGTACCATATGTGTAGTAGCAAGGGGAGAAATCATCCCCATGGCTACACCCATAAACAAAGCTATCCCATAAATCAACCATTTTTTCTCATCGAAAAACCTACTATATTTCTCTCTCATTTTGAGTATTCCCCTTTTATTTCAAATAAGTTCCTCTCTCACACCGTATACTCATAAACTTTGAGATTATTTATTCAATATCGCTTTAAGCATTGGAATTTGTTCCGATCCAAACCAATACATATCTTGTTTCCCATAAACTCGAATGGCTTCTCCCGTAATACAATCTGATTGTGCAGATGCTAAGAACTTTACTGTTTCAGCAACCTGTTCAGGCGGTATCGCTTTATTTTTTAATGCTTTCGGTGCCATATCTGTATTCACCAAAGATGGACAAACCGCATTCACCTGAATATTATATGGCTTCATTTCTTCCGCTAACGATTTCGTTAATCCTAGGACACCATGTTTCGAAGCTGCATATGCACTCATAAACGGATAACCAATAAAGGAGGAATCAGATCCTATATTAATGATTTTCCCGCATTTTTGTTCTATTAAATATGGGATAGCTGCTGTGCACATATGGTACGTTCCAAAAACATTGACTCGAATAATTTCTTTCCACTCTTCAGATGTAACATCTGTTACACTTCCTACTTTTGTAATACCAGCATTATTTACAACAATATCTATTTTTCCAAATTGCTTACTAACCGCCTCTACAATATGTTGAACGTCATTCCATTCACCAATATCTCCCGGGATAACAAGCGGTTCTATACCCAGCTTCCGAATTTCACATGCTGTTTCATTAAGCTGATGCTCCGTTCGAGATACAATTGCAACACTTGCACCTTCCTGGGCCATTGAAATAGCAATAGCTCGCCCAATTCCTCTTCCACCACCTGTAACAATCGCCACTTTATCTGCTAATAACCTTGTTTTCCTAGCAGAATTACTCATAACCATAGGTGTTTGGTTTACCTTCGTTCCCGTATTTATCGTTGCTAGCATCGTATCTAGCTGTTTCATATATTCTTCACCAAGCTTTCGAATCGTAGAAGAATGATACAAATTTTTTGAATATTCAATATGAACTTGTAATTTTCCTTCCACAATAGAAAAGAAAAATTCAATCATAGATATTCTTTTTTGCCCCGGCATTGAAAAGCGACGATCCGTATTCTCTTTAGAGAATTCGAACACTTTAAAATCTGGCATATCTCGGTTTCCTAAATAGTTTGCTCGGATTGGTGTCAATTTCGTATCCGGATACATATAGGAAGGTAAATAAGGCGCAACGAGGTCATAACTAATTCCTCCCATTGGAACTTCATTCATATTATTTTTTATATTGCGGACAACTTCTAACCAAGTATCCTCTTTATTAATAGTTATACTTAGCGGATAATTGATAGCAAAATTACCAGGTGTATCAAAAAACATTTGTTGGTTTTCAACGTTTCTACCATGTGTCCGGTGACTTACAACAACTTTTGATTGATTATACAAACTACTAAGCATTTTATATAATGGTGCAAGCAACATAGAATAAACGTTACTTTTAAAATAATCTTTTGCTTTTCCTAATAAGATAGCTGTCGCTGATTTCTCTATCAAAAAACTTTCCATACAAGTCGATTGTTCATCGTTTGTCCCTAAATTCGAATCTGCCGGAATATAAAAGGAATGTTCATGCATTGGGAATTGTTCTTTCCAATATTCCACATACTCTATAAGGTTCTCTTTCTTTTTCTCTTCTACTAATAAGACAAATTCTTTGTATGACTTTACAGTAGGCAGTTTCACTTCTTCATTACTTGATAAAAGTTGCCCATAAATTTGCCACATTTCTTTAAACAACAATTGATTCGTAATCACATCAGAAATTAAATGATGGCCAACTACCGTTATATCGTATATAGATTTAGACACTTTCATAATAATGACTCGCAATAACGGCCATTCTCCAATCTCAAATGTTTGAATGACTTCATCAATCAAATTTTTGAGAGATCGCTCTCGTTCATTCTCATCCATTTGTGTTCCATCGTATGTTTCTGCACTTATCGATATACCTTGCGGAAGTATACGTTGAACCCATCCACCATTCTCTTTCGTCACGACGCTTCGTAAAGCATCGTGACGGTTTACCAATATATTGAGCGCTTTATTAAAAGCAATAATATCAATATCTTGTTTATATAAAAACCTCGTATACCCCGTCCAGCGATACGGATGTTCAAAATAGTTCATCAACCACTGTTGTGCGGGACTTAACGGTATAACGTCACCTTTAGTAACAGTTGCTGTTTCCGTTACAACAGAACTTACATCTTGTCGCATCTCTTTTTTCTTTGTTTGTAAGATACTTAACATCACTTTTCGATCGAGTTTCCCATTATGATTTTTAGGCAAGCTTGATAAAAATTCTATACGATGAGGAATCATATAATAAGGGAGTTTTTGACCGATAAATCGTTTTAACTCTTCCTCCTCTAAACAATTTCCCACCACACAAGCAATGAGTTGTTTATGTTCCTCTGGACTATCCAGCGTCACCACTCCAACTTCTTTTACACTCGAATGACTGTGGATTACCGCTTCTATCTCTCCTAACTCTACTCGAAACCCTCTAACTTTCACTTGATTATCAATACGTCCATGATATTCTAAATTCCCATCAGGTCGCATTTTCACTAGGTCTCCAGTACGATATAAATATTTACTAGGAATTTCCGAAAACAAATTCATTTTAAATACTTCTTTTGTTTTTGATGGATTATTTAAATATCCTTTTGCCAATTGTATCCCACCAATCCAAAGTTCACCAATTGTGCCTTTTGGAACTTCTCTCATATCCTCATCTAATATTTTGACGTGTACATTATTTAAAGGCTTTCCAATTAAAATACTATTTTCTCTACCGTCCAAAATCTGATTGCCCTCAATAATATGGTATGTCACATCTATTGACGCTTCCGTTGGTCCATATAGATTCGCTAAGCCTGTACTTTCCCCGTATGTTTGCAGCCACTTTTTAATAACGGAAGCTGGTAATGCTTCACCGCTGAAAATGAGCCAGCGTAAATTAGGGAAATGATATGCTTTATCTTCAATAGAATGGATAAATTCCCCAAATAATGATGGTACAAAATGCATAACACTAATTCGCGTTTCTATAATCCATCTTGCCAAACGCCATGGATTTCTTACAACATCTTTATGAACAGGGCAAACTGTCCCACCAAACATAAGCGGCCAAAATAATTCCCAAATCGAAACATCAAAGCAGCATGATGTTTTCTGCGCAACTCTTTCCCCTAACTTCAACTTAAATATATCTTGATGCCAATTTAACCGATTCATATAGCCGCGATGTTGTAATACGACCCCTTTCGGATGACCTGTAGATCCCGAAGTATATAAAACTGTCATTATATCATCCGGATGATTGATACGTTCAATTTCTTGATGAGAATAACTCATCCATGTTTCTTTCTCTATTTGTTGTAAAGACATTTGTACATCTGTTTCCCAAGGATCTATATAAACAACTATATCCATCAACGTCTGTTTCTGTAACAATTGAGAGATTTGTGTTTTGAAAGCTTGCTCACTTAACAAGATCTCGACCTTTGCATGGTTTAAAATATAATGAATGCGATTTAACGGATAAGATGGATCAAGCGGTACATATGCAGCACCAGATTTTAAAATCCCTAACATTCCAATTAACATATATGGACCAGGATTCGTCATGATTCCAATTAAGTCTCCCCGCTTAACTCCTTTCTCTCTTAAACAATGGGCTAAACGGTTCGATAGATGATCAAGCTCAGAATACGTAACTTTCTCGTCACCATACTCAATAGCAATAGCTTGTGGTGTTTGTTTACATTGTTCCATAATATGAAAATATGGAACTTCTACACTTTCTACAAGCTGACGCCCCTTTTTTTCACTAATGATTGAAACCATTTCACGTATCGTTCTGCATCCAAATATCTTTTCTTGATCACAATTTCCAAATTCTTTCTCTATCCGAGTGATAACACGAATTCGTTGTAAAGAATCCATTCCAAGCACCACATCTAAATCTTTATCCATATCTCCTAACAAAATAGGTCTTGCACATACTTCTTCGACAATGTTACAAACTGCATCCTTCACCTCAGCATCTTCATTTATAATGATCGGTTGCCGTATATTTTGATGAATGGATTGCGCATATGCAACAAGATCTTTTATGTTATAAATAAAAGCATCTATATATTCTCTTATAAATGATTCATTAAAAAAATCACCGTCGTAATTAGAAGTAATCATAATTTTCCCATGGAATAATTCCATTACATTATCAATTGCCCTGTAATTTGTACATGTATAAGCCTCATAATCATATACTTCCAAACTGCCATAGTTTTTCTTGAGGTTCGTATTTCCTATAAAAGAAAAGTAAAGATTTGATTTCAACGTTGAACGAACAAACTGAGCCACTGTATCAGATAACTTTCCGTCTTGCAATTGAATATATTCCTTCGCTTCTTTGGCAGCTTTATGCGTTTGTGCTCGATCAATTCCCGATGTAACGTTTCGTTTCATTTCTGTATCTATTTTGTTGACAAATGTTTTCCAATCTGTATGTGTATAATCAAATGTCAATGCTAAATTTTGTGCAAATGCTCCTAGTACTCCCGTCGCATCAACATTCGGGTATACTTTTCCACTTGTAGGTATATTCAAAATCAAATTCTTATTTTCCACGTCATATTGCTTAACTGTTTTTATATACGCGCTCAGCAATAAGGTAAACAGCGATGTTTCTAGCAATTTTGCACAAGTCATTAAAGAAGTTGTTAACTCTTCATCTAACCAAAATTTTTGCGTTTTCGTTGTTACTCCAACAAACGGTTTTGTCATTGCTTCTTTACCAACTTGATACGGATTGAAAAAGTATTGCTCTCTCCCTTGATGATTCAAAAATTGTTCAAGACGTTTTTGCTCTATTTCATCTACCCATTCATTCATTTGCGATACGATACGATTGTATTCAGATGCCGAAATAGATTCTGTTAAGCCACTAGGCGTGTGATGCACTTTAGCGCTATATAATTCTAATAGTTCTCTTATTATTTGTTGGTTTCCTATTCCATCTGAGATTGTATGATTGATTGAGAGGACTATTTCATATTCTTCATCTCTTGTTCGAATCACTTCAATGAAATGTAGTGGCCATTGAAAAATATTAATCTTTTTATTTAGTGAGGTTTCAAAATGATGTTTGATTGCTTTCTTTTGCATGTCAACAGCAAGATGTCTGAGGTCTAATACTGAGATTTCAGGAAGTTCGATTTCTTTCACAATGTTTAAACAGTACTCTTTAAAACTTTCTGCACCTTGTTGTACCTGAAATACAGATTGCAATATTGGATGACGCCCTACTAATTCCTGCCAAGCTTGCTTTAAAAGATTTGTATCCAAGCTTCCTTTGACCTTTACCCCTGAAGAAATGGTAATCGTCGAGACAGCAAAGTAAGATATTAAAAATGGGTATTGCGCATGTATCATTTCAAGTGTGTCCACCTTTTCCGAGTTAGTATACTCAGAATTATGATTCAAAGGAACAGAAGTTGATAACTCACCTTTCCATTCGGTAAAAATACATGCGATATCGCCAATTGTTTGTAAATTCATAAGGAATTGTACCGGATGTTTCTCTGTGAAATCTTGTAGTTGTCCTTGTGGAATCAATTTCATCAATTCATTCATTAACGTAATCATTTTAATAGAATCTATCCCTAAATCACTTTCAAGATATAAACCCACATCTAGGTCAGCAACATTGTGTCCTGTCACATTCGATATAACCGAGAAAATAGAAGCAATCGTTTGCTCATCATATATGTTCGGTTCATCTATTTTTTTATGTTTATCATCGCTATCATTTATTTCTATTGCAGAACTTATACTGCTGGATAAACTATTCGTTGCATGCTGTTCTGCTTTCCACTTCACCATAATATCTATAATGTCATGAATGGTTTGTAACGACATTAGCGATTGAATTGGATTTTTAGACATAAAATCCTCTACTTGTTCTTGTGGAATCAACTTAATTAGCTCATTCATTAATGTAATCATTTTAATAGAATCTAATCCTAAATCGCTTTCAAGATACATATCAGTATCTAAATCTTCTACACGATGCCCTGTTACATTTGCTATTAATTTATAAACCGATATTTTATCTTTCTCACTCAATCGATATACAGTCATATAAAACTCCTCCAGTTCTTCTATTTATGAATCTTTTCATATCTATACGAGTTGAAACAAATGTAGCAAATATAATATTTATATCAAAGCAAAACAACGTGCATTTTTCTTCTATCTCCTCCTTTCAAAGCCTTAGAAAATCTATGGATTTTTCTAAACAAAACGTGAAATTTCTTCATTCTTCACAAATGAAACCTTTTATCGTTTTATATATCTATAACGTTATATAATTTTATCAATATATTCATAAAATTATATAAGTGATGCTTGTACTTATCATTTCTCCTCTCCCTCACCAATCCCGATTTATACGAGTAATATCTCCTTCGTCTTAAAATTTATGAACTCTTTACAATCTTAAGACGAAGGTAGTCTTACTATGTGTACACATATTACATACTATTTATCATTCTTAAACGGCCACCAGTTCGCCTCTCCAAATACTTTCACCATAACAGGAACAAATAACGGCAAAAACAATAGTGCATATAACATTAAGCCAGTTAAAACAATCGTTGCAATTTGTAATAAAGATAGTACACCTGATGGAATCATCGCTGCAAATGTTCCACCTAAAATAATCGCTGCTGAAACAATTACGGTTCCCATCTTTTTCATCGCAAGTACAATTGCCTCTTCAGGTTTCATATCTCGATGTTCATTAAAACGAGACATAAGGAAGATGCTATAATCCACTCCTAATGCAACTAATATAACAAATGAAAAAAATGGAACAACCCAGTTAATTCCGCTATAACCTAGAAGATGAACAAACACAACTTCCGAAACGGCCATAGACGTATAATACGTAATCACAAGTGATAAAATGAGATATAGTGGCATAATAATCGAACGAAGTAAGATTAGAAGAATAAATCCAACTCCCGCTAACATAAGCAAGACTGTTCGATTATAATCTTCATTTGATATATTTCTAAGATCAGCTTGCGAACTCGATACGCCACCAATTCCTAATTTCGCGTTCTCAAGGGGGGAGTCTTTTACAGCTCTCTTAACAGCTGATTCGATTTCTACAATTTGATTCATCGCGTCTAATGAGTATGGATTGTATTTAAATATGACATCGAACGTTACAGTTTTTTTATCGGGTGACATATATGTTTCAAATACTTCTTGAAAATCGTTACTCTTTAACACTTCATTCGGTATAAACCATCCTGCCATCTGGTTATCTGGCGCTTGTGAAAGTGCCGTAAAATATTCCCCTGCATTTTGTATCCCGCCAGAAACTTGATTTAATCCATTTACTCCCTCTTTTAAACCAGAGGATAAATCTTGTAACTGCCCAGAGAAACTCGAAAAACCAGATTGGATCTGTTTCTGACCATCTTTTAATTTTTCAAGCCCTGTACTAAATTGTGGTAATTGTTGTATTATTTTTTTCTGGCCATCTGTCACTTGATTCATCCCACGTTCAAGCTCACCTAAACTAGAAATAACCTTTTCGAGTCCATTCGTAAGTTGCTGTTGTCCTTCCTTTACTTTTCCTAATGCCGCATTTGCCTCTTTCACTCCTGCTGTTGCTTTATTAAGTTCCTTATTTAAAGCTTGCATGCCTGCTGTCAGTTGTCCAGCACCTTTATTCGATTCTTGAATCATCTTTCTTGCGATTTGGAACTGTTGATCTTGTGATAGTTGTGAATATCTACTTTCAACCTCAGCAAATTTTTGATCCGCACCTTGTAACGTTCCTGAAAATTTGCCAAACTGCGCTCCTACCTCTTCATACTTACTAGCGAGAATCGATAAGCCTTCCTCAACTCGTTTATAATTTTCATGCAACAGTTGGCTTCCTTCCAATAACTTCTCTGCATTTTTCTTTATTTCAACAACCCCATTCTTTACATCACCGGTTCCTTTTACTCCTTTTGTCATTCCCTGTTCCAACAGATTTAAATTGGTATTTAATTCACCGATACCACCTTTTAATTTCTCTGTTCCATTAATAAGGTCTGTAACCCCGCTTGCTGCCTCTTCCACTTTCGGTTTCGAATTCAAAATAGATGTACTCGCATCCTTCAATCCACCAGCAACTTTTTGAATACCTTCATTTCCTTTTTGAAGTCCTTCATCTACTATCTTCACTTGATTTTTCACATATAATTCTGAAATTTCTTCTCCGACCGGTCGAGTCGCACTACGCAAATAATCTACCCCACTCACTTTACTCACTTCTCGACTTACCTTTTCAAACAACGGAAGATACTTTTCATTATCCATCGGTTCATCATTTTTTAGTACAATTGTCGAGGAAAGCACTTTCCCTGGGCTAAAGCTATCAGAGATTATTTGAAATCCTTTTACGGAATCGTACTTTTCACCAATTTCATCCATATCATTAAATGATAACTTTCCATCGTAGAAAAAAAGAAATGGCGCGATACAAACACTTAAAAATACAATCGTTAAAAATGGACGCTTTAAGGACAATCTGCCAAAAAATTCCCACATTTTACTTTCCTTATGTTCTAGAGAGCCTTTCTGTGGCCAAAATAATTTTTGATTTAATACCGCCATAAAGAAGGGCACAATGGTAAACAAAGCGATTAATAAAATAGCTACCCCAACTGCGACAGCAAGAGCAGATTGATATAACTTAAATTGAGAAAAACCGATTGTTGCAAAGCCAATCATAACCGCTATACCACTATATAAAACGGTCTTTCCAGCTGTTTTATATGTTTTTACAATAGCATCTGCTACATGATCTGAAGTTGTAAGTTCCTCTTTATAACGACTTAACAGTAAAATACAATAATCCGTTCCAATTCCGAATAAAACGACGACTAAAAAGATTTGCGTAAATGTCGATAAAGGAAAGTCAATCCAGTCAATTAAAAATGCAACAATCGATTGCGATCCTAAATAGCTTAAACCAACGGTAATAAGCGGAATAAATGGGGCAACGATTGAACGAAAGACAAGGATTAAAACAACAAGAATAAATATAATCGTAATCCCTTCTGTCTTCTTCAACCCTTCTTCAGAACTCTTCAATACGTCGTCAGTGATGACCCAAGCTCCTGTATAATAATACTTCACCTTCACCCCCTGTAAAGCTTTATCTAATCCCTTTTTTACAGCATCCACAGATAACCCCTTATCCCGAAACGACAGGGATACTAATACAGTCTTCTCATCCTTAGATAGCATTTCACTTTTCAGCTTACTATTATCAAAATAATGTAATATTTTAGTGATCCCCAACTCTTCTTTTTTCTTTTCTATGTTCGCAACAGCCTTCCGCATACTGTCTTCATCTTCACTCGTTATTTTCTTATTCTTATAAAAAACGAGTGCAATTTGATGGTTTTCGTCTTTACTTTTTTGCAAAGACAAATCTGCTGCTGTCTTCGATAAAGAACCATCTGGAAGTTTGAACTGTCCTTTTTCTCGTACAAGATCCATCATATTAGGAGCAGTAGAAAGTAACACCGCTAGCGCAATGATCCATCCGATTAGGATGAACCATTTCCCTTTTATAATCGCTTGCACACTCTTCCCTCCATTCAAAAATTGTTTATTCACTACTACCTCGATTCATATTTGAAATGGATCGTGTAAAAGTGTGATTACCGTCAGATGACAACTTCTGAAACAGGACGACGCGGACTCGGTAATCCTTGTAACGTCGGATAACCTAAACGAAATTGAATCACACTTTGCCAATTTGAGTCATTTATAATCCCATTTAATTTCTTACCGATTTTAGTTTCTATCCCTAAAGAAATTTCCCTATCACGGCGCTCTGACAATTGATTTAATACTTGCAACGCAAGACCTTTTGCCGTACCAAAAAGGTGGATTCTTTGCCATAATTGTCCCGCTTTAATTACTTGCTCATAATTGTTCAAATCGCGAACTGCAATAAAGCCAAAAGCTGCTGCTGTAGGAAGCTGTTTCTCCTTCACTGTTTTTAACCAAAATGCATTATTCTGTTCTACTGAAAGCGGAGGCAACATTTTGGCAACTACCCTCATAAATGGAGATAATCCTTGTGCATCTAAAGTGATACCATCTTTATGTGCTTCGATTGCATCCCAAGTTTGTCTCATCCACTTCGCATCATCATTTACTTGATCTTGATCTGCAATAAAAGCTTCCGTAGCCTCAAACATTGCTTCGCTAATCATTTTCTTATCTGACGACGAATCAAATAAAAATAGTTTCACTTCTTCTTTTTCCTCGTTTAATTTGTGTAAAAATTGTAGCATATCTTTCGATACAGTTCGCTCCGTGTCATACGGAGCCCGATTCATATGTCTTTTCGGAATGGCATCATATAATTCTGAACGAACCGTTTTTCCTTCTGAAAGATTGACCTTTGCTATATGATTTTTCTGTGAGGAATCAGGGAAATATTCAATTTCAGAAGAATATCCTTTGGCTGCGGCAGCGATAACTAAATTTTCAAGAGCACACCCTAAACTAGCATGCATTTCTCTCAAAAACGGATCGGCTGTACCGATATTTCTAGCTTTATCCGCAAAAATATGAATATATGTATCTCCAATATCAAAGCGCCATGGCTGTGTATTATGTGAATTTGCAGCTAACGTTGCCGCACGCACAATTTCTTCCATCCCTTGAGCACTTGTATTCCAAGCTGAATAAGCGAGGCCTTCCCCCGAATTAAAAACCCCTGCATCAATTGCTCTCCAAAACCCGCCAGCTGCTAAAAGCCCTCCTACGACAGCAGATCCCTTTAAAAAATTCCGTCTGCTAACCAACTTTATCGCCTCCATTTCATCACCTCAATCGCTATGATTTGCAATGGATTGTTCAAGAAAATAAAACATCTCCGCAATAAACTCCTTCGCTTGGACCCCATGTTCAAGCAGATAACTTTCCTTACTTAAGACTAAATTGGACATCCCAATAATATTCGCATAGAGAACAAACGCTGTTTTCGTCACATCAATATCCGCTCGAACACTGGAATCCTTGATACCTTCTTGAAGAAGATTTACTAAATAATGAAATGTTTTTTCACCCTCTAAATCGCTCATGACTTTAAATTCATCATCCGCAGGTAACTCACTCATCGCTCCGTTATACAAAACAATCATCTCAAAGTACTTCGGATGAAGTTGGATAAAACGCACATATGCCTTTCCTAATAACTTCAGCTTCATAATTCCATTTAAATCTTCCCGTTCATCTAAAGTATCACTAACAATTCCATTTAAAGCTTGATACGCTCTATAAATGATTCCATGAAGCAATTGCTCCTTACTTTGAAAATACGAATATAGCGTTCTTTTACTGTACTCCGCTACGTTTGCAATTTCATCCATCGTTGCACCTTCATAGCCTTTGGCAAAAAAAACCGCCTCTGCCGCTTTCAGAATATCCTCCCTACGAATCTTTTTTTCCCTCTCTTTTCTTTCTATAATTCCCATGTATCCTCCTTACGTAAAACTTTAAGTTATTTAAAGTACACTATTAGTTTACTTACCAAAATCATACAAAAACGCAAATGATTTTTCAAGTATTTTCCATAATAATTGTATATTTTTAACTTTTAAGAATTTAAATTGTATTCTAATTACTTTTAGATTGTAAAATATATACAAAACTTTTAAAATAACTTTATTATTTTAGATTTATTGACATATGTGTTAGGAAAATCTTCTGCATTTATGGTAGAGTAGAAAACTTGAACAAATTTCTTTAGGCTATCCAAAACATCAGTGAAACCTATTTTTTGGGACAACCTTTCATGGTAGTTCTCTACATAAGTTACAAAATCGACATTCTTTTCTTGACCATTCTCGGCTTAAGTGATGTAGGTTCTGTAATCACACCGAAAGATTATGATAAAGGCGATGCTGATGATTATGTGATGCATGAGGATGGAGAAAAAACTTATTTTCTTATCAAATCAAAATCAGATGAATATTGCTTTACAAACAAAAGATGAATTCATTTAGATGGGACGAATGCTACAAGTAAAAAGCGTACGTTAAAACGATTTAGTTACAGCAAATATCCAATTAAAAACGTAATGCTTGAAACTGCTGGTACAATCGATTTAGATGTAGAAATTAAATTTCATATGGGGGGGATGAATATTACTCCATTGATGTTCATAAAAACGTATTATAGAATTAAAATATTTATATAAAGCATTTTTTAAAATTGAAGAAATCTCATATGATAATGACGTTACCTCACAATACGCTCATAAAAGTTTAGATATGGCTTCTCATACATTTAGTCGTATTACAAACGCACAATTAAATTTAGCAGAACAATTTAAAGAAATGAATCAAATTGCATTCAATTGGCTTGTCGATACAAAAAAACAATACAACATAAAAGACTATGGCTTTGTCTTTGAAAAATTTATCAATAATTGATCTACAAACAAAAAACCTTGTTATCAATGATAACAAGGTTTTTTTATAGCGTCCCAGGAGAGATTCGAACTCCCGACCCGTCTTTAACCCGATATGTATAAGCGCTTTTACAATCCGCTTCTTGATACGTTCACTGTCTCGGTCAACTGACCGTTTGTTTAAATTCTACCTTATTATATAAAGTACCGTCAAGGCGAATATTCTGCGATTAATCGACCTATCCCCCGTAAAACTATTTCTAATCGTCTCAAAATGCGAATCTCGGCGTAATTAGACACAAAAAAAAGCGGCGACAAATCTCTCCGTTAGTGGAAAGACTCGTCGCCCCACCAATACAGTTATGGTTTTTCTTTTTATCTCTTTTACTATTTAGCGGCTTATCTTTTATATAAGAAATTAGTCGATAATATATAAGATGTAATTCTTTTCGATAGAAAAGGATTACCGAAGTATGAGCGTAAGCGAATGCTTCGTTATCTTAAATCTTTTTCCTTAAATCTCGTTATAATAAATCTAGTTAGACGGTAAATATTACCCTTACGAAATCCCCTAAAATACCTCGTCTAATTGTACTTTTTTACCATTCCTCAAAATCCCGAAGAATCGTCGAATAAATGGGCGCCGTAAAGTTCTTTTTTACGTTCCATCCCCGCTTCTAACTTTCGTAATGCTCTCTCGTATGCTTTTTTGCTTCCGGAAACTCTTCGAAAAACTCGTCCTCGTCTAATGGCTCATATGGTCGATAGCTATTTCCTAATAATCCCCTACGTTTTTGAATCAATCGCAACTCTTCTAACACATTCAAATGCGTTCTCACTGTCTTTTCCGCTTTACCGTACTCCATTGCTAGTCGTTGTGTTGACGGCCAAGCGTATCCGAACTCTTCGTTAAAATAGTCAACGATCAGCGCGTACAGATAACTCATCTCGGCTTTGTACTTCGGATGATATACGTAGTGTTTTAAATTTGACGGAAGTTTGATGAAATTTCCTTTGTATGCCCCTTTTGCTTTACGAAATAGTTTTTGTTTTCTCATTTCTACGCCTCCCTCTGTAGTGTTTGATGCGTCACAAACCTTTTTCGCACACTTTTTCGTAAATTTCTTTTGTAATTTTTACCGCCTATACTATAAATGACGCAAGACCTGCCCTCGTCGCGCACCAAAACGCGATAAAATTTTTCAATTCCACTTACTAAGTCGCGTGAGATGTCCATTTCGCACACTTTCCAATTAAATAAACGCAAAAAAGCACCGCTAGCCGCCCTGTGCTTCTTGTTCTATCCTTTATATATTCGGCTATCCTTGTAACACCATTTCGATGTACTGAACAACACCCATTTTAGACAACTACCTATTTACAGAAAGACAATCATCTAATTGGTACGTAATTCAATAAAATGTAGAAAACTAAGGAGTGATATACATGTTTCATAGTCTGCTAAACGAAGGAAATGATTATACTAGTTACCATACATGGCGTCGCCCCCTCTCTATACCTTCTTACTATCCCTATTTCATACCAACCACTTATCAAGCAACGTCTTACAGTCCATATTCATATATTTACGGAGGGCAGCCAGACCCACTTTGGGAATGTTATTATCAGTGCGTAAATAATGGTGGAAGTTCCGCAAGTTGTTGTTTTTATTGCGGTTTATGCTAAACGACTTAAATAAGCGCAAAAAACACGCGTATAGGCTGCGCGTGTTTTACTCGTTCTATATATAAAATTGCCGTCGTCATTCTCATCTTGCCTTATCCGGGTAGATTTATTTTGCTGTCTCCTAGTTGCCGCTAGGTAAATTCTGTCCTTCTAGTACCGCTTCGATAAATTCTACGGCGCTCATTTCGTGTATATTTTCGATTTCCGCTTTGCAATAAATTTCGACTGCTCTGTAACAATCTGAATTGTAAATCGTTAACTCCTTTTTACCGCGTTCGCGCAAAGGTATTTCTCGGAAAGTTAGATTCTCCCCGTTAAATTCATAACATACCGAATCTGATAATAAATACGCTTCATACTTCGATTCCTTTAATCCATCTACATCCTGATACTGAAAATTAACCGTGATTCTCTCCATTTCCGTTTTCCCCCCTTTATTAATAGGCCGATACGAAAAGTCACACACCACTACGAGATTGCTGTCTCGTATCTCCATGCCACTTTAACGCACCACTTAGGTCGCTGATTCATCCGCCTGCCTACCGCGGACGAATCTTACGACTCACCTTTTCAAAATTACTCGCTGAAGATTAAAACCAGCGATTCATAATTTTCGATTCCTCCATTTTCCTGTTTTTATAGTACATAAGCAATAAGCATATCGACGGCATACAACGTACCACCTACGCCGAATACTCCCCAATACCAAATACGATCAGATAACGTCTCAAGACCGAAGTAATCGTTTAGCTTTGCGAACATAATACGTTGCCTCCTTAATGTAAACCCTTTGTGAGCGTAGTGATTTTCAATAAGAATTCGATGACGTTCATGTTACTAATCTCTTCTAAGTTAAGCCCGTAGTCATTGACTGAACCTTGCAAGTCGAGTACCTCTTCGTCCAGGACAATAGCGCCTGCTTGGTCGTAATGAAATTTGTTGATAGCTACGCCTGCTTCGTAAACACTAAGAATCAATGCATCGCTGATTTTCAGCCCCTTTTCGGTGAATTCAACGGTGCTGCCGTTGGGATTATTGATAGCTACTTTTACATTTAACTCTTCGGTATTTTTTAGATTCATTATTCAATCGCTCCTTTTTATAATTCAAAGTGATGTCACCTTGATTTGTTACTCGCATTATAAAAATGATGTCACCTTGAAGTCAACAAAAAAATCAAATATTTAAAAATTAATTTAAAAATGCTATCATAATGACATCACCTAATAAGGAGCGGATATAAATGGCTACAAATAAAAAGGCGTTCACTTTACGCTTACAGGAAGATAATTTTAAGAAGATACAGTTCATTTCCGAGAACGAACATAGATCAATTGCGAATAAAATTGAAGTTTTAATTATCAATGAAATCAAAAAGTATGAGCAAGAAAACGGAGAAATTATTGTAGAAGATGAAGAGAGCGCTAAATAATAGCGTTCTTTTTTATGGAGAATCCCCGGGGATTCCGAAAAGGAAACTCGAGTTTCTATTTAGATATCCTTTTGGTCACACGAAGAGATATGCAGCGTAAACTGAACCTTTCCGAAGCTCTAACGTAAATTCTACGGTCAAATAACGAGAGAATTGTCTAGGAATTTAGCGATATGTATGTTGAATGGTAGTAATACATAGGAAAGTTTTATAACGAAGAAAATATAACCAATAGATTGATTTTTCTTTATTTTGTTATTTACATATTTATCCTCTCGGTTCATAATTTTAATGGAGAAGGAGAAAATATATGGTTCACATTAAGGTAACGCCTGAAATGCTAGAAGAAGTTGCAAATCGTGCAAGTAATACCAGGGTCGCATTAGAATCTATACATAATAATCTATGTAATGATATTGATCATTTGTGTTTTCAATGGATTGGTGCCTCTAATCAACAGTTCGTTCAAATGTTCAATGATGCCAAACCAAAAGCTTTTACATCTATCAATTCTATTGTACAAGTAGAAGAAGATTTAAAACGAATCGCTGAGAAATTCCGTACCGCAGATACTTCATATGATGGAAAGACTTCCGATGATAATATTGAAGAAGGGGCGATGTGTGGTCCATTAAATAGTGAGAAAAAAAATACCTCTTTATCGGACAAATTAAAACAAAGTCTTGAGGAAACTTATGAAGATTTTAGTGAAATAAAGAACGCCGATGAGTCTTTATATGATAAGTTTAAACATGGTGCAGAAGCAGCTTATGAAGGCTACAATAAAATAAAAGGTGCCCTTGACGATGAAGTCGAATCTACATTTGAAAAAGCCGGATTAGGTGCCCCCTATCATTTTATCAAAGGCGGAAAAGAGGCTCTTTCTGATGAATTAGTAGGACTTGCAGATGCAGTTATCCATCCAATAGACACATTTAATAACACGATTGAAGCCGCTTCTCACCCAGTCGAGACATTCAACATGATAAAACAAAAGATTTCTGATTCTTGGAATACCGATGTTGTAAACGGGGATTGGAATAGTCAAGCTGAATGGTTCGGAGGTGCAGGTGTTCATACTACACTTGCTGTTGGACAACTATTCTTAGGAACAAAAGGCGTAGATAAGATTTCAATGTTGAAACCTGGCACTAAATTAGTTGAGATGTCGCAAACTGCAAAACAGAACTTTGAATACGCCGCATCTTTATTTAATCGTAATCATAAAGAGTTTGCTATTGCTGGTGCGGGCTCAGGAATACCTTCGATAAAAGACTTTCTTTGGAGAGCAGATAGCGGAGAAAGTAATGGAGGCAGCGGATTTAATACCCTAATACAAAAAGGAGGCAAAATATTATCAGAATTAGATATCTCTTCTTTTGAAATAAAAGATAAACATTTGAATAGCTCAACAGCAAAAAGAGCAAGGAAATTTTCAGCAAACACTCCTGAAGAAGCCTCCGAAATTGTATCAGATGCATTAAAAAATGGAAGAGTATTAGAAATTTTAGATAATGGACTAGGAAGTGCAAATCAAAATTCTTTTTCAGCAATAATAGAGACTGGGAAAATCATTGGAACTAAGGGAGAAACAAAAGTAAAAATAGTTTATGATGAATTAAAAAATATATGGACTACTTATCCTGTAAAATAAGGAATGATGAATTTGAAAAAAGAGTTTAATAAACAAGCCTTTTTAGAAAAGAATGGAGAGTTCTCTAAAAACAAGTTAAAAGATTTTTTGATATCAGAAATTGAGGAAGATACGTTAGAAGATACTATTACATTTTTAAAGTGTGAAATTGGAAAAGAAAATGAAAGACTAAAAGAGGATTTGTATCATGGTGACAAATATGATGGAATTATACTTGATGGAAATCAATATTTAATAAAAAAAGAAGGGAAGCAAGCAATAATTATTGATGCAATATCGGAGGAACACTCAAAAGAGACAAAATTCACAAGGTTTGAATTACCAATTGATACTCTACTATACATTATTATCAATAAGAACAAAATTTTAAAAGAATTATAATACCCTATAAATTTTAAAAAAGGGGCACCTGCTCCTAGCGACCTACTCTTTTGGCATAAAGAAAATTTAACGTCTGAACAAATTTTAGAAATAGATTTGAATTATAAGAAAGAAAAGAAAGTACAGATTAATAACATATAAGTAAAGAAGCCAACTTTTCTGTCTTTGTAGAAGTTGGTTCTCTTTATTTTTATTCGGATTTTTTTACATACGCATTACTAGTCGTAATGTAGTACGTATTCCCTTTCGAATTGCTAATTAGAGTCGATATCTTACGTTTTAACCCCGTTTTCCTAGAAAATTATCAGCGAATTTGAGTACGTATATCCGAAGTAATATAAATGCCTTTCTAAACGACTTATATACTTTAAAACGTAGAGTATTATCTAGGGATTTAGACCCGAGGTTTTAAATTTTGCACGGATTTTGCAGGCACCTTGCGAACCAAACTCCCGAAAACCTCCCCCACCCCTAAAAAAAGAAGCCGGTATTATCTACCGACTACAATTTAAATGTTTTTAATTTGTCCTCGATTTGTTCTTCCGTGATTCCAATGTAGCGTAATGTAATCGAAGGGTGACTATGATTTAATATCTTTTGCAACTCCGCGACGTCCTTATGCTGCTTATAGTACCAATACCCGAACGACTTTCTTAACGTATGATTACCAACGCTCTCTACTCCTGCAAAGTCTGCGGCTTTATTTAGCTGACGATATGCTTGCGTTGGTGAGATTGCCTTGTCGCCTTTCCTCGAAGGGAACAACCACTCGCTATCCAGCGTGGATACGTATGCCTGTATCTCGTCGTATATCGAGTCTAGGTAGATAGTGCGTTTCTTTTGTGTCTTACCTTCCTTAACGATCGCCTTACGTTTCCCCTTTACATCCGATACCTTTAGCTTTAATAGATCACCGACACGCAATCCCGTATTGATACCGATTAAGAATAGTATATAATCCCTTTCGCTACAATGTCTGCGTAATGACCACTTCATGTTATCGATTTGTTCTAAATCTCGAATCGGTTGCACGTCTTTCAATTGTTTCATACGAAATCTCCCTCTCCCCAAACGCAGTAATATCAACGTTTTGAATGTACGATTTTTTAAGATAAGTCTATTTTATCGTCGATATCCCTCAATGTCAATAGAATAAACGAAATGAATGTACGTTTTTAAATAGAATCACACATTCGTAATGAGGGTCGAAGTTTTTGAAGGACGTCCGTCGTGAAGGCGTAGACTAATGGAGTCGGAAGTAATCCGTAAGCAGAAAACGAGTTTCTTCTATTATATGGACGAAAAACGACCCGATTCCGAAAGTTCCAATCGGGCGTCTATCCATCGTTGGCGACTGACGAAATGTAAACCGTTGTAAACTGACGAATTCATTTCCTACTATATATAGCGGAAAAATAGGACGCTTTACATTTACGTTAAAATTTATCGGAGGGCTACGATGCACAGTTTCCGTGCGTGGGCAGTATGTAATCGGTAGTAAAAATGTAAGTAGAAATGCACATGTGAGCATATATTAGTTCGTTGGCTTAATCCTTAACACTTTTTCGAAATTAAAAGTGCTAAAATGACTACTAAAACCGCGTAATGTCAACGTTTATAAGCCCTCGTCCTTAAAGAGAAGTATATAAAAGTGCTAAAACCTTGAAGTCTATTTCTATCGAAATATCCTTCCATCATTAATATATTCGGCGGTAATCACTTATATAAAAGAACTCCGCTAATAGATGATGAGATGCAATGAGCGTAAGCGAAGTTGCCGGGGGTTAAATACTAAGGAGGTGTAACTAGTGAATAATGAGATAGTAGTTTTTGATTATGGTCGATTAGATACTAATATGGCTGATTTCTTGCGAAAAAAAGAGAATAATATGCAAGATATTGTAGGTAAAGCTTATAAAGACTTAGGGAGAGAATTAAAAGAAGTGCAGGATGAACTAGCAAGCCATGATCAGTATAAAGGAGTTTTTGAAAAATGGTACACAGCATTGGGCTTCGCTAAAAGAACTGTTTATGCTTACATTAACTACTACAATGTTGTGCGACAGGCGCACGAGATGCAAGCGAAGGTAGATGTGGAGTCGTTGCCCAAAAAGTTAATATATGCTATCGGATCTAGTAACTCAGAATCAACGGAACCTAAACGACGAGCGAAACAAGCAGTATTAAACGGAGAAGTCAAAACGTTAAAGGAATACAAAGAGTTAGAAAGATCGTTACACCAAGCCGAAGAAGACAAACGAAAGCTCGGCCAGCTATTAACGGAAGAACGTAATAAGCCGCCGGAAGTCGAATACGTTATTGATCCCGATACTGAAATTTAATTACGTTTGTATCTATCCGAATAAGGTCGTATTGCATCACTTCACCAGTTAGCCCTATTAGGTCAATCACCGAGGAGTGATTTACGCTATTCCCTTATCGATCTCCAATGGGTAAAAAGTACACATTGGGTTTCTTTGTTACTGATTCTGTGGACAGCTCGACTTCATTAAACGATGGTAAATCCGCTACCATACCTCCACTTCCTGTAAATAAATTAACACACTACCATTCTCCTTTACGTAATATGGAGATAGAAAAAGGGCATCGCATTACACGACACCCACTTATAATCTATCTCTAGTTTCCGCGTCTATTATCTCTAAACGCGATAATCGTCATAACTCCAATTACAACAGTCGTCAGTTGCTCCGCCATGCTTAAGGCTTCTTTTGTAAACTCGATCAATAGCTACACTCCTTTCATCGCATCAAATCGCGTGACTTAATGATTTAAGCGTAGCATATTTTATTACGTCAAAACTCAAGGCGGAGTTTAATAACATCCAACCGTTTTTTACTGAGAAATCCTTCTGTATCAAGGGTTACGCATTATTTACGCTATCTTATAATTATTTCACGTGAAACAAGAAAATTCGACATACCCCCTAAAACTTTCCGTCCTCCCCTCGTATTTACCGACAATTCCCTCGATAACCTACGCCAACTCTCGCCCTCTTCCCCTAACTCCCCATCGCAATCCCTCCTCAATTTTATCAGTAAGTTGTCTCGTTATTTCCGCTTATAATCGAAGTTGCCTTTACCGCTTATCTTCACCTTTACTCTTCGTTATTAGTACGCTTCAGGGCAAGCCCTCACTGCTTCACATCTACGGATGCGCCTCCCGCTATGGGCTACGTCCCCTTACCGATCAGTTGCCTATCGTCGCTTTCGTCCTCCCTTAACGTTTACTCTTCACTCCGTTAGTGGTAGTCGCTACCATCCTCCGCCTATCTTGGCTAGTGGCGTATACTTCGTTATTTTTTGTTTTTGCCCTTGACTGTCTTTACGCTTTTTTGCTAGCGGAAGGAGGACGGTCTAGGAAACGATGGGGCAGGCTTCACCCCTAGGCACCACGTTAAAAAAATAAACGAGGCGCGAAGAGGTGAAGCACATACTAGCGTCAGTCGTTGGCTGAGGTTTCCGCGTACGCCCCTTCCGACTTCGGCGATTGATTTCTCTCTCGCCCACCGTCTTTCTACATTGCAGCATGTCCCACAATGCGCCGGTACTTTACGTACCCGCCTGACGATGCACCTCGCCTTTACAGATTCGTAAAAGCGCCATGCGTCCACTCCTTACCGTTAATGGCCGTAACCGCCTAGACCTGTACACGCACGGAAGGGTTATGCGTTTAGCGTACAGCGCCTTACTTTCCGACATTGGCTAGGCTCACCTGTTCAAGTTTTTAGCGTGGTGTTAGGTCGTTCCCACGTTCGGAGATTACCGTAACCTAGCGCCTAAAAAAGTGTATACTTAAGAAGCCTTGCATTCCTCGAATTTTTTCGATAAAATGAAGGTGCTAGGTAATCGGATTATCCGGTATTTAATTGTTGTTAAATGCATGGTAATCGGAATGTCCGGTATTTAGTTTTGAGTCGATTATTTTGGGTCACGGACTGCGCCAACAGTCTACCCTACGAGGAGCATCCGCCAAGATGCTCTTTTTTTTATTTACAAGAAGCTTCGTAAACTCTCTGCTACCTCTTCTTTTTCTAAATGTAAATAACGCGTCGTAACGGCTATATCGCTATGACCTAACGCTTTAGATATCAATGCTATATTTGCACCTTTCTTAAGCAAGTTCTTCGCAAAACCTCGTCTTAATGCGTGTGGGTTTATATTCTTAAGCCCGTGATCCTTCGCATATTTACTCAATCGCTTTGTTATATTGTTATTTGTTGGACTTGTTGCAATCCGCCCTCCACTTTTAGTGATAAATAGGTAATCGTTACGTACTTTATGTTCTTTTCGAATGATGTCGTTTTGTCTCATAAGAACGTCCAATAACCTCATAAGTACCTCATCGAATGGTAAATGTATCGACTCATGATTTTTAATAATACCGCCGTCAATTCTTAATAATTTCGCATCTAAATTAACGTGCTTATGTTCCAGTTGCGATAACGTTCCGACACGTATACCTGTTTGATACATGGTTAATATCGCTACCGCATCACGTAACTCTATAAAGTGTGTTAAATCGAGCATTGATAGCAGAATATTTATTTCGCGGTCAGTTGCCCCCTCTTTAACAGGACTATCCACCTTTATTTTGACATTTCGCCAAAAATTAATATCAACCCATCCATTATCAAAACAACGCCCTAAAAACGCTTTTAGGCACTTTAAACGTGTTAGTTTCGTTTGGTTACTCACGTTCATGGACGATAACCATAGATAAATATGATCAACGTTCAACTCTTCGATAAACTGAACACCTGTTACTTCGATAAAATGGTTAACATGTAATTCGTAATCACAAATCGTACGTTCACGTAATCCCGTCGCTTTCATTTGACGAATAACTGTTACGAGTGCTTTGTCGATTGCAAAACCTCTGACACGTTCCTTTTTCGGTTTACGATTAAAAACATCCGATAAATCTACGTTAACTGTTAGAGAATCTTTTCTTTTGGACATAAAAAAATAAGCCTCCTAACTCGTTGTTGATCGATCACTGACCGTTTCAACTGAACGAATTAAAAGGCTTATATCACGCGGTTTTCGACCTTACCGCAAGGTTTTTTATAGCGTCCCAGGAGAGATTCGAACTCCCGACCGACGGCTTAGAAGGCCGTTGCTCTATCCAGCTGAGCTACTGGGACATGGAGCGGGTGAAGAGAATCGAACTCTCGACCAGAGCTTGGAAGGCTCTTGTTTTACCACTAAACTACACCCGCATATTTCATTTTTTATTTGTTGATGTCTTATCGACAATGTTTATTATATTTGTACGTAAAGATAAAGTCAATACTTTTTTTCAAAGAGGATAAGAAATTTTTATCCTCTTTGAAATGTTACTTGTTCAACAACTTGTCCTTCTAAAGTTTTAAACTGAACTTCTATCTCATGTTCATTCATTTGTAGCAGCGCAAATGTTTTTTCTTTACGAGTCCGCGGCAATAAAATGCTACCCGGATTAATAAATAACATATCTTTATAAATTTCTGCCCCTAAAACGTGCGAATGTCCAAAGCAAACAACGTTAGCTGTTACTTCTTCCGCATAGTACGCCAATGTTTGTAATGTCATTTTCACATTATGACGATGACCATGCACAATTAAAAAGCGAACGTCTTTCACATCCATAACAATCTCATTCTCAAAATCATTATGAAAATCGCAATTTCCTTTTACAATTTTAAATCCTTGAATATCTTGATGCTCTGAAGTTAATTCAGAGTCACCGCAATGAATCATCACATCAACTTTTCCTTCATACATTTCTTTTAGTTGCTGCAATTCTTTTACTGAACCATGACTATCACTTACAATTAAAGCCTTCATCAGTCTCTCTCCCTTACTCCTCTAAAAACCATTCCGGGATTTTTTCTTCTAACTTGCGAAGCGCACGTCCGCGATGACTAATGGCGTTTTTCTCATCTGAAGTGAGCTCAGCCATCGCTTTTTTATATTCCTCTACATAGAAAATTGGATCGTATCCGAAGCCATTGTGACCACGGCGCTGTTCTAAAATTTTCCCTTCGCATGTTCCATTTACAATGACCGGTTCTTTATCGTCTTCAGGAAAAGCAACCGCTAATGCACAGTAAAAACGCGCTGTGCGCTTTTCAAGCGAAACACCTTCTAATTCACTTAATACTTTATCAATATTCGCTTGATCATCTTTTGGCTCACCTGCATAGCGTGCAGAGCGTACGCCAGGTTTTCCGTGTAAAGCATCCACAATTAAACCGGAATCATCAGCAATGACAATTGAGTTTAATTGCTTGCAAAGACTATCCGCTTTTAAAATTGCATTTTCTTCAAATGTTTCACCAGTTTCCTCTACTTCCTCAATATGAGGGAAATCATGAAGAGATTTTACTTCTAAATCAAATCTCTCAAATAGCTCAGCAAATTCACGCACTTTCCCCATATTTTTCGTTGCAATTACAACCTGTTTCATACTTCCACCCCTATTCAATATGAGATACGATATCACCTAATGCTTCTTTTTGTTTCTCAATAAGCTGTAAAATTCCATGTTCTGCAGCATCAAGTAATTCATTTAATTGAGCGCGGCTAAATGTTGCTTCTTCGCCAGTCCCTTGCACTTCAACAAAGTGTCCTTTTCCTGTCATAATTACATTCATATCAACATCTGCTTTCGAATCTTCTGCGTAATTCAAATCCAGAACAACGCCTTGTTCTTCCAAAATTCCAACTGATGTCGCGGCTAAATAATCTTTCACTGGAATTTTCGTCACTTTTTCTGCTTGTAATAACTTTTCAAATGCCAATACCATTGCGACATATGCGCCCGTAATAGATGCTGTTCGCGTTCCACCATCTGCTTGAATCACATCACAATCAATCCACACTGTTCTTTCTCCAAGCGCTTCTAAATCAACAACCGCTCGCAGCGCGCGTCCAATAAGACGTTGAATTTCCATTGTACGGCCTGTTACTTTCCCTTTACTAGACTCACGAATCGTACGCTGTTCCGTTGCACGTGGAATCATCGCATATTCCGCTGTTACCCAGCCTTTTCCTTCACCGCGCATAAATGGAGGTACTCGCTCTTCAACCGTTGCCGAACAAATCACCTTCGTATCTCCAACTTCAATTAGTACAGAACCTTCTGGATGTTTTAAATAATTTGTATGAATATGTACATGGCGTAATTCTCTTACTTCTCTACCATCTACTCGCATAAAATAACCCCCTCATAACTACTATTTGTTAGTATAGCCAAATTTAAATGTAGGATATGTATCACAATAGAAGAAGGGGAATTCAAAAAAGACATTCCCCTTTCTTACATAAGTATATCAAATTATTTATGATTAAAAACTACCAGTATTCACGTTTTGTGGTCGTTGAACAGGTTTTATTAATTTTTCTCCTTCTTCATTCATAAGATTGGCTTTCCCATTTACTTCAACAGATACATTCTTTACTCCTTGTTTTTCCGTTAAAGATAAGACGAGAGACTGCAACACATAGTTCGAAATCATGTTTTTATCTTTATTTGCATATATATTTTCGTTAAAGTTTAACGTCACCTTTCCATCTTGCATTTTCGGTTCACTAACAAGTTTTACCCCAGGATTAAAGTCATTTAACAAGGAAGAATGCGATGGTCCTTTCACAAGTTCATTTATTATTGTTTCCACTTCATTTTCTTTCCCTTCCGCAACGCGGCGGGTTACTGGTACATAATACTGCCTTTTATTATTTTGCGCCATAAAATAAAGTGTCACAGGCTTTGTATTCGTTACATCTGTTACTTGTTCATCATCAAAATTAATACCGTCAGCACGGCTCACACTCTCACCAAGGGGCGTCCCTCCAACAGGCATCTTCGTTAATTTCTCTCCGTTCATTTGAAACTTCACCTGTTTAATATCTTTAAATTGTGTTAACGTCCATGCAACGGATTCAACAATTTGACGTTCTTCTTCTTTTTTATAGTTTTTCACTTCCTTTGAAAAATCAATAACCGCTGTCCCATCTTTTTTCAAATCAACTGTCATAGTTGTGTTTGCTGGTAAAACTGCTCGAAATCCATTTGGTAATAAATTTTCTACCGGACCATCCTTCACAAGATATTCTAACGTTTGTTTCACAACTTCATTTTGTTTTGGAATAGGCAACGCTAACGTTTGTGGTACGACATAACCATTTTTATCAACAAGGTACAATTCTCTTTGTGTAGTTTGCTCTTGCTTTTCTTTCGTTGTTACTTCTTTCTTTCCTCCTTCTGTATAGGAAACTTTCTTGGGCGGATCAATCTGCTCTATTTCATTCTCCTTATTTAGCAAACCACAACCAGATAACAATGCCGCGCTTACCGTAACACAAGCAAGCCATTTGAAAGTGGATTTTGGCATACCAATTCCCCCTAAAATCTAAGTTTGTACTATATGTATACAAGCCTCTTATCTTTTAGAACACGCAATCATAACTTCTCCTATCATTACCGATCAAATAAAAAAACTCCTGAATCAGGAGTTTTTTATACGAATCTATTTCTTATTTTGTTTCCAAATCAATATGTTTCACATTCTCAATCGGCTGTCCAAACCATTTAGATGCAATCTCTTTAAACAAATCTATTTTACCTGTTGTTAAAAATAGGTGGTCACTTTGTTCTTCACCCTCATTTAACATCTTACTATGATATAAAATGGTACTCACTTCACGCGCAGTTTCGTCTCCAGAACTAATTAACTGTACTTTCTCACCCATTACTCGCTTAATAACCGGACCTAAAATCGGATAATGTGTACATCCTAAAATTAATGTATCAATTTCAGTACGTTTTAATGGTTGTAATGTTTCTCTAACAACCTCATATGCCATTTCACTTTCAAAATTCCCGCTTTCTACAAGTTCGACAAACGGCGGGCAAGCTAAACTCTCTACCATTACCCGATTATTAATAGATTTTAACGCTTCCTCATACGCACCGCTTTTTACCGTTCCAATCGTGCCAATAATCCCAACATGGTACGTATTCGTCACTTTTAAAGCTGTACGTGATCCTGGATGAATTACACCAACAACTGGAATCGGTAATTGTTTTTGCATTTCTTCTAACACAACTGCTGTAGCTGTATTACATGCAATTACTAACATTTTAATATTTAACGCTAGCAAATGTTCCGTCATTTCCCATGTAAATTGACGCACTTCCTCACGAGAGCGCGGGCCATACGGACATCTCGCTGTATCTCCTAAATATATAATACGCTCTTTTGGCAGCTGACGAATTAACTCCTTCGCTACTGTTAATCCGCCAACTCCTGAATCAATGACACCAATCGCTCTATTCAACATAATCACCTATTTTCTCATTCATCATCTGTTTCTTTATTTATATATTCTATATACTTTACGGTTTCATTTCACAAAGTACCTCTGTTCACATTTTTTCATATGTACCTGTATAGACCAGGACCTTTTTTATTTTGCTCCTTTTTTTCGCAATTTGCAAGACAGAAAAAAATAGCCGACCTTTTAAACAGATCGGCTTCACCTATTATAACTCGAGTTCTCCCATACGAAGAAGCTCAACAACCGCTTGCGAGCGTCCTTTAACCCCTAGCTTTTGCATTGCATTTGATATATGGTTGCGTACGGTCTTTTCACTAATAAATAGTTCACTTGCAATTTCTTTTGTTGTTTTATCTTGAACTAATAATTCAAATACTTCTCTCTCTCTCTTTGTGAGTAACGGTTTAGATTGATACGCTTTATCCTTCAACTGGTATAACCCTCCTTGCTTAAGCCAGAGCTGTACATGTGTAAGTTGGGTGTTTTATTTAGTCAAGATATTGTATGAATAAAGCGCACGAGTGGTGAATGAAAATAGGCTACATTTTGTGTGCGAATACACATTTGTATGCAATTTATTCTTTCATGCGGAATCTATAAATAAAAAGGGTCTAAAACGAAGCCCTTTTCTATTTTATCTCTCTTATTGTATAATCAACTGAAAATTAAAACAATTTTACTTCATTTAGCATGAGATACATATATACCGCGTTTGTATTTCATATCATTTAATTGCCCCTCTATATTTTTCCATATACAATAAAAGGAAACAAAATCACCGATATATAAAAATAGGTGATTCACATACGAAAGGAGAGGATCGTATAGTGGCAAAACAGTTACGTAAGTCTGAAACTGATAAAATGCTATTCGGTGTATGTGGTGGTTTAGGTGAATATTTTGATATAAGCTCTAGTATGATTCGTATCCTTTGGGTTATTGCTGTCTTATGCTTTGGAACAGGATTTTTAGCTTATCTTATCTGCTTATTACTTATGCCACGCTCTTATTAGCACCGTTATTCGGTGCTTTTTTCTATCATTTAACAGATGCGTCAGTTAACCCAGCTCGTAGTATTGCACCAGCTTTATTCGCTGGCGGAGAGGCTGTATCTCAATTATGGGTATTTATTGTTGCCCCAATTATTGGTGGTATCGTTGCTGCTATTGTAGGGAAATTTGTATTGAATACTGAAAAATAATATGATAAATAAACAAGCGAGCCTTATATGAAAAGGCTCGCTTGTTTATTTTTGCATTTTCGATTGTAAGCTTGTCACAAGCTGCTGTACTGTTACATTCGCAAGTACATGTTCCATTGCTTCTTGTGCTTGTATTAAAATAATTTCTAATACCGATTGAATATTTGCTCCGACTGGACATTCGACATTTGGATTTTCATGGAAGGAAAATAAATGTCCTTCTTCTACTACTTCCACCGCTTTATATACATCAAGTAATGTAATTTCATCTAAATCCCGAGCAAGTGATGTACCACCTTTTCCAGCTTGAACATCAACAAGACCTGCTCTTTTCAGCATTCCTGTAATTCGGCGGATCACAACTGGATTTGTATTTACACTACCAGCAATCCATTCAGAGGTACAGCGAGAGTTTCGATCGATCGCAAGTAACGTTAACATATGAACACCTACTGTAAAACGGCTACTAATTCCCATCTGCACACCCTCCTTTACGTTCATTCTATCAAAAAACATACATACTATTATATACCATTTCTTCTTTATACATAAAGAAAAAGCATGATTCTCCTTAGAAAATCATGCTTTTATCCTTATTGACGCTTCATAAACTTAGCTAAATCTTTAAATTTCACTTTATCAGAGTAGTTCATAACACCGTTGACATAAATGCGACTTGCAATCCAGTTAATGATTACAATCGTTACGACTAAAGTCGCTAATGTAGCACTAATCTCTATAGCCCCTGCCTCACCAGCAACAATACGCGAGAATGTAACCATCGGCGTAAAGAATGGGATATAAGAACTAATTACAACAAGTGTACTATTTGGATCTGTCAATGCTTTAATACTAATGAAAAGTGCACCCATTGCTAAAAATATAATTGGCGTTGCAACAGTTTGCAAATCTTCCGTTTTAGATACAACTGCTCCCATAGCTGCATATAGCATTGCATACAATAAATATCCTGTCACAAAGTAGATTAAGAACATACTAATGACAAATGAATTTAACGCCTCAAAATTCAGAAACAGTCCGAACATCCCGGAATTGTCAAAATCAACCCAACCAATTGCATATGGAATGAAAAATCCACAAGCTGCAATTAATAGCTGGGATAAGGCCGTTGCAATTGTTGCTATAACTTTTGCATACATCAATATGATTGGTTTTACTTTCGGAATCATAACTTCCATAACGCGAGAAGCCTTTTCGGATGCAATACTCGTTCCAATCGCATTCCCATACATGAGAATAAACATGTATAGTATAAATGTAAAGAAATACCCGATACCAAATATGCTCGCACGATCTTTTATCGCTTCTTCTTTTAGTGGAATTTCCACCTGTAATTTCTGTGCTACATCCGGTGAAATATTATTCGTAGTAATCGTTATTTGTGTATATTGTTGTTTTAAATACTTTGTTATAACCGCAGATTCTGCTTCTTTCGGAAATCCACTATATATATATTTCACTTCTGGAATTCCATTCTTTTCTGTTATATGAAACAATCCATCTAAATCGCCTTCTTCAACTTGCTTATGTAACTTATCATACTCTTCTTTCGTACCCAATTTCGCCTTCGCATCTGGTAACAATTTATTCAATTCATCTTCTTGTACTTTATAAGTAGAAGTTTCTACTACAATTGCAATCTTATCTTTATCCTTACTTTCATCTCCACCAGATGTAAAGTGATTAAAAGCAAAGACACCAAATATAAGTAAAAATAAAATACCGCTCGTAATTAATGTCTTTTTAGAAAGAAATGATTCCCTAAAATAAAATGAGAATACATGAGAAAATTTACGCATCACTATTTCGCCCTTTCTACAAATATTTCATTTAATGTCGGTTCAAGCATTTTAAACTGCCTTAAGCTCACACCTTGTCCTTGTAACTTCTGCAAAATCATTAAGGCTTCTGCATCATCATGAACCTTTACATAGAGCAGTCCTTGTTCTTTTTCGTACGAAATATGTAAGGCTTGCAATGCCTGTTCATTTTCTATCACATCTTCAATTGTTAAGTTACGAAAACCGTATTCTTTTTTTATGTCGCTTAGTTTCCCTTCTACAACCGCTTCTCCTTTCTTTAAAATACAGACGTGTTGACAAAACGCTTCCACTTGTTCCATACGATGGCTTGATAAAATAATTGTTTTTCCCTTTTGTATTTGCTCTTCAATTATATTTGCGAGCATTCCAGCATTAACTGGATCGAGCCCGCTAAATGGCTCATCTAAAATAAGAAGCTCTGGATTGTGAAGAAGCGCAGCAATTAATTGTATTTTTTGTTGATTTCCTTTTGAAAGCTCTCCTGCCATTTTATATTTATATTCCGGAATGGCGAGTTTTTCTAACCAGCAATCAATCGCGCGGTCTACTTCTTTTTTCGTCATTCCTTCTAATCTACCAAAATAGCGAAGTTGATCTACTACTCTACTTTTTGTATACAATCCTCTTTCTTCCGGAAGATACCCAATCGTTACACCACTTTCAGAAATAGCTTTCCCATCCCATGTAATGGACCCTTCATTCGGCGTTAATAAACCGAGAAGCATTTTGATCGTCGTTGTTTTTCCTGCACCGTTTCGGCCAAGTAGTCCTAATACTTCTCCCTTCGGTAATGAAATATGTAATTGATTAACTGCTTTTGATTCGCCAAATATTTTTGTTAACTTTTGTATTTGTAAACTCAAATGATAACTCCTCCCCTTCTCTATCATGATATTTTATTCTCATATACTTAATTTATCCATCATTCATTTAAAATTGCAAATCGAAAACTACCTATTATCAATTATAATCACACAAATATATAATACTATATATAAAAATTACGATAAATATTAAATTTTGCTATATAATATAAAATCACTTATTTGCAACTTCAAAAAATCCAATACAGAGAAAGATAAAATTCGTCGAAACAGCTTACAATCATTTGATGAAAAATAAGAAAAGGATGGCTTTCACCATCCTTTTCTTTTATCTACCATATTGCAAGCTGAAGACATTCTCCTACTTTATCGTTCCTTGTAAAGGTAAGATAAACACTTCTACACGTCGATTCTTTGCTTTCCCTTCCGATGTATCGTTTGAAGTGGCCGGACGATATTCCCCATATCCAGTTGCACTAAATTTCGCTGGATCTAACTGTTTATTTTGAA
This sequence comes from Bacillus cereus group sp. BfR-BA-01492, assembly GCF_022662815.1. Classification (NCBI taxonomy): domain Bacteria; kingdom Bacillati; phylum Bacillota; class Bacilli; order Caryophanales; family Bacillaceae; genus Bacillus; species Bacillus cereus group sp. BfR-BA-01492. The sequence goes on from NZ_JAKUEH010000002.1 coordinate 137,162, forward strand.
GCAACACTTGCATAAAATTTACAGCTCGCTGTGTACTTAATTCCCAGTTTGATGAAAATTGAGAGTTGGTTATAGGTACATTATCTGTATGACCTGATACCGTAATTTCACGCGGAGCAGCTGAAAGTAACAAATTAGACATCTCGTTCGCAATATTTAACGATTCTGGTTTCACATCCGCTTTGCCCGAATCAAATAATACATTCTCTAATATCGTTATCATCAAACCTTGTTCCGTTAGCTTTGTTTTAAAAGAAGATGATAATTGTTTTTCTCCAATATATTGATCAATACTTTTTTGTACAGCTTTTAATTCGTTCATTTCCCGTTGTTTTACTTCTGCTTCTGCTTTTGCTTCTGCTTCTGCTTGTTTTTTGATATTTTCAGATTCCAAACTGTCTGCTGATAACTCTTCTTTCTTTTTTGGTTTCTGGTCACTTAAAAATTCTTTATTCCCGGTTCCACCTGCTAGTTCACTTCGGAAAGAAAGGGCCATCTGTTTAAATTTCGCTGCATCAAGACTACTCATAGCAAATAAAACAATAAAAAGAGCAAATAACAATGTTAACATATCAGAATATGGAATAAGCCATGTTTCATCAATATGTTCCTCATGTTTTTTCTTTTTCCCTTTTCTACTCTTTTTACTCCTCATTTTTTTCCGCTCCTTTTTCTAGCTTTTTACGCTCAGAAGCAGAAAGTGCGCCTAAAATACGATTTTTCATAATAAATGGATATGTACCTTCTTGTAACATTAATAAACAATCGATAATTAATCGTTTCTTTTCTAATTCTGCTGCAGATTTTTGCTTTAACTTATTGGCAAATGGATGCCATAATACATACCCTGAGAAAATACCAAAAATGGTTGCGATAAATGCCCCTGAAATCGCATGCCCTAGTTTCTCAATATCGGTTAAATTACCTAGAGCAGCTACAAGGCCAATTACAGCCCCTAAAACCCCAAGCGTCGGTGCATATGTACCAGCTTGCGAAAATATAGCCGCACCTTTTGCATGACGTTCCTCCATTGCTTCCAATTCAGCTTCTAAAATTCGCTCTAAATCTTCAGCCGACACACCATCAATAACAAATTTCATACCACGTAATAGAAATTCATCTTGAATGCCTTCTAATTGTTGTTCTAAAGATAAAATACCGTACTTTCGACTTTCGGATGTCCATTGAACGAATGACTCCAACAATTGTTCATAACTTAAATCTTTTTTATTTGAACCAAAAAGAACCTTAAATAACTTCGGAACTCTTTTCAATTGATTCATTGGAAACGCAATACATACTGCTGCTATTGTTCCAACAAAAATAATAATTGCTGCAGCAGGGTTTAATAAAGCTGTTACTTCAGCTCCCTTAAAGAACATCCCTACTATTACTGCAACCAAACCTAATATAATTCCAATAAATGTTGCAAAATCCATTTCCATTCACTCCTAGCTTATCCAAGAAGTCATCCACTCTCGATAATCGTTACATCTTCTTATGTATATATATTACATAAAAAATTGATTTCATGAAAGATTTTAGAAATATTATTCTAAAAAAAACTACATATTCACACATTTTCTGACATTTTCTTTGCAATTCTATTACGTTACGACTCTTATATTTCTTTTTCCACAAACTAGATTTATAATAAAAACAATATAACTTTATTAAGAAAGGACTGAGAATAAGCACTTTTATGAAAAAAATAGTTTTTATTTCTACCGCTACCGCTATAATCGGTATCACATCCTTCGCTTATTTCAGCTCTCACTCATTAACGCGAAATGAAGTGAAAGCTGTCGAAGATCAAAAGCATGTGAAACATTCAAAAACAGAAATTCCTTCCTTTCCAAAAGCAGCTCATACAGCTCAAAAAATAGATGATAATGTTTCTCTCGTTACAAACCCAGATTCACCACTTGTCTTAGTAAATAAGCATCGCAAATTGCCAGATGGCCATATACCGAAGGATTTAACAAAACCAAATGTTTCCTTTACCTCTCCTAAAGATAAAGAAAAAACATTACTTCGCAAAAATGCTGCCATCGCCCTTGAGAACATGTTCCAAGCTGCAAAAGAAGAGGGATTAGAGCTAATAGCCGTTTCGGGATATCGCTCTTATAAACGACAACAATCTTTACATAACACATATATTAGACGCCAAGGAAAAGCTGAAGCTGACTCTGTTAGCGCAATTCCTGGAACAAGCGAACATCAGACTGGGCTTGCAATGGATATTAGTTCTAAATCAGCAAAATACCAATTAGAACCTATTTTCGGAGATACAAAAGAAGGGAAATGGGTTGCAGCACATGCTCATGAGTTTGGCTTTGTCATTCGATACTTAGAAGATAAAACAGATATAACCGGATACGCATATGAGCCATGGCATCTACGCTATGTTGGAAATCCATATGCTACATACTTATATAAACACCACTTAACATTAGAAGAAGCAATGGATGATAAAAAATAAAGAGAGCGATTCCGCTCTCTTTATTTTTGTAATAATTTTTGCTTCCATTCCTTAAACCATGATTCTCCTTTTCCTGTTTTCTTAGACACTTGTACCATTGCTCCGCGGCCCACTAAACAAATTTCGCCAGACTCATTTTTCACCATATAGTGTAAGTCTAATGATGAATTTCCCACTGCTCCAGCTTTCACATATACTTTTAAGCGTTCATCAAAGAAAATTTGCTTTAAAAAATTACACTGAAGATCCGCAACTACAATCATTGTTTCAGATGACTCATGCGTCCACTCTTGCATAAAACCAAGCTCTTTAAAAAATTCAATCCGCGCTTCTTCAAAATACGTAAAAGCTACACTGTTATTCATATGACCAAACATATCGGTTTCACCAAAACGAACTTTTACAGGAATATAAAATGAAAAACCACATTCCCATTTCTCAAAATCTTCGATATACGAAATTTGCTTCATAATCAACTCTCCTTTTTGAATAAACAGAAAATTTAAAAGTCAGTTTAAAAAAGCATCTATATAAATATTGCCTCTTCAAATCGAAGAGGCAATATTTATTAATAGTTATTATCGCTACCAAAGAAATCCTTAAATGATTGAATTGTTGTATCACGGTTTAAAGCTGCAATAGATGTTGTCAATGGAATTCCTTTCGGACATGACTGTACGCAGTTTTGCGAGTTACCACAGTTAGCAAGTCCACCATCACCCATAATGGCACGTAAGCGATCTGCCTTATGCATTTCACCGGTTGGATGTGCATTGAACAAACGCGCTTGTGACAATGGTGCAGGTCCGATAAAATCAGATTTACTATTTACATTCGGACATGATTCTAAGCAAACTCCACAAGTCATACATTTTGAAAGTTCGTATGCCCATTGGCGTTTTTTCTCTGGCATTCTTGGTCCCGCTCCCAAATCATATGTACCATCAATTGGAATCCAAGCTTTTACCCGTTTTAATGCATTAAACATGCGACTACGATCAACTTGTAAATCACGTACAACAGGGAATGTTTTCATCGGTTGTAAGCGAACTGGTTGCTCTAATTTATCAATAAGAGCTGTACATGATTGGCGTGGTCTACCATTAATCACCATAGAACAAGCACCGCACACTTCTTCTAAACAGTTCATGTCCCATGCAACTGGAGTTGTATGATTTCCTTTTGCATCAACTGGGTTACGACGAATTTCCATAAGCGCTGAAATAATGTTCATATTAGGACGATATGGAATTTCAAATTCTTGATCATATGGCTGTGAATTCGGTCCGTCTTGTCGTGTAATGATGAGGCGGATTGTTTTCTCAGGCATGTTGTTTATCCCCCTTCTCTTCACCCTTAGAAGCTACTTCGTGTTTTGAAGTGTAATCACGCTTACGCGGTTTGATTAATGAAATATCAACATCTTCATAATGGAATGCTGGTGCATTTCCTTCGCCATCAAATTTCGCCATTGTTGTTTTCAAGAAGTTCGCGTCATCCCGCTCTGGGAATTCTGGTTTATAATGTGCTCCACGACTTTCGTTACGGTTATATGCCCCAATTGTAATAACACGTGCTAACTGAAGCATATTTGCAAGTTGACGTGTAAATGAAGCCCCTTGGTTACTCCATTTCGCTGTATCGTTAATATTAATGCGTTTATAACGCTCCATTAACTCTTGAATTTTATCATCTGTTTCTAGTAGTTTTTTATTTTCACGAACTACCGTTACATTATCCGTCATCCATTCTCCAAGTTCTTTATGAAGAATATAAGCATTTTCATTACCATCTAATGATAAAATATTGTTAAATTTCTCTGTTTCGATTAATTCATTTTGTTCATAGACAGCTGATGAAACAGTATCCGATGCTTTTGATAGACCTTTTATATATTCAATTGCACTTGGACCGGCTACCATACCACCGTAAATTGCAGATAGTAAAGAGTTTGCTCCGAGTCGGTTTGCACCGTGCATAGAATAATCACACTCACCTGCTGCAAACAACCCTGGAATATTCGTCATTTGCTTATAATCTACCCATAATCCACCCATTGAGTAATGAACAGCTGGGAAGATTTTCATCGGTAGTTTACGAGGGTCATCACCTGTAAATTTCTCATAGATTTCAATGATTCCACCAAGTTTAATATCTAGTTCTTTCGGATCTTTATGAGAAAGGTCTAGATATACCATATTTTCACCATTAATACCTAGTTTTTGCTCCACACATACGTCAAAGATTTCACGTGTTGCGATATCACGAGGTACAAGGTTTCCATATGCAGGATATTTCTCTTCTAAGAAGTACCATGGTTTACCATCTTTATATGTCCAAACACGACCACCTTCACCACGTGCGGATTCACTCATTAAGCGTAATTTGTCATCACCAGGAATTGCTGTTGGATGAATTTGAATGAACTCACCATTTGCATAATATGCACCTTGTTGATAGATAGCTGATGCTGCTGTACCTGTATTAATAATAGAGTTTGTAGATTTTCCGAAGATGATACCAGGACCCCCTGTTGCCATAATCACGGCATCAGCTCGGAAACTTTTAATCTCCATAGATTGTAAATCTTGTGCAACGATTCCTCGGCATACACCTTCATCATCCATAACAGCTCGTAAGAAATCCCAACCTTCATATTTCGTTACAAGTCCTGCTACTTCATGACGACGCACTTGTTCATCTAATGCGTACAATAACTGTTGTCCAGTCGTTGCACCAGCGAATGCTGTACGATGATGTTGCGTTCCACCGAAACGACGGAAATCAAGAAGACCCTCTTCTGTACGGTTGAACATAACACCCATACGATCCATTAAATGAATAATACCAGGTGCTGCTTCACACATTGCTTTAACTGGTGGTTGATTCGCTAAAAAGTCCCCACCATAAATTGTATCGTCAAAGTGGATCCATGGAGAATCCCCTTCACCTTTCGTATTTACGGCACCGTTAATACCACCTTGGGCACATACAGAATGCGAACGTTTTACTGGTACTAAAGAAAACAGTTCCACGTTTACTCCTGCTTCTGCCGCTTTAATCGTTGCCATTAAGCCAGCCAAGCCACCGCCGACTACTATAAGTTTCCCTTTCATGCTCTCCCACTCCTTACTGATTTGCTAGCTGCGGATCAACAAACGCTAATAATGCACTCACACCTACATAAGATAAACCTAAGAAAATTGCCAAAGTTATATAAGTAGAGATACGTTGCGAACGTGGTGATACTGTAATTCCCCAGCTAATGCAGAATGTCCATAGTCCATTTGCAAAGTGGAAAATTGTTGATACAACTCCAACTAAATAGAAACCAAACATAACAGGATTGCCTAAAATATTCGCCATCATATCATAGTTCACTTGCTGTCCCATCGCAGCTTGAATACGAGTTTCCCAAACATGCCAGGAGATAAAGATAAGAGTGATAACACCTGAGATTCTTTGGAAAACAAACATCCAGTTGCGGAAATAGCTGTATGATATTGCATTATTCTTAGCTGTAAAGGCAATATATAATCCATATATCGCATGGTACAGTATCGGTAAAAAGATGACAAAAATCTCTAGCGCATACCGGAATGGAAGGAGCTCCATAAAATGGGCAGCTTTGTTAAAAGCCTCTGCTCCTCTTGTTGCAAAATTATTTACTACTAAGTGTTGCGTCAAAAAGACACCAACCGGGATGACTCCCATTAATGAGTGCCACTTACGAAACGTATACTCGCGGCCTTTCATGTCCCCATTACCCCCCTTGAATGTTTGACTGCTGCTTTCAGAATAGTTTATAACAATAATGTTTTTTCACTATTGCTATAAGAAAAACTGAAAAAATTATTCGAAATATTTCAGCATAATTTGATACCAAGTTCATTTTACTCCTATTTTTGTCGAAGCGTCAAGAAAACGTATACATAATTTGCATATAATTTGCCAATTCTTTTTTTCTTCCTATATATTCATATTTTCCCGTAGAAAGTGCTGTTTTTATAAACGAGAAATGTTATATAATAATCCCTATAGAAAGAGGGGAATATTGTGAGCAAAAATAAAGTCGATATAGAATCTTTACAGGATATTTCTTTGAACGCGTTCGCTTATGAGTTACTTCGTGAGGAATTATTGCCTGATTTAATCGGTAAAGAATTAAATGAAATTTTATATTGGGCTGGTAGAAACTTAGCTAGAAAATACCCACTAGAAACAATTGAAGAAGTGATTCATTTTTTTGAAAAAGCTGGCTGGGGTACTTTAAGTATCATCGAGCATAAACGACGAGAAATGCATTTTCAGCTAACTGGCCCACTTATCATAGAACGTGAAAAACAAAAACGCCATTCTTCTTATCAATTAGAAGCTGGCTTTATTGCTGAACAAATTCAAAAGCAACGAAATGTTGTTGCAGAATCCTATGAAGAGCAAAAGAAGCGTTCGGATTCTATCACATTCCTTGTAAAATGGGATGTAAAAGACATCATTGAAATATAATCTCTCTACTAGCAGTCAACTAGACACATATGTTTAGTTGACTGTTTTACATTTTGTACATTCATTCACATAATATTATTTCAAATCTTCTGAAATTATAACAAAAAACAGAAGACATTGTAAACTACAATGTCTTGTTGTTCGTTAAATAAGAATAAATGGTTTCCGCTACATGTTGCGGTATTCCTACCTCGATAAATTCCCCTACAGAAGCTTCCTTCATTTTTTTCAAGGAACCAAAATGCTTTAACAATACTTTCTTTCTCTTTTCTCCCACTCCTGGAATTCCATCTAAAGCAGATTGAATAACTGACTTTCCATGCAGCTGCCGATGGAATGTAATCGCAAATCGATGTACCTCATCTTGAATTCGTTGTAATAAATAAAACTCTTGGCTATTTCTTTCTAGCATAACAGGCTCTGGTGGATCACCGATGATTAAATGAGATGTTCGGTGCTTCTCATCTTTCACAAGTCCAGCCATCGGAATATATAATCCAAGCTCATTTTCTAAAACATCACTTGCCGCCGCAAGATGCCCTTTCCCGCCATCAATTACAATTAAATCAGGAAGCGGTAATCCTTCTTTTAATGCTCTTGTATAGCGGCGACGCACAACTTCCCGCATCGATTCATAATCATCAGGGCCTTGAACCGTTTTGATTTTATATTTACGATATTCCTTTTTCGCAGACTTTCCATCTATAAATACAATCATTGCCGATACAGGATTGGCTCCTTGAATATTTGAGTTATCAAACGCTTCAATCCGATATGGTGTGTCAATTCCTAACTGTTCTCCTAAATTTTCAATTGCTTTTACTGTACGCTCTTCATCACGTTCAATTAAATAAAATTTCTCTTCTAAAGCAATTTTCGCATTTTTATTTGCCAGTTCAACAAGTTCTTTTTTCTTCCCGCGCTTTGGCTGCGTTACATCCACTTCTAAAAAACGCTCTACTAATTCAGGATCAATACTTCCTGGAACGGCGATTTCTTTCGGTTTAAAATGATTGTTTTGCTCATAAAATTGGCCAATAAATGTTAGAAATCCTTCCTCTGGTTCATCATAAATCGGAAACATAGAAACGTCACGCTCAATCAACTTCCCTTTTCGAATGAAGAAGACTTGCACGCACATCCACCCTTTATCTACTGCATATCCAAATACATCACGATCCACAATATCGTTCATAATCATCTTTTGCTTTTCCATAATTGCATCCATATGAGCAATTTGATCGCGCAGTTCTTTCGCCCGTTCAAATTCCAATTTCTCAGATGCCTCATACATTTTCGCTTCTAATTCTGAACGGATTTCTTTATGCCCACCATTTAAAAATTTTGTAATTTTATCAACGATTTCTTTATTTTGTTCATCCGTTACTTCGTTCACACAAGGCGCTAAACATTGCCCCATATGATAATATAGACATACTTTATCCGGCATTTTTGTACATTTCCGAAGCGGATACATACGATCTAGTAATTTTTTCGTTTCATGTGCAGACTGTGAGTTCGGATAAGGGCCAAAATACTTTCCTTTATCCTTTTTCACATTTCGTGTAATCAGTAAACGCGGTTGCTTCTCTCCAGTAATTTTAATAAACGGATATGTTTTATCATCTTTTAATTTAATATTATAGCGTGGATCATACTTTTTAATTAAATTTAATTCTAAAATAAGCGCTTCTAAATTGGAAGAAGTCACAATGTATTCAAAGTCAGCAATCTCTCCAACAAGGCGAAGCGTCTTCCCATCATGTGAACCGGTAAAATACGAGCGCACACGATTTTTTAATACTTTCGCCTTTCCGACATATATAACCGTTCCTTGCTTATCCTTCATTAAATAACAACCTGGTTGGTCTGGTAAAATCGCTAGCTTCTCTTTTAAATGTTCGTGCACTCTCATACCTCCATTCTCCATGTGTATCCTTGTTATTTATAAAGAGAAACATATCTGTTACTCCCCAACATACGTTCTTTCATTGTAACGGAAAATAAGAAAAAAGGAAAATCTCTTCTATTTATAATGTTACATGCAAATTACGATAGACTTTTCCTTCTCCTTGACGCATAATGGATTCAAAAATAATTTACATATAAAGTAATGAGTATATCGGAAAAAGAAGATGGAGAATGATAATGGAAAAACAATTCATAAATGCTCACTATTTTTCCTCTCATAATAGAACTTACTTAGAAAAGGATTGCATATGCGGCTGTTTTTATTGTTTAAAAATTTTTCATCCAATAGAAATCGTGGAATGGTGGGATAACAACAATACAGATGTTTGTCCTCATTGTGGCATAGACTCTATTATAGGGGAAGGGTCTGGTTTTCAAATAACCGAACTTTTTTTAAAACAAATGAATGAAAAATGGTTTTGGTAAAAAGAAAAAACGCTGCCAACAGGGCAACGTTTTTCTTTTTAGAAGTGTTTAGAAACTAATTCTACTAACGCTTCTTTTGGTTTGTAACCTAATGTTTGATCAACTACTTTACCATCTTTTAAAACGAAAAGAGCAGGAATGCTCATTACTTCGAATTGACGAGCAGTTTCTTGGTTTTCATCAACATCTACTTTTACTACTTTTACTTTATCGCCTAATTCTGCATCGATTTCTTCTAATACAGGAGCGATCATTTTACAAGGTCCACACCATGGTGCCCAAAAATCTAATAATACAACACCTTCGCTTGTTTCAGATGCGAAGCTTTGGTCAGTTGCGTTTACAATTGCCATTTTATTTCCTCCTTCAAGTGTATTCTACCAAGAGTATATCATTATCTTATATACGTGGCGAATATTATGTATCGTTATGTATTGTAACAAAAAAATGTACCTTTATACTATACAAAAATATAGAATACATATGAAAAAAGTGAGAGACAAGAGATCTCCCACCTTTTCTTATCTATGGGGGTCATTCACTTGAAACACAAAGAGCATCAAATTAAGAATGTACTTTTAACTTTTTAAACTCCTCTGTTAAAAGTGGTACAACTTCAAATAAGTCACCAACAATACCATAGTCAGCTATTTTAAAAATACTTGCTTCTGGGTCTTTATTAATTGCAACGATTACTTTCGAGTTAGACATACCAGCTAAATGTTGAATCGCACCGGAAATACCACATGCAATGTATAAATCTGGTGTAACAACTTTACCTGTTTGCCCAATTTGCAATGAGTAGTCGCAATATTCTGCATCACAAGCTCCACGAGATGCTCCAACAGCCCCTCCTAAAACATCAGCTAATTCTTGTAACGGTTTAAAACCATCTTCACTTTTCACTCCGCGTCCACCGGCAACGATTACTTTCGCTTCCGAAAGATCGACACCTGTTGCTGTTTTACGAACAACATCTTGAATAATCGTACGCAAATCTTTTACATCGACTGTAATAGATGATACGTCGCCCGTACGCGACTCATCTTTTTCCAGCGGCGTAATATTGTTTGGGCGCACTGTTGCAAACAAAATACCATCTGTTACGATTTTCTTCTCAAATGCTTTACCAGAATAAATTGGACGAGTGAATACAACATTACCGCCAGCAACTTCTAAAGCAGTTACATCAGAAACAAGTCCCGCTTCTAGTTTTGCGGCTAATTTTGGCGATAAGTCTTTTCCAAGTGCTGTATGCCCAAATACAATCCCCTCTGGTTTTTCTTCATCGTATACAGCTAAAAATGCTTGCGCATAACCATCGGATGTATATGATTTTAATGTATCACTTTCAACTGTCACAACGCGATCTGCACCGTAATGAATCAATTCACTTGCCAAACTAGCTACACTTTCTCCAATCAGAAGGCCAACTACTTCTCCACCTTCTGCAATTGTTTTCGCTGCTGCGATTGCCTCAAATGAAACGTTACGTAGTGATCCGTCACGAACCTCACCCATTACTAATACTTTACGAGCCATAGATTTTCCCTCCTGCATATATAATTTCGTATTTTATTAGATTACTTTTGCTTCTGTATGGAGCAATGATACAAGTTCTTTTACTTGATCTTGCAGCTCGCCTTGTAACACTTTACCTGCATCTTTCTTAGGAGGTAAGTAGATTTCAATTGTTTTTGTTTTTGCCTCCACATCTTCTTCTTCTAAATCTAAATCATCTAATTCTATGTCTTCAAGCGGCTTTTTCTTCGCTTTCATAATACCTGGCAGTGATGGATAACGAGGTTCATTTAAACCTTGCTGCGCAGTTACTAAAAGCGGTAACGATGTTTCAATCACTTCTGTATCTCCCTCAACGTCGCGCTCAATCTTCACTTTTGCACCATCAATTTCAAGCTTTGTAATTGTTGTTACATATGGCATATTTAGCGCTTCCGCTACACGAGGACCAACTTGTCCAGATGCACCATCAATCGCTACGTTTCCACCTAAAATCAAATCTGCTTCTTTATCTTTTAAATACTCTGCAAGTATTTTTGCTGTTGTAAATTGATCACCATTTTCCACATCATCTTCAATATTAATTAATACCGCTTTGTCGCAACCCATTGCTAGCGCAGTGCGAAGTTCTTTTTCGCTATCTTCACCACCAACTGTTACAACTGTAATTTCACCGCCATGCGTATCTCTTACTTGAATGGCTTCTTCAATCGCATATTCATCGTAAGGGTTGATGATGAATTCCGCTTCGCCATCATAAATTGCACCATTCTTAATTACAATTTTCTCTTCTGTATCAAATGTTCGTTTCATGAGTACATAGATGTTCATTCCATTTACCCCCTTAGTTTTTAAGAAAGATTCCGTCAATTTAAATATTCTGTTAATTTATATTAAAAAAATAATGGACTACCTACCGCTAAATGAAGGCTTGCGCTTTTCTAAAAATGCCGCTACACCTTCTCTTCCATCCTCGCTTGTAAATACTTCTCCGAAGATTTGCGCTTCACGTTGCACACCCTCATAATATTGGGATGATTTCGTCGTCTGCAATAATTCTAGCACAGCGCGAACTGTCGCAGGACTTTTCCCTGCAATTTGTTTTGCAATTTTGATCGTCTCCTCCAACAAGGATTCTTCAGAGAACACCCCATTTACAAGACCCCATTCTAATGCTTGTGCACCAGTAATCGGCGTGCTTGTTAACATCATTTCATAAGCTTTTGCTTTTCCAACATAACGAGGTAATCGTTGTGTTCCTGCAAATCCAGGGATTAATCCTAGTGTTAGCTCAGGTAAACCAAGCTTTGCACTTTCAGTTGCAAAACGCATATGGCAAGACATAGCAAACTCAAGGCCACCGCCAAGTGCCGCTCCATGAATTGCCGCAATAACTGGTTTTGAACACTTTTCTACGCGCTCAAATGTAACTTGTCCAAGCTGTGCCAGCTCTGTCGCTTGCTTTGCTTCCTCAACAGAAGTAAATTCCTTAATATCTGCCCCTGCTGAGAAGAAGCGACCCTCCCCATGAAGAACAACAACACGAATATTGTCGTCTTTTTCAACTTGATCAATTAATTCAGTTACGTCATGCATAACTTGTGAAGACATTGCATTAGCTGGCGGATGATTGAACGTCACCACTGCAATATGGTCTTCAACTGCTACAGATAGGAATTTCAACTTGATCCCTCCCATTATTGACGATAACCACAAGCTAAAACAAGTAGCTCATGTACCGTTTTTGAAAGTGCGACCAAATCATATTTATGATCGCTCATTACCCAATTGGTTACAACCTCATCTACTGTTCCAAAGATCATTTGCCTTGCTACACGAACATTCAAATTCGCTCTAAATTCTCCTTGTCTTATACCTGTTTCTAAAATTTCATCGATGACTTGTAAATATCCTTTTAGTACCTCATTTATTTTAAGGCGTAGTTCTTGATTGGATTGTCTAAGCTCTAGTTGCGTAACAATAGCAAGAGAATCATTTTGTGATAACAGCAAGAAGTGCATTTCTACCAACATAAATAACTTCTCTACAGCGCTTTCAATTCCTGCTGTTTTTTGACGAATTGTTTCGATAAATTCTCCCATCTTCTCTTGGAATAAGGAAATTAATATATCTTCTTTATTTTTAAAATACAAATAAATTGTCCCATCAGCTACGCCAGCTTGCTTTGCAATTTTCGAAACTTGCGCTTGATGGTACCCATTTTCTGCAATCACAATCACTGCAGCATCAATAATTTGATTATATTTCGGTCTATTCTTTTTCACTTTACTGTCCCCTTCAAGAAGATGACTGAATGAGTAGTCATTCATATTTTAATATTACTGACTATTTAAAATATTGTCAATCCTATATTTTCAAAAAGAAAGGGCCTTAGCCCGTTTGTTCCTCCTCTTTCTTTTTTTGCTCTTCTTCAATAAGAGCTCGTCGTAAAATCTTACCAACTGTTGTCTTTGGTAATTCACTTCGAAACTCATATACTTTTGGGACCTTATAAGCAGCTAAATATTTACGAGCAAATCGATCCAATTCTTCTTCGGAGCAAACTTCATCTTCTTTTAAGACAATATAAGCCTTTACAGTTTCACCGCGATACGGATCAGGAATTCCGATTACAACCACTTCTTGTACTTTATCATGTTCATATAGTACTTCTTCTACCTCGCGTGGGTACACATTAAAACCACTGGCAACTATCATATCTTTTTTACGATCTTTCACATAAAAAAAACCTTCTTCATCCATATAACCAACATCACCCGTATGCAACCAGCCATCTTGCAATACTGCTGCTGTCTCTTCAGGTTTCTTCCAATACCCTTGCATAATTTGAGGGCCTTTGACCACAATCTCACCAATTTCACCTGGCGGCAATATTTCTCCTGTTTCAAGCGATACAATACGCGCATCCGTATCTGGCCACGGAACACCAATACTTCCTGACACACGTTTTTCCCATAGAAAATTACTATGAGTAACCGGTGATGATTCTGTCAGTCCATAGCCTTCTACTAATTTACCACCAGTAATCCTTTCGAACTTCTCCTGTACTTCTACAGGTAATGGAGCAGAACCACTAATACAAGCACGAATAGAAGATATATCATATTCTTTTAGAAGCGGACTATTTAAAAGAGCAATATAAATGGTCGGAGCGCCCGGAAATAGCGTAACTTTATGCTTCTTTATTGCTTCAAAAACCATTTTCATATCAAACTTTGGAATGAGTACCATTTTATACCCTTGCATAATACTTAAATTCATAACAGCAGTCATCCCGTATACATGGAAAAACGGCAGCACACCAAGAACAACTTCCTCCCCTTCTACACAATTATATAACCAATGAATTCCCATTAAAGTGTTCGATACAAGATTTTTATGCGTTAACATAACTCCTTTTGGAAATCCTGTCGTCCCCCCCGTATATTGTAAAAGGGCTAGATCATTTTCAGGATCACAAAGTATATCTACCGCTGTATCACGCTCCTTTTCGACTGCATTCCATAGGTGAATCATATGGCTTTCTTCAACTTTTACGATGAGATTTGTTTGCTTCCTTTGAATGAATGGATAGATAAGATTTTTAGGAAATGGTAAGAAATCAGCAATGCGAGTTACAATGATATGTTCAAGTTTTGTAGTGGATTGAACGCTTGCAACCTTTGGAAATACGAAATCCATACAAAGAATGACCTTCGCTCCAGAATCGTGTAGTTGATACTCTAGCTCCCGTTCTGTATAAAGAGGGTTCGTTTGTACAACAATCCCCCCTGCAAGTAGCGTTCCATAATATCCTATGACAGCTTGCGGGCAATTGGGTAACATAATCGCTACTCTATCACCTTTTTTCACTCCCAGTTTCTGAATAAAGTTTGCAAACTGCCTCACCTTGCTATTCAATTCTGAAAAAGTAATATCCTTCCCTAAAAAATGAAGCGCTTTCTTTTCTGGGTATCGTGAAGACATTTGCTCTAAATATACATGAAGAGGCTGCGTATCATAAGCAATGGTATGTGGAATTTCCTCTGGGTAATACTGTAACCAAGGCTTTTCCATTCCTATTCCTCCTTTCATTTTCATAACTATAAAATGAATGCCCATTCATGATGATTGTTTTCATTATATTATAGCCATAACTTCGTTACAATCATAATATTCTGACTTTTTCGCAACTATTCGATACTTTTTCTTTATGTACTTGTTCCCCTATTCGTTCATTACAATAGAGGGAACCTAGTTACCTAATCTTTCTAATTCTAAGTCAAGTCAACTCAATCTAATAATCGTCAAAACGGCTCCAGGGGTACTAGTTGATAAAGTTGCAACAGCCAATAGTCCAAATAGCTGCAAACTAATCGCGTCACCAGCCGCAAGCGTTGTAATAATTGTCGCGCTAAATGAAGTCGTTGCCACTAGTGGGGAATTAATGGTTCCCGCAAGCGGTGAGCCATTAACAGTAATTCGAGAACTTACTAATAACGAAGCTGTTATATTAATTGTATATGAAATATAGTAGTTCCCTGCACTTGCAACAGTAAATACGGTATTCCCGCCAGAAACAGTAATACCTGGACCAATATTTTGATTATTTGGAAGCGGTACATTCGTTCCACCAAGAAGAACAGATATAACGCCACCAGATGTATTATTGGCAAAAGCGTACGTTGCCGTTACACTAACACCTGTCGGACCGGTTGGGCCGGTTACTCCTGCTATTCCCGTTGGACCAGTTGGACCCGTCACTCCTGCTATTCCCGTTGGACCGGTTGGACCCGTCACTCCTGTTGCTCCCGTTGGACCAGTTGGACCCGTCACTCCTGTTATTCCCGTTGGACCGGTTGGACCCGTCACTCCTGTTGCTCCCGTTGGACCGGTTGGACCAATTTTAGGAACCGTCCCATCGCAGCTAAAACAACATGAATGAATATATGTTGTTTTATTACAACCACAATTTGTATGAAAATGATTGTACCATTGAGACATGGTGATTCCTTCCTTCATTTTTTATCTTTAACATACACTCTAGTAACCGAATAAAACGTTAGCTGATTCGGTCTACAACCAATCTTTTATACACAACAATTTATTCCCTATATCCTAATAGTTATTAGATGCAGCTAATTCTATTTTTGCTTATACTTTTGTCTTTCTTTTTAACGAATCCGCTCTTCTTCAACATTACTTCCTAAATATGTGAACATACTACATCAATGTGGCATAAAATGAATCTTTCATCGGTCCTCACCAATCGGGCTTTTACAGGATAAAATAAAAAAGAAGGAAAAATGTCTCCTCTCGTGAATTTATCATTTGAATAACCATAGGGGGGATAACATGTTTCAAACAATTGAGGGCTTTTTAAAAACATGGAAATACGAGGCTGATTCTACACAAAAAGTATTAAATGCATTAACTGATGAATCGTTAACACAAGAAATTACGCCTGACCATTGGACTTTAGGTAGAGTTGCTTGGCATATTGTTACGGCAGTTCCTGTTATGCTATCACGTACAGGATTAACATTTGAAGGCGCAACAAAGGATTATCCTGTTCCAACTTCTGCAAAAACAATTGCGGAGAATTATCGTAAAGTAAATGCATCATTTGTTGAAGCGATTCAAACACAGTGGACTGATAAAGATTTAGCTACAATAAATGACTTCTTTGGGCGTCCAATGCCTAATTCTATCTTTTTAATGACTTTAATCAACCACCAAAATCATCATCGTGGTCAAATGACTGTACTTATGCGCCAAGCCGGTTTGAAAGTTCCTGGTATTTACGGCCCTGCAAAGGAAGAATGGGCAGCTGCAGGAATGGAAGCTCCCAAAATGTAATAACGGAAAAAGACAAGGGATTGAGAACCTTGTCTTTTTCTGTAACTTGTTTCATGTGGAACTTTACAGTGCATCTTCATTCTCAATATTTCTAATTCCATAATAAGCAATCATAATGCCAATAGCCGCAAGCGCGAATTGAAGTGGCAAAAAGGTTGCTAATGAGAACTCTGGTTGACTTTGACATGCGATCATCACAACAATTAAGGAAGACAAAACCGTTGTTGGAACAGAATGTTTACGCATACCAAAATACAATGGAATTAAACCTGCTCCTGCAGCTGCAATGGAAAAAGGAATCACTTTTATCCCTTCTTGCATCAACTCCGCTATCGTTATTGTATTCGGAATAACTAGCATATAACGATTCAAAATAAAGAAGACACCTATTACAAAAATATTGGATAAGAAAACTGTTACAAACGTTAACGTTGCCGTGATTAATAACTTACTAGCAATGATTTTTTTTCGATTAATTGGATAAGAAAACATAAGTAATATTGTTTTGTTTTTATATTCTTCAATTACTAGTTTTGCAATTAATACTCCTGCAAAGACAATAAATGTTCCTCGCACCATTGCACTAGCCATTGAAAGCATCATTTGAGGATTTCTTAGTTCTACATCTCCTTCAATTTGTGACACATAGCTTACAAAAAACAACAGCGCAACCATCACTATATTTGCGATGATCGCTCCCTTCACATACCACCCAAGCTTACATTTCTTCATTTCTAGCTTCATAAGTTGCAACATTTTCTTCACCCCTGCTTCTATTTTAAAAGCATTCTCATTCCAGTTATAATGATATCTACTACCCTATCGCCATTAAAAGTAAAAAAACTTTCTGCTCAGGGCGTCTGTAATATAAAATTCCTCCGATTAAAAGGGCTATAATCCCTCCTATTAGATTAAGTATCAACAAATCCATAATCAGTCCCCCTGATTCTATTTATTATTCTGAACACTGCTTCTATTCCTAGCAAAACAATACTTAAAGTAAACCACTGATCTTCTCATACATATCGATTTATGAGTAAATCAAAGAAAATCAAAGTCATGAATTTATATTTATAGTTCCTTGTTTACTTAAAAGCTCCACTTTATTTAATGCATCACCAATCGTACCTTCTTTTAGCTTTTCCGTATTCGTCTTTTTCTTAAACCCGGCTAAATTCACTGTTATATCGGATGAATTACTACTAGCCGTAATCTTTAATGAAGTAGGTGCTTTATTATAAGACACTACGATATCTCCTGACTTCGTCTCTATAAATAATGACTTTTCTTCCTTTATATCTTTAATGGATACTTCACCATCTATTGAAGTGGCTTTCAGCTTAGAAGTGGTTACATTTGTAATGTAGTTATCACCAATAGTAGAAGATACAGATAGTTCTTCTACTGAGCTATCTTTTAAACTGAGTTCCCCCTCTTTTGATGAAAACTTCCCTTTTTCTGCGAATAGCCCTTCAATCTTTTGCACTCCCGATCTATTTGAAAATACAACATTTTTAGTCTTTATATCATTTATTTTTATATCACCAGAACTATTATTCAAAGTAATTGTATCTACTCCAGCCTTTGGAATAGAAATATAAATAGTACCTTTCTTTCCAAAGCTGAATCCTTCAATAAATCCTCCTTTTTGATCTTGTTGATTTACTATCATTTTCTTCCCATCATTTTTAATCGCTACAGGGGCATTCTTCTTATCTTTTTGTTTCCCTTCAGCTGTGATTGTTACTTTTTTGGATTCCGTATTTTTAAACTCAACATTCCAACTTTCATTATTTACTTCTATTTCTTCCACACTATCTACTGCAAAAGAAATTTTCTTTTCAAAACTCTTTCCTCTTACTTCCTTGAGACTAAAAACTATACCAACAACTACAATTATGAAAATAGCGGCTACTATCATTTTCTTCACTTTTTATTCTCCAGTTCATTTTAGTCGTGGTCATATCTTTCTTTACGATACATCTGTTTTATCAACTTTACGATACGAAAAATAACTAATGAAAAATCCTAATATACAAAGCACAATTGGTACAATTATAAAATCAAATAAGCTCATGGAACTATTTGCATCACCAACGGATCCATTCACTAAAAATCCGATAATGGTAGCGGAAGTAATGGTTGTCGGTGTTGATTTTTTTCTCATACCAAAATATAAAGGAACTAAACTGATTCCCGCTATCATAAATCCGTTTATAAAGGTAGCAGGAATGGTAGCAATGATATCACTTATCGTAACAGGCACTTCAAGTAAACCCATGATTGGATTCAAAAAGAATAACAATATACTAATTAGAAATGTAGCCATAATTGTACTTATAAAGCAAAATCCAAAAACGATTGCCAATTTAGCTTGTATCAACGTTTTTCGTTGTAACGGATACACGAACAATAATTGCATTGTTTTATTCTTATACTCATCAATAATTAAGCGCGACAACATAACAGCTGCAAAAATGATAAATGTGATTCTAATAAAAATATTTGCTAAAGACATGAATCCAGCATAATCAGAGAACATGACATCCTCTTCAACTTTAGATCCCCATGCCATAAGGCTAACAACAGCAAAAATGGCTACGATACAAATTGCAACACTTGTAAGATAACGAGATAAATGATGTTTTCTCCACTCTAGTTTCATAAGTTTTAACATAATTGTTTCCTCCACTAATTGTTCTCTTTCTACGTTGACAAACTTCTTTTATTTATACAAATCTACTTGTTCAATTTTCCTTATCGCTCTATACGCAATAAACAACCCTACACAAGCTAGCGCAAGAGGAATCGCGATAATATGAAATAAAGAATATTCACCATTTATACTTGACGTTACAAGACACATAATGATAATTGCTGATATAAACGTTGTACGTACTGAATAGTTCTTCATCCCGAAGTAAATGGGAATTAAGCTAATTCCAGTTGCTGCTACTGCGTGTACAAATAGCATAATGGCGTTTTTACTAACGATTGCTAGCGTGAGTGATTCTGTAATAACTGGTTGATATAAATTCAATATATAAAAAAGACAAAAAACAATCGCTTCAGAAATGAGAATAAGAAGCAAGGTAACGATCATAATAATACACATTTTAGCCATCATCATTTTTTTACGATTAATTGGGTACATAAACATAACTGTCATTGTTTTCGTTTGAAACTCTTGAATAATAAATTTTGCAATTAAACTCGCGCCAAACATAATATAGATTCCTCTCATAAAAATATCAATGAATCTAAATACTTCATCATAATGTGTAAACTCACCATCAAACATAAGTAATATTACAAATAGAGAAAAAACACATATCGCAATAAGCGCCCCTCTTATAATCGGCCACAACTTAAATTTTATAAGTTCAAGCCTCATTAAATTAAGCACGAATACCCTCTCCATTCACAATATTTAAAAAATACTCTTCTAATGAACTATGTTTTTTGTTTATACTTTCAATTTCCACATCATTCATAATTAATGTTTTAGAAATTTCTTGCTGCGTCACTGTCATTTCATACACACGAATCATATTTCCACTCATTATTTTGTAATTCGTTATGTGAAGTTTATTTTCTAACATGTAAGCTGCACGCTTCACATCTGGAACCGAAATTTCAATATACTCCGTTTGTTTTCCATTAATACTCTTCATTGAAACTTCTTTTATCAATTTTCCATTTTGAATGACCCCAATTGTATCTGCCATTTGCTCCATTTCTCCTAAAATATGACTAGAGACTAATAAAGTCATTCCATATTCTTTACAAAGCATTTTTAATAAGTCACGTAATTCCCTAATCCCGACTGGATCTAAACCATTGATTGGTTCATCTAAAATTAGTAACTCCGGCTTCGTTAAAATGGCTCTTGCAATTCCTAATCTTTGTTTCATCCCTAATGAAAAGTCTTTTACTTTCTTATTCTCCACGTTTTGTAAATTGACAAGATTTAACGCCTGCTGAATTCCATTCTTATCGTAGTAACCCATATATTCACAATGAAGATATAAATTTTCTTGAGCTGTTAATTTTTCATAAAAAATAGGGTACTCGATAATCATTCCCATACGTTTTAACACTTCATATGATGTACCTGTTAACTTCTCGCCAAAAATTTCAATATCTCCGCTCGTTGGTTTCATTAAATTTACAATCATTTTCATAATCGTTGTTTTACCGGCACCATTTGGTCCTAAAAACCCGTAAATTTCTCCTTTTTTCACATGCATATTTACGCCCGAAATTACTTCTTTTCCTTGAAACACCTTTGTTAACTGATTCGTTTTTAATATATATGTCATTTCATTTTCTCCTTTCGTATCACTTTATATTTCTAGCATAGACAATGAAGGTCTCTTTTTTCTTACCCCTTCCTTACAAATTCCTTACGTTCAAAAAAAGCTTGTAGAATCCTATTTCTACAAGCTAAAAATCGATTTTTCTCAGCATAATCGTAAATACTGTTTTTTCATACGGCTTACTAAAAAGGTGAATTTCTCCCCCTAAAGCTTCTACCAGTCGTTTTGTAATCGTAAGACCAAGACCACTACCTTGATATAGTCGATTCCTTGAATCCTCTAACGTATACATACGCTCAAATACTTTATCAATATGCGATTCATTAATTCCTTTACCGCGGTCCCATACATCAACATATACATATCGTCCATCATCTCTTAACGTAATACCAAGTATTTTTCCATCATATCCATACGTAATGGCATTGGATATTAAATTATTTAATACACGACCTAATACTTCTGCATTCCCAAATGCATACATATTTTTCTCCGGTATATCAATATGTACCTCAAACCCTTTAGTCGTTATTAAATCATAAAACGTTAAAATCTTTTCTCGGCACACTTCATTCATATTCACCTTTGTTATTTCAATTGCTTTATCTCCAGATTCTAATCTCGCCAAATCAAAGAATTTATGGATAAGTTCCATTACTTCTAGCGTTTTTACATGTACCTTTTCTAACAGTATTTGTTGTTCTTCTTTGTTCATCGTTTTATCTTTATTTAACATTTCCGTATATCCAAGAATAACAGTGAGCGGCGTTTTCAAATCATGAGAAATGTTAGAAAGCATCTTTCTCATTGAAATTTCAACCTTCGCATGATTCGCATTTGTTTTTTGTTTCGCATCTAATAAATGATTAATTGCTACTAATAATTGTTGTAGTTCTTTATCATCCGTTACAACTAATAATTTCTCACCAGTTTGTTGCTTTATAATATTCTCTAATTTTTCATACGTATAACGTATATTCGCACTCTTGCTTTTCCCTATTCTATATTGAAAATAAATGACACCTAATAATATAAAAATAACAATCATGAACAGAAAAAACATGCTACATCACTTCCAACTTATAGCCAATTCCCCATAATGTTTTAATATATTCTGGATTGGATGGATCTGTTTCAATTTTCTCACGTAACCTTCTCATATGAACGTTAATAACATTATCATCGCCATAGTATTCTTCATTCCAAATGAGATTATATATTTGTGCTTTTGTAAATACACGATTTTGATTCTTTATGAACAATTTTAAAATTTCGAATTCTTTTAAAGTGAGTTTTAACCGTTTTTCTTTTTTATGCACAGTGAAGTTAATCAGATCTATTTTCAAATCACCAATCTCAATCATTTCTTCTTTTTGCTCCACAACTGAATACTTTGTAAATCTTCGAATACTTGCCTTTGCTCTCGCTGCCAATTCAATCATAGAGAATGGTTTGCAAATGTAATCATCTGCACCAAGTCCTAACCCCACCGCCTTATCAACATCTGTATCTTTTGCGGACATCATTAAAATTGGTACAGCGCTTTTTTCGCGAATGATTCTCACAACTTCTAAACCATCTAGCTTTGGCATCATAATATCAAGAATAATCAAGTCAAATGTTCCATGAAAAAATTTCGCAACGCCTTCATCTCCATCAGAAGCAATTGTAACTTGAAATCCCTCTTTTAATAAATATTTCTCAACCATTTCCTGAATCGAAATGTCATCTTCTATTAATAAAATATGATGTGGCATGCTCCTATCCCCTTTTTACAAACATTAACAATTTTATTGTATCGTAACTGCTATAAAGTGGAAAGAATTATATGAATGTGCAAACCAACTTCCTTTCCTTCTCTAACAATGATATGATGAAATTCGCGACTCATGTTTGCAATGTACTTTATATAAAGGAGACTCACTATGTCAGAAAATAAAAAAGTAAGCTTGGCTGATTTAATGCGCAAGCAACTTGCGAAGAAAAAGCAAGGAAACAAAAATGGAGCAAGTATGAAAAATAAAGACCAGGCAACGAAAAAATTACAAAGTCAACAAACAAAAAAGCCAAATAATCAACGTAGACGTACAGGTGTATAAATGAACAGGCAAAAGCGAGCGAATATTTCACCTGGTCTAGAAGTAGATATTGTCTTAAAGAAAGATCAACGGACTGGCACTCTCACTCGAGGGATTGTAAAAGATATTTTAACAAACTCACCATCTCATCCACACGGGATTAAAGTTCGATTGCAAGACGGACAAGTTGGCCGCGTGCAGCATATTGTCCAATAAAAAAGAAGCTCATTTACGATTGAGCTTCTTTTTTAGGATTATCCTTTAAGCTTTTCAATAAAGACTACTTTTAAATAGTTACCTTCTTTAAATTGATCGATTGTACGGAAATCTTCTGGTAAGGAATGTTCTTCTAAAATTTTATATTTACCATTCATCTCTTTAAAAGCTGCACTGATAAAGCCTTTAAATTTTTTCATATCAAATGTACTACAGTTTGTAGAAGCAACGATGATACCGTTGTTTTCTGTAATGGCAATTGTTTCTTTTAATAAGTTTTTATAGTCTTTTGCTGCACTAAATGTATATTTTTTCGAACGTGCAAAGCTTGGTGGATCTAGTACAACCATATCAAACTTCATCTGTTTCTTCGCTGCGTATTTAAAGTAATGGAATACGTCCTCCACGATAATATCTTGTGCTTCATAGTCAATGCCATTTACGCTAAATTGTTCAATTGTTTTACTTAAACTGCGATTTGCTAAGTCGACACTTGTCGTTTTGATTGCTCCTCCAAGGGCCGCGAATACGGAGAACGCACCTGTATAAGAGAACATATTTAAAACCGTTCTGCCCTTTGCATACGTATCACGAATTTGTTTTCGAACGTTACGCTGATCTAAAAATACCCCTACCATTGCACCATCATTTAAATACACCGCAAAGTTTACACCGTTCTCTTTCACTAAAAGAGGGAATTCACCGCGCTCTCCTATTACAAAGTCATCTTCTTCAATATATTTTCCTTTTGTATCAAAGCGCTTCTTCTGATAGATTCCTTTGAAATTTGCTACCTTTTGAAGGGCTCCAATAATTTCATTTTTAAAGGAATATATCCCTTCGCTATACCAGCTAATCACATAAAACCCAGCATAATAATCAATGATTACACCGCCAAGACCATCACCTTCACCATTTACGACACGGAATGCTGTTGTATCATTTGATTTATAAAAACCTTTTCTCTTATGTAACGCTGACTTTATTTTTCGTTCAAAGAAAGCTTGGTCAATGTGTTCTTGCTCTTTTCTCGTTAAAATCCAACCATATCCTTTATTTTGCTTACCGTAATATCCTTTTCCAAGAAATTGATTTTTCTCATCTAATATGTTAAGAATCGTTCCTTCTTCTTGTATGTCATTTACATTTTGAATTGCCTCTTTTAAAATAAGTGGATAGCCACTTTTCAATTGTTTTATAAATTTTGGTTTTATTTTCACAGCAACTTCAGATCTCATATAATGACTTCCTTTCTATTTAAATGCTTTCTAATGGATTAGGAAGCACGAAAAACGAGGCTGAAAAAGCAGCCTCGTTTCACTATACCATATTATCACTTTGTAAGTACAACAAGCTCCTTCTTCAAAACACTCCTGTCGCTTACTTCTCTATCACAACTGCTCTCTTTTGAAACATAGACACAATATATCCGACAAACATACCAATGATTCCCGGAATTAGCCAACCCATTCCAACGCTATAAAGTGGTATTTTTTCTAAAATAGGTGCAAGTGTTACAAATTCAATATGAGCATTGTGTAAACCATCAAACAGGCTAATTGCAAATGCTCCTATCATACCTCCTACGTACATTGCTAATGGAATCGGAATATAATTTTCAACAAGAGATAAGATAATCAACACAATCCCAATTGGATACAGTGTAATTAAAATTGGTAATGCTAATGCAATGAGCTGTGTTAACCCAAGGTTTGCTACCATAAATGCTAATGCACAGAAAATAAAAATGACTGTTTGATAAGAAAGCTTTGGTAGTAATCCTGAAAAGAACTCTCCGCACGCTGCAACGATTCCAACAGATGTTGTTAAACATGCCGCTGCGATTGCTACACCTAGTAATAAAGTGCCATATCCACCAAATAAATGATGAACAATATTTGTTAAAATCACACCACCATTTTCCCCCATTCCGAGAGAAACACTAGAAGCTCCTAAATAAGCAAGCGCTAAATAAATAAGAAATAAGGCAAGTGCAGCAACGATCCCTGCAATAATTGTCACTCGTGCAATACTTTTCTTATCTGTAACACCTTTTCCTTTTAACGTATTCACAACGACATTTCCAAAAACAAGCGCCGCTAATCCATCTAAAGTTAAATATCCATCAATAAACCCTTTGAAAAGTGGATCTTTATAAGTTTCAGTCGGTGCACGAAACTCTCCAATTGGAGAAATCAATGCTTTCACAACAATAATTGCAATAATCGCTAATAAAATCGGTGTTAATACTTTTCCGATGCGTCCCACTAATTTTGATGGGTTCAATGCTAAATAAAATGTAACAGCAAAGAAAATAAATGTAAATATAACAAGTGGATACTTTGCACCAGCTACTTCAGTTGGTAAAAATGGAGCAACTGCCATTTCATAAGCAACTGTGCCTGTACGTGGTACACTCACAAATACACCTAAACATAAATAAATCGCAACGATGAAAACAAGTGCAAATAAAGGATGTACACGACCTGCGAGTTTATTAATATCTCCTTTTAAAGCAATCGCGATGACTCCTAGTAATGGAAGTCCCACACCTGTAATGACAAACCCAAATAACGCAATCCATACATTTGTTCCAGCCCCTTGTCCTAATGCTGGTGGAAAAATCATATTTCCTGCACCAAAGAAAAGTGCAAATAACATTAAACTGATTGCAAATATTTCAGATACCTTTAAAGATGACTTCACTTTCATTTACCTCCTTAAAAACAGAATATTCAGAAACAAAATTCATTACATACCCTTTTCCATATCGTCCTTCCTTTACAAAAGAACGCAAAAAACACCCGTCCCTAACAAAGGGACGAGTGTTGAAATCGTGGTTCCACCCTTATTCTAATAAAATGAATGTATAACAAAAAATTCATTTTATAGCTCGTGTAAATTGATAACGGTTTTATCCGCCAAGAATTACAATGCACATGCAGTTCACTCTTGAAGTTTAGAGGTGGTAAGTTTATCTTTTCGTATTAGGAAGCTCACAGCCTAAGGCCTCCCTCTCTGAGAATCGTAAAAAATAACTCATGTCCTCATCATTACTTTTACAAAATATATTGTCGAAACTTGTTGTTTTTTATTATATGGGCTATTTGAAAAAAAAGCAACAGTTTTATTTTTTCTGATAAAAAACATACGGAGCAAACAACTCTCCCTATAATACTCCTCGTAACTCTTGTAACTCTTCATCGGTAAGGTAGCGCCACTTTCCAACCTCAAGCTCACCTAATTTTATGTTCATAATTCGAACACGCTTTAGTTTTGTTACTGTATAACCGAAAGCACGGCTCATTCTCCGAATTTGTCGATTCATTCCTTGTGTTAAAACGATGCGAAATGTAGAGCAATCTACTTGTGTTACTTTACAAGGTTTTGTCATTCCATCTTTAATTTTCACACCGCAGCTCATACTATGAATAAACCAATCCGTAAACGGTTTATTAACAGTTACGACATATTCTTTCTCATGTTCATGGTCTCCGTGTAAAATTTGATTGGCAATCTTCCCATCATTTGTTAGTAAAATTAACCCTTCTGATGCTTTATCTAAGCGGCCAACTGGAAAGATTCTTTCGGGATAGTTGATATAACCAATAATATTCCCTTCGATATGTTCTGCAGCTGTGCAAGTAATTCCAACTGGTTTATGAAAGGCGATATATACTTTTTCTTTTTCTTCTTTTTCAATAACTTTTCCATCAACCGTTACAACATCATCGGGCTTTACAAGTACACCATGCGCACAAACTTTATCATTCATTGCGACGCGCCCAGCTTTAATAAGACGATCTGTTTCTCGCCTTGAACAGGAGAGTGCTTCACTTATAAATTGGTTAATTTTCATTGTCTATTCCTTTTTCTTATAGATTGTCCGAAAAGAAAAAGCATCAATCTCAAAGCATAGTATGATGCCGAGATTGACACTTTTTTACTTTGCAAAAACCATTAAATAAATAATCCCAATCATCAAAAATATGCCGCAACATGCTAACAATACTTTTGCAAGTTTGTCCATAAACATAATGGTTTACCCCTTTATTTGGCTTTTTGCTATTTTAATTCGACAACTGTGACGCCAAGGCCTCCCTCGCCCATATCGCCGTAGCGGAAACTTTTCACGCCGCGATGGTTCTTCAAGTAGTCTTGTACACCTTGTCGAAGCGCTCCTGTTCCTTTACCGTGAATAATCGATACACGCGGATAGTTAGCAAGCTGTGCATCATCTAAATACTTTTCAACACGCATCATCGCATTTTCAAAACGTTCACCGCGAAGATCCAGTTCTAAGGAAACATGGTAGTCCCGTCCTTTTACTGTTGTAACTGCTTTTTTCTCAAGCTGCTTTGGTGTATTAATATATTCCATATCAGATTCTTTTACTTTCATCTTCAGAATCCCAATCTGAACGTTCCACTCATTATCACTTACTTTTTTTAGAAGTTGACCTTTTTGGCCAAACGTTAATACTTTTACTTCATCGCCCGGTCTTAACTGTTGTTTTGGCGCTGTATTTTTCACTTTTACTTTTTGTTTTTTCACAAGTTCAGGCGCTGCCCCTTCTAGGCGGCTTTTCGCTTCAATCAATTCATGATCTTTCACATTGGCAAGCTGCGCTTTACGCAATTGACGAAGTTCACGAATAATCTCTTCTGCTTCTTTCTTCGCAGCTTCGACCTTTTCTTCTCCTTCTTTTTGCGCTTTTAATAATCGTTCATCACGTTCTTCATTAAATTCAATAATTTGGCGTTGCAATTCGCGATGAAGCTTTTCAGACTGCTTACGAAGCTCTTCTGCTTCTTTCCAATCACGTTCTGCACTCTTTTGGCTTTCTTCTAATTTCGCAATCATATTTTCGATCTTATTTGTATCTGTACTAATATGATTGCGAGCACGATTAATTACGCGTTCAGATAATCCAAGGCGTTTCGAAATTTCAAAAGCATTACTACGTCCTGGTACACCAATTAATAATTTGTAAGTTGGACTCAATGTATTTACATCAAATTCCACACTTGCGTTAATGACTTGATCACGATTATATCCATATGCTTTCAATTCTGGATAGTGCGTTGTTGCAACAACGCGTGCACCGCGATTATATACTTCATCTAAGATAGAAATGGCAAGAGCTGCCCCTTCTTGCGGGTCTGTTCCAGCACCTAATTCATCAAATAGCACTAAGCTTTCAAAGTCAGCTTTCTCTAAAATATCGACAATGTTAACCATATGGGAAGAGAATGTACTTAAACTTTGTTCAATGGATTGCTCGTCACCAATATCGGCAAAAATATTTTTAAATACGCAAATTTCCGATTCCTCTTGTACGGGAATATGAAGACCAGATTGTGCCATTAATACGCATATTCCAACCGTTTTTAACGTAACTGTTTTACCACCTGTGTTCGGACCTGTAATGACAATTGTTGTAAAGTCTTTACCAAGCATAATATCATTTGGCACAATCACTTTTGGATCGATAAGCGGATGACGTGCTTGGCGTAAATCCATATAACGCTCATTATTGACAATCGGTTTTGTCGCTTTCATTCGTTTCGCATACAAAGCTTTTGCAAAGATAAAATCAAGATTCGCAATCACTTCGACATTCGCTAATACGATATCAGCTTCTGCTGCTACTTCTTCTGTAAGCATCATTAAAATACGTTCTACTTCTTGTTTCTCTTTCACACGTGCTTCTTGCAAGGCGTTATTCAGTTCCACGATGACTTGTGGTTCAATAAATAACGTTTGTCCTGATGCAGATTGGTCATGAACAATACCACCATATACGCCGCGATATTCCTGCTTAACCGGAATTACATAGCGATCGTTACGGATCGTTACAATGGCATCTGATAACATCTTTTGTGCATTTGAAGAGCGCGTCATATTTTCGAGCTTCTCACGAATGCGACTTTCCGCTGTACGAATTTGATTGCGAATACCACGCAATTTATCGCTGGCGCTATCGAGTACTTCGCCACCATCTCCAATACAGCCTGTAATTTTCTTTTCTAAATCATATAAAGATACAATTTGCGCAACATGAGTTTCTAAAATCGGAAGCTGGGCGCCATTATCAACCATATCTTCAATGAATCGTTTCATTTGACGGCTGCCATACATTGTACTTGCGATATCAAGCAATTCATGAGGGCTCAGCATACTTCCTATTTTTGCACGCTTTACATTCGGTCGAATGTCAAAAATCCCGCCGAGTGGTGCATGCCCTTTTAAACGGATTACTTTCGCCGCCTCATCAGTTGTATCTTGCATTTCCACAATTTCTTCAAAGTCTGTGCTTGGCATAAGACGCTTTACTTTATCTCGACCAAGCGAAGAAGCTGTATGCTCAAGTAACTGTTCTTTTACTTTGTCATATTCTAATACACGCAACGTTCGTTCTAACATAAGTTGCCTGTCCCCCTTGTGTTACTTATTACGTTTAATAAAATCTAATAAACGTTCAATATCCCATGTGTTAATCACGGTATCTTTTTGAATCCAACCTTTACGTGCTGCCGCTACACCTGTTTCCATATCTTCTAACATCTCAAGTGTATGAGCATCTGTATTAATTGCTATTTTCACACCAGCATCTTGTGCCTGTTTTAATAATTTCGCACTTAAATCTAGACGGTTCGGATTTGCATTTAATTCTAAAACAGTATTTGTTTCTTTTGCGAGCTCAATTAATAGATCTGTGTCTACATCATACCCCTCACGGCGTCCAAGAAGACGTCCTGTTGGATGAGCAATCATTGTTACATGCTTATTTTCAATTGCGGCACGCAAACGTTTCATAATTGTTTCACGGTCTTGTGAGAAGCTGGAATGAATCGCACCAATTACATAATCAAGCTCCGCTAATACCTCATCATCAAAATCTAATGTCGCATCTGGCAGTATGTCCATTTCAATCCCACGTAAAATTGTGATATCTGGGTATTTTGCATTGATGCGCTCAATTTCTTTTGCTTGTTCACGAAGTCGCTCTTTCGTTAAGCCATTCGCTACTTTTAAATATTGGGAGTGATCCGTAATTGCCATAAATTTATAGCCACGCTCGCGGCATGCTTGTACCATTTCTTCAATGGAAAAAGCGCCATCACTCCATGTTGTATGCATATGAAGATCACCTTGTATATCAGAGAACTGAATTAAGTTTGGGTATTCCTTAATGAGTTCGATCTCTTTTCCGTCCTCACGTACTTCTGGCGGAATAAACGGAAGGTTGAAATGAGCAAAAAACTCTTCTTCTGTTTCAAATGTTTTCACTTCACCTGTCTCCAAATTTTCCACACCATACTCACTAATCTTTTCACCATTATCTTTTGCGATTTGACGCATTCTTACGTTATGATCTTTTGAACCTGTAAAATGGTGAAGCGTTGTAATAAATTCTTCAGGTTTCACAAGGCGAAAATCAATTGAAATATCATACTCATATTGCAGGCGAACAGATACTTTTGTATCGCCGCTTGCAATCACTTCAATCATATTATCAAATTGAAGCAAATGTTCACGTACTGCTGCTGGTTCTGTCGTTGCAATAATGAAGTCTAAATCTTTCACAGTCTCCCGAACGCGGCGTAAACTACCAGCGCGCGAAAAACGAATTACTTCTGCAATATTCGACAATTTCTCTTCTATTTCCCCGGCAATAGGAAGTACCATTGCAATCGGTAAACGTTCAGGGCGAGAACCAGCTTGCGCAATTGCTTCTAGTATTTTCTCTTCCGTCTTCTTCCCAAACCCAGCAAGCTCCTGTACTTTCTTGTCTTCACAAGCTTGCTTTAATGTTTCCATGTCAACAACACCAAGTTCTTTATAAAGTTTCGCTACTTTCTTACCACCGAGTCCTGGAAGTTTTAATAATGGCAATAAGCTACTAGGAACTTCTTTTTCAAGTTCTTGCAATACCTCTGACGTTCCAGCTTCCATATATTCTTGAATAACTGCTGCAGTTCCTTTTCCGATGCCTGGAATCTTTGTAAAATCTTCAATTTCAGAAAGGCTACGATCATCACTTTCTAACGCTGCTGCCGCTTTACGAAACGCGGATATTTTAAATGGATTCTCGCCTTTTAATTCCATAAAAAGAGCGATTGTCTCTAATAATTTAATAACTTGTTTTTTATTTATTTTCATACGTTCCCCGCCTTTCCTTCATAGAAAAAAACTTCTCTTTCCGAAAAAGAGAAGTTATACTCTGCTACCTGTCTGCCATAGTTCCTTCACCTTTTCAGAAAGAATCGGTGTATCGTCTACAATTATTTTGCTAATTGATGATTGTTGTAATGGTGTTTGCACTTGTTCAATCGGAAGAATCGTTCCAATAATAATTAAAACAAACAAAATAATGTATACTTCTAAAAAACCAAGAATTGCTCCAGCAAATGCATTAATTTGCTTTAACACTGGTATTTCCGCAAACATATTTAGCAAATTACCAAGTAATGAAAGTGCAATCTTTGTAACAATGAATAGTACAATAAACGCAATTGCTTGATAAAAAACTGTCTCCATATTGTTTGCATCGATCCATTCTGGAACGGATACATTTTGATCAAACGGATACGGAATCATTTTCGCTAGCGCTGGCGCTAAATCTTTACAGTACCAGTATGCAACAAGGCATGCGATAATAAAGCTTGTTAACTTTACAAGTTGTAGAATAAATCCTCTTCTTAAACCGAGGAAAAATCCCATAACAAGCAATAAAATGATAATGATATCAACCATGTTATTCCATTCCTTTTTGTCTCATACTTTCTTTCAGTTTTTCATGTTCTTCTTTTAATTTTATGTAATCGTGTATGACGTTTACCGCCGTCAATACCGCTAGTCTACTCGTATCAAGCGAAGGATTCTTGGCATTGAGTTCGCGCATTTTATCATCCACAATCGCTGCTACCATGCGGATATGACTTGTACTTTCATCGCCAACAACTGAGTACTGTTGACCATAGATTTCTACATTAATTCGACTTTTCTTTCCCTTTTGTTGTGACAACTCACCGGCCTCCAATCACGTACAGAATCCTAAAGTTTATCATACCATGAACTTTCCCAATATGGAAACAGAAAGAATAATCCGATATGATAAAAATAACACTATTGAAAAAGGAGCGATCATTTTGTCAAATTCTATCGTATTACAAACAAGTTCTACAGTCATTGAAGAGATGAAAAAACAATACAAACAAGCAATTAGTCCAACAGTTCCGCAAGGCGGTATCTTTATGGCGAAAGTATCATCTTGTACAATTACTGCTTATAAATCAGGAAAAGTTATGTTTCAAGGTGGACGCGCTGAAGCAGAGGCTTCTCGTTGGCAAACTGTCTCTCGAGCACCGAAATCATCTGTAAAAAAATCGGTCGATTCACATCGTTATGCACCGCCCGCTTCCATCGGTACAATGTCTATTATAGGGTCTGATGAAGTTGGTACGGGAGATTACTTCGGACCGATGACAGTTGTCGCTGCATACGTAGATGCAAAACAAATTCCACTTTTAAAAGAACTTGGTGTAAAAGATTCTAAAAACTTAAATGATGCTCAAATTATTGCAATTGCTAAACAACTCCTTCACGTTGTTCCTTACAGCTCCCTCGTTCTTCATAACGAAAAATATAACGAGCTGTTTGATAAAGGAAACAACCAAGGGAAATTAAAAGCTTTACTGCATAATAAAGCAATTACCAACTTATTAGGAAAAATTGCACCGACGAAGCCAGACGGCATCTTAATCGATCAATTCACACAACCTAATACATACTATAAATATTTAACAAAACAAAAAGAGGTACAACGTGACAATGTTTATTTTGCTACAAAAGGCGAAAGTATACATTTAGCTGTTGCAGCGGCATCTATTCTGGCTCGTTATTCATTCGTAAAACAATTTGATAAACTTAGTAAAAAAGCAGGTATGCAGCTTCCAAAAGGTGCAGGTATGCAAGTGGATATTGCCGCAGCTAAACTCATTCAAAAATTAGGAAAAGAGCGTCTTCCTGAATTTGTGAAGCTTCACTTTGCTAATACAGAAAAAGCGTTTCGTTTATTGAAAAAATAGCTATGTTTTAGTATCGACAATATGTAAATGAACTAAACAAAGAGAAAAGAAGTCTTATTTCTTTTCTTTTTTATTTTTGTTACAATTAGAATATACAGAAATATATGATTTTAAGCGCATATATAAAGGGTGATTTCATTGCTATTTTTACAAATGATTTTAAACATTTTGTTGGGAAATCCACATGAAAGACAATTAAGAATTCGCGAAAACATACGATTACTAAATGATCAACCCGAGTTCAATTTACTATTGGAACGATACGGAAGATCTATTTTGCTAAAATTCCGAGTGAGAAAACATATTAGTAAATATGATGCCCAAACATTGATTCATAACCCAATACAGCTTAAAAAATTTTGCAATGAGCTTGAAGATATTATTAAAAAATAACATCTTGATAACAACTAAGGGCGGGCAGCACTGATAAAAACTATTAAGTTTAAATGGATATTTTGAATAAAAAGGAGCCATGTCAAATGACTCATACGAAAGTAAAAAATCACTATACATACTCGTCCATTTTATCGGTCCTCTTACTTACTTTATTATTTCCCTTATTTGGGGAATTTTTTTCACTTCTAAATCTCTTGCGGAAAATATAACAGATAATCTATGTATTATGGCGATATATTGCTTGTTCGTTAGCTTATTATGGTTTTTCTATTTCGAACGCTTAGACAAAGATGTAGATAAAATGATAAAAGAAATGAAAAAATAATAGAAATAAAAACATATAAAATGAGTCATTCGAACGAATGACTCATTTTATATGTTAACTTCGCTTCTGTTTCTTATTTGATGAAGGTACTTTATAAGCACCTGTTTCATGCGTTGTTGTTCCTTGTCCTTCTACTTCTGGAGAACCTAAAACTGCTCGTGAAGGATCTTTTTTCACTTTTTTACTCATTCCTATTCACCCCTTCACGTTACTTTTTACTTTTCAATAAAAATCTATACAAAAAAAGCGAGAGGAAGGTCCTCTCGCTTTTTTTCATATTTTAAAACTCCGCAGAACCTGGCGTTCTTGGGAATGGAATTACGTCACGAATATTCCCCATACCAGTGATGTACATTAAGAAACGTTCGAAGCCTAGGCCGAATCCAGCGTGTTTTGTACCTCCGTATTTTCTAAGTTCTAAGTACCACCAGTAGTCTTCTTCTTTCATGCCTAATTCTTTAATTCTGTCTACTAAAACATCCATTCTTTCTTCACGTTGACTTCCGCCGATTAATTCGCCGATGCCAGGAACAAGAAGATCAGTAGCAGCTACTGTTTTACCATCATCGTTCATACGCATGTAGAATGCTTTAATATCTTTTGGATAGTCTGTTACGAATACAGGACGTTTAAAGATTTGTTCTGATAAATATCTTTCATGCTCTGTTTGTAAATCAATGCCCCATTCTACTGGGTATTTGAAGTCAGCACCTGATTCTTGAAGTACCTTAATTGCTTCTGTGTATGTGATGCGACCAAAGTCAGAGTTAATGACATTGTTCATGCGCTCAAGAACTGTTTTATCAACAAATTTGTTGAAGAATTCCATTTCTTCTGGCGCATGCTCTAATACGTATTTCATTGCATATTTTAGCATATCTTCTGTAAGATCCATTACATCTTCCAGTTCAGCAAATGCAATTTCCGGCTCAACCATCCAGAACTCAGCTGCGTGACGAGTTGTGTTTGAGTTTTCCGCACGGAATGTAGGTCCGAATGTATATACATCGCGGAATGCTAATGCATACGCTTCAGCAGGAAGTTGACCACTTACTGTTAAGTTTGTTTCTCTACCGAAGAAGTCTTTCGAATCGTCTACTTGTCCATCTTCTCCTTTTGGTAGGTTGTTCATGTCATGTGTTGTTACGCGGAACATTTCACCTGCACCTTCTGTATCGCTACCAGTAATAATTGGTGTGTGAACATGAACAAATCCACGCTCTTGGAAGAACTTATGAATCGCGTAAGCTGCGATAGAACGAACACGGAACGTTGCAGAGAATGCATTTGTTCTTGGACGTAAGTGAGCGATTGTACGTAAGTATTCAAACGTATGGCGTTTCTTTTGAAGTGGGTAATCGGAATCTGATAAGCCTTCAATTTCGATTTTTTCCGCTTTAATTTCAAATGGTTGTTTTGCAGTAGGTGTTGCAATTAACTTACCTTCTACTTTAATAGAGGAGCTAAGCGGTAATTTTGTAATTTCCTTAAAATTATCTAATTCTGTATCGAAAACAATTTGTACGCTTTTAAAGAAGCTACCATCGTTTAATTCGATAAAACCAAATACTTTTGAATCACGTAAGTTACGAATCCAACCAGATACTTGCACGTTTTGATCTACATATTTATCTGTTTCTCTATACAGACTTTTTACTAATGTGTTTTCCATAGTGAATGT
Organism: Bacillus cereus group sp. BfR-BA-01492; assembly: GCF_022662815.1. NCBI lineage: Bacteria > Bacillati > Bacillota > Bacilli > Caryophanales > Bacillaceae > Bacillus > Bacillus cereus group sp. BfR-BA-01492. The sequence goes on from NZ_JAKUEH010000002.1 coordinate 173,036, forward strand.
CTCCTTTACTGATATTTAAATACAAAAAAACCTTTCATCCATAAAGGGACGAAAGGTTAAACTTCGCGGTACCACCCAATTTGTCATAAAGACCAACTTTGATTCGTATGTAATCCATACTTCCCGATTTGTAACAGGTAGGTTTCCCGTCTAAGTCTACTCTTGAATGGCAACATTCAATTTCGGTTAGCAACTCCAAGGTGTTCTTCATATATACCGCCTCACCAGGCTCTCACCGTCCCTGATTCGCTATGGATTATAGTATATACTACTTTTCCTTATCATCGTCTTTCATTTTGTTAAACTAAATTTAATGTACTACATTCGAGAGAAAGATGCAAGACGTCAGAAAATATATGAGTGATCTTTCTATTGTTGATTCGACATAGAATATTGACTGACCAACACCAATCGAACTGTTACTGCGCTAAAATAGCGGGATAAAAAAATTGCCGGATTGATTCCGGCAATTTTTTATTATTTACGTAACTCCGCACCAAATTTCTCTTCTACCGCTGCTAATACACGGCTATGTGCTTCTGTTACTTCTTCGTCTGTTAATGTGCGTTCTGGATCAAAGTAATTCATAGAGAATGCAAGTGATTTCTTACCTTCTTCCATTTTTTCACCTTCATATAAATCAAACAACGTTACTTCTTTTAGAAGTTCTCCGCCCGCTTCTGCAATAACCTTCTTCATTTCACCAGCTTTTACATCTTTCACTACAACAACAGCCATATCACGTGTCATAGATGGGAAACGTGGAATTGTCGAGTAACACGTTTCTTCTACATCTGCGCTAAATAGTTTTACAAGAGATAGTTCGAATACAAATGTATCTTTTACATCTAATTGTTTTTGTGCTTCTGGATGCAATTGACCGATAAAACCAATTACTTCGCCATCTAATAAAATATTAGCTGTACGACCTGGATGCATACCTTCACGCTTTGCTGGTGTATATGTGATATGGTTTGTAACGCCAAGTACGTCAAATAATCCTTCTAATACCCCTTTTACAACGAAGAAGTCGACAACTTTCTTTTCACCTTGCCATGCATGATGAAGAGCAAGACCTGTCATAACACCTGCAAGATGCTGTTCTTCTTTCGGAAGCTCTCCTTCTGCTGTCGGTAAGAAGATAGAACCTACTTCATATAAAGCAACACTATCATTTTTACGAGCAAGGTTGTAAGAAACTGCTTCTAACAATTGTGGTACTAAACTTAAACGAAGCTGACTACGCTCTTCACTCATTGGAAGTGCCAAGTTCACAGGAGCTTTTTCATTTGGTTCAACTATATATTGTTTCGCCTTATCCGCACTTGTTAATGAGTACGTAATTGCTTCGTATAAGCCAGCACCCTCTAGGAAGCGGCGTACTTTACGACGTTTCGCTTGTGCTTCTGTTAACTTACCACGTGTCATTGTACCTGTTGGAAGTGTTACTGGAATATGATCGTATCCGTACAGGCGTCCTACTTCTTCTACTAAGTCTTCTGCAATTGTAATGTCAGGACGACGAGACGGTACATTTACATGGAATGTTCCTTCTACTTCTGTGAATGGAAACTTTAAGTTTGTGAAAATTGTCCCCATTTCACTCGCAGTAATGTCTGTACCTAATACACGGTTGACTTTTTCTACTGTAATCGATACTGTACGTTCTTTTACTCGTAAGTTATCAACTTCTACTACACCTTCTAACGCTTCACCACCAGCGTATTTCGCCATTAGAGCAGCGGCGTGTTGAATTGCTTCAAACGTGCGTGTTGGGTCAATTCCTTTTTCGAAACGCGCACTTGATTCACTGCGAAGACCTAAATCTTTTGATGCGCGGCGCACTGTTTGACCTTCAAAGTATGCAGCTTCAATTAGAACGTTGACTGTATCATTGGTAACTTCAGAATCTGCCCCGCCCATTACACCTGCAATACCTACTGCTTCGTTTCCGTTTGTAATCACAAGGTGATGTGCTTGTAATGTACGTTCTTGATCGTCTAATGTTTGAATCTTCTCACCCTCTTTCGCATGACGAACAACGATTTCTTTTGAACCTAATTTATCATAATCAAATGCATGTAATGGTTGACCGTATTCCATTAAAATGTAGTTTGTAATATCGACTACATTGCTAATCGGACGAATGCCAGCTGCCATAAGACGTGTTTGCATCCACATTGGTGATGGACTAACCTTTACATTTTTCACCATTTTCGCAATATATAACGGATTTTCTTCTTTTGCTTCTACACTTACAGAAATATAATCCGATGTTTTTTCTGTTGACTCTTGTAGGTCAATAGCTGGAAGCTTTACTTCGCGACCGTAAATAGCAGCTACTTCATAAGCAACACCTAACATATTTAAGCAATCCGCACGGTTTGGTGTTAACCCAAGCTCAAGTACTTCATCGTGCAAGTTTAAAATTTCAAGTGCATCTGCACCAACTTCTGCATCACTTGAGAAAATGAAGATGCCGTCTGCATAATCTTTTGCAACTAACTTCGCATCAATGCCAAGTTCTTGTAGAGAACAAACCATACCATGAGAAGCTTCACCACGTAATTTTGCTTTTTTAATTTTGAAGTTACCCGGAAGTACAGCACCAACTTTTGCAACCGGTACTTTTAACCCTTTTGCAATGTTAGGAGCACCACAGATAATTTGTACTGGCTCTTCTTCACCGATATCGATTAAGCATTTGCTTAATTTATCAGCTTGCGGGTGTTTTTCACATTCTAATACGTGACCAACTACAACACCTTTTACCCCTTTATTTAATACTTCAACGCCTTCTACCTCAATACCACTTTTTGTGATTTTATCTGCTAGTTCTTGCGCCGTTACATCTTTAATATCTACATACTCTTGTAACCAACGATATGATACAAACATTCTTTATCTCTCCTTCCCTTACGCTCGTTTAAATTGTTGTAAGAAACGTACATCGTTTGTATAGAAATGACGAATGTCATCTACGCCATATTTCAACATTGCAATACGTTCTGCACCAATACCGAAAGCAAAACCTTGATATTCTTTTGAATCATACCCGGCCATTTCCAGTACATTTGGATGAACCATACCTGCACCTAAAATTTCAATCCAGCCTGTTCCTTTACATGTGCCGCAACCTTTACCATGACACATCATACAAGAAATATCCATCTCTACAGATGGCTCTGTGAATGGGAAAAAGCTTGGACGAAGACGAATTTCTCGATCCTCACCAAACATCTTTTTCACGAATACTTGCAGTGTACCTTTTAAATCACTCATGCGAATATTTTTGTCGATTACAAGACCTTCAATTTGCATGAACTGGTGGGAATGCGTCGCATCATCATCGTCACGGCGATATACTTTACCAGGACAAATCAATTTGATTGGACCTTTTTCTGTATTCTTTTCCATCATGCGTGCTTGCACAGCTGATGTATGCGTACGAAGCAATGTTTCTTCTGTAATATAGAAAGTATCTTGCATATCACGCGCTGGATGATCTTTCGGTAAGTTTAATGCTTCAAAGTTATAGTAATCTTGCTCTACTTCTGTTCCTTCAGCAACTTCATATCCCATACCGATAAATATATCTTCCACTTGCTCAAGTACTGCAGTTAATGGATGATGACAACCTGTTTCGACAGGACGACCTGGCAATGTAACATCGATTGTTTCAGAAGCTAATTTTGCTTCAATTTCTGCTTTTTCAATATGATTGATTCTGTCTTCTAAACGCGTTTGAATCGCTTCACGCACTTCATTTACTAACGCTCCCATACGCGGGCGCTCTTCCGGAGATAATTTCCCCATGCCACGTAATACTTCAGTAATTGGACCTTTCTTCCCTAAATATGCTACGCGTACATCGTTTAAACTCTTTAGCTCTTTCGCTTCTTCAATAAGCTCTAACGCTTTTTGCTTTAGCTCTTTTAAACGTGCTTCCATTTAGAACCCTCCTAATAATAAAAAATAAAAAAACCTCGCTCCCTAAAAAGGGACGAGGTAAATTCGCGGTACCACCCTAAATTGACAGAACGAGTCTGCCCACTTGATTTGTATAACGATCAACTTAGACCGGAACGCCTTTACATAATAAAAATGGTCCTGGCGTCAACTCCAGAGGTGAATTCACTTCCGTCTACCATAAGAATGCTTTCAGTCTGTGGCACTCTCTCCCTATATGGCGATTTTGAAAGTTACTCTTCTCTATCAATGTTTTTCATTCTATTCTTTTCTTTTTATTATATGTTCAACTTATTATAAGAAGTTTTTTAACGATTCGCAACCGGGCTTTGTAAATAATATGTTAAAATCCCAGCAGCAACTGCTACATTTAGCGACTCGGCTCCGCCATAAATCGGAATGTATAAGTTTTGATCACATTTTGCAAGAATATCTTGGTGCACACCATTTCCTTCATTTCCTACAATTAATGCGAAACTTCCTATTGGTGTTATTTCACCATATGGAACGCCATTTTCTAGAGCTGTTCCATATACAGGAACGTTATGTGTTTTTAACTTGTCTATCCATTCTTCTAAATTCCCTTTGACAACTGGCAAATGAAAAATAGAGCCTTGTGTAGAGCGCAGCACTTTACTATTATAAGCGTCTACACATCCTTCTCCAAGTACAACAGCATGAACACCTGCTGCATCAGCTGTGCGAATAATTGTCCCTAAATTACCTGGATCTTGAAGACCATCGAGCAAAAGAAATTTTCCATTTGTAAGCTCTACTTCTTTTTCTTGTTTCTCACAAACTGCAAATACACCTTGTGTTGTTGCTGTTTCACTAAGCACCTTTACAATCGATTCAGGGACAATATACATTTCGACATCAGAAACAGTCCAATCTTTCGGAAGGTCCGTTTGATCTGATACGATAAGTTCTGTAACAATGTCTGCTTTTAAAGCTTCTTCTACTAAATGGAATCCTTCTACAAAGAATAGACCTTTCTTATCGCGTTCTTTTTTTGTTTGCAACTTTTTCCACTGCTTCACACGCGGATTTTTTACTGAATCAATGTTTTTCATTCTATGCATTCCCTCTCTTCTTGTCTTCTCATTATAGCCTATTTTTCATACATATTTACATAAAAAAGAACAAAAACTAATGGCAGTTTCAATTTCGAAAAAGAGGTGACTGAAATGAACTTTAATTTACGCGGAGCAGTATTAGCAAATATAGCTGGTAATACACAAGATCAATTACAAGAGACGATTGTTGACGCTATCCAAAGCGGCGAAGAAAAAATGCTACCAGGACTTGGTGTTTTATTTGAAGTCATTTGGAAAAATGCAGATGAAAATGAAAAACATGATATGCTCGAAACATTAGAACAAGGATTAAAAAATAAGTAATATTACAAGCCTGTCTCCAAAGAAATATTTTTTTTGGAGACAGGCTTGTGTACAAAATCATCATATATCGGCGATTTTTCAAATATATCGGCGTTTCTTCATCCTATATCGGCGATTTTTTCAAAATATCGGCGTTTCAACACGAGATATCGACCAGCCGACAAATTTCGTCATCTCATTCCTACTAAAAATAATAAAAGCCCGTCTCTTTTCCCTAAACATTTCTACTTTACTAATATCGCTTAATGGAGTACAATGTTCAAAATATATTCAAATCGGTTAAAAAAGGAGTGAATGTTTTATGCGCCACGTTACACTTGAACAAATTTTCGAACATCACATTACACAAAAGTACGTAAACCGTTCTGGAATGGTCCATGCGATTACCGTCGCTTATCATGCGTTTCACTTAGCGAAAAAGCATCACGCCTCAGTCGATGCGGCAACAAAGGCTGGTTTTCTTCATGACATCGGACATCATACATGGTATAGCGACGGAAAATGGGACTATGAATTATATAAAAAGAATGATATCCATGCAATTAAAGGAGCTGAAAGAGCTCACAAATTGTTGATTCGATTAGGAGAACACCCTAAACTTGCAAAAGAAATTTCCATTGCGATTCTTCTGCATACAGACTCTTTCCTAGTAAAACAAGAGATTGAAAGAACACCTCTTCAACAGATTATTAAATGGGCAGATGAAGCAGATGAAGAACCGGGCGGAGCACATCACTACCGCACAATTTCTTATGAAAAAGCACGAAAAGCAATTCAGCAATTAGATCAAATGGTAGAGCGTGAATTACAAACACAACAAACGAAATCCAATAAAAAAATAGCGCAAATTTGTCAATAAATAAGAGGTATCACTGCATAGCGATACCTCTTTTATTATTTTACAACAACTTCATTTTATATTTCTTTTCTTTACTCCTATATAAACCATGACATAATAAAGCAATATCAAGTTTTATTAATGATTGTTTATCCCTATTTTTGAAGAAATCATTTTTCGAGGAATCATTATTATGATTATAACTTTCTTTACGGGCTAGTAAACGAACAAATTCTATTATTTCACGTTATGAATAATACGTTAGCATTTTTATCATAAAAACAGATTCGTTTTTAATCCTAATATTGTAAAATATAACTTATCAACTAGAAGGAGATTTTATATGGAAGCATCCGGAATATTCATTTGGATTTACTTAACGCCGATTTTCATATTATGTGGAATCATTTGCGGAATTTTTTTCATTATTACCGGAATTAAATATCGGAAATTACTTACTATTTTAGCAGGTTTGATTTGTCTCTCACTTATGGTTTCCCCTTTCATTTGTTTAGGGATTGGAATAGATTGCGAAAAACTACTCCCCGTTTCACCTGTTGTATATTGGAGCTTATTCCCTTTAGCTGGTGTACTCGCTATTATAAGTGGAAGGTCAATCAAAAGTATTTCTTACATGGGTCTAATCACATTTATAACAGGATTCATCACGTTTATCGCGTATCAACTTCTGATTGCAGCTTAATTATATTTGTAAAGAATACAAAAAAAGCAGGGACATTAATTCCCTGCTTTTCTATTTGGCTTATTACCTGATTTCAAGAAGAATGATAATATCCAGGCAATACCCGCTAATATAGTTGCAATTAAGAACGCATCATTAATACCGTTAATTGCAGATAGCTTTGAAATTTGTCCGTATAATAGTTGCGTACTCATCGCATCTCCAGCTTGTGCGGAACCAGCTAAAGCTGCTAAGCTTTGTCCCATTCCATGCACTTTATCAACTAAAATCGGATTTGTCGTTGTTAACATATTTCCGTAATCTGCTACATGATAGTTTGTTTGCTGCGTCATGATTGTAATTAAAATCGCTGTACCAATTGAGCCAGCCACTTGTCTTGACGTATTTTGTGTTGCTGTACCATGAGAAATCAATTTCATCGGCAACGCGTTCATACCAGCTGTCATAATTGGCATCATAATGAACGACATTCCGATTGAACGTATGATGTAGTCTCTCATGATTACACTATATGGTGTATCCATTGTTAATTTCGTAAATTCATATGTTGCATATGTTGTAATGGCTAACCCAATAATCGCTAATGGACGAATGCCATACTTATCAAATAGTTTACCTGCAATCGGTCCCATAATCCCCATAATTAATGATCCAGGAAGAAGCAGTAGACCTGATTCAATTGGCGTAAAACCACGAATATTTTGCAGATATACAGGAAGTAATAACATACCTCCAAATAGCGCCATTGTTACAATTGCGTTAATTAATAATGTGAAAGTAAATGTTGGATACTTAAATACATGTAAATCCAACATCTTATTATCCGTCGTCATTTCTCTCCAAATAAACAATGCAAGACCAATTGTACCGATGATAAGGGAAACAACAACTTCTGCACTGCTCCAACTATTATTGCCGGCTTCACTAAATCCATATAATAAACTACCAAGTCCAATACTTGAGCTAATGACACCAAATGAGTCTAATTTTGCTTTCGATACTGGCTGTGCTAGTGTAAAGAATTTTAATGACAATAAAGTAATGATTAAGCCGATCACAAACATCGCATAGAACATTAAGTTCCAGCTGTAATTTTCAATGACCCAACCTGTTACAGTCGGTCCAATAGCTGGTGCTAAAATCATTGCTACCCCTAATAATCCCATTGCAGCTCCTCGCTTATGAGGAGGGAACAGCGTCATAAAAATATTCATACCAATCGGCATTAAAATACCTGCACCAACTGCTTGAATTACACGGCCTATCATCATCATCGTAAAGTTTCCAGATATAGCACAAATAATAGAACCTACTGTAAAGAATACCATTGCTGCTATAAATAAATTACGATACGTAAAGCGCGATACTAAAAAGGCACTGATTGGGACTAAAATCCCGTTTACAAGCATAAATCCTGTAATTAACCATTGCGCTGTTGAAGTTGAAACATTAAACTCATTCATTAATGGTGGCAAAGCAACATTAATAATCGTTTGGTTTAAAATCGAAACGAACATACCAAGAATCAATACTGTTACAACTGCTTTTACATTTACATTTTCTATTGGCAAATGCTTTTTAGATGCTTCTTTTTTCATGTTTCGCACATCTGGCTCTACTGCTTCTTTCTTAGTTGCTTCTAATTCTACAATATTTGAAGCATTTTGTTCCGGTTGCTTCGTTTCTATTTTACTTACGGCTGGGACCTTCTCTTCTCCCGCGTTTGTTTTTTTCTTTCTAAAAAGACGATTCACAAGGAAGAAGACGATAATACAAAATATAGCATATCCTACTATTAAAGATGAGGACATTTTATCTCCCCCCTTATTTATGAATACGAACTGTCACATTCATTCCAGGAACAATATTTACTGACTTACTGTGGTCTAAAGAAATTTTAACTGGTACTACTTGTGTCACTTTTGTATAATTTGCTGTCGCATTGCTTGATGGTAACATCGAGAACGTATTTGCCGTTGTTAAACCAACTTGTTCTACTTTTCCTGTTAATGTTGTATCAGGGTATGCATCAACATACACATCTACTTCTTGTCCTTTTTGTACATCATCAATCTCTGTTTCTTCAATGTTTGCTGTTACCCATAAATCATTCATATCAAATGCGTATGCAATTGGGCTGCCTGCCCCAACAAAAGTATTTGTTGTTGCATTAGATTGTACAACTGTTGCACCTTGTGGAATTGTCACATCCATTGTTTGTTCACCATTTGAACCTGATGTTGTAACAGCACCTAGTTTTTCATTTTCATTGTAGTTTTTACCTACTTCTGCTTGCCATTCTGTTAATTTTCCCGCTACTGGTGATGCGATTGGAATTACTTTTCCATCAATTTTCGCATTCTCTGTCTTTAAATAGTTTTCGGATTGGTTGTAGTAGTAATAACCACCGATACCGCCGCCAACTAATACGATTAATGTGATAATGTTGATAATCACCATTCTTCGAAATTGATTCATTGCTTTTCTCTCCTTATATCGAATATAATTTTTCTCTAAACTATTTCCATTCCTTTTGTTTATACTATTTAATTGTTAATTATATTAACAATTAACCAAAAAAAGCACACCTTTTGCATGATAAAATAAGCTTTTCTTTTCATCATACGAGTGGTGCTGTTTTCTAAAGGAATATCGTTTATAATTATAAATAATTATTTCAAATCTACAACCGACAAATTAAGCATATATGTTGTTTATCCAACATTTAATTATGTATATGTTGATTAAGTAAATAAAACTCAACAAGGAGAAGCAAAAATGTCTATTAAAAATACAAATGATCCACGTGTAAAACGAACGAAACAGCTCATACAGGATGCTTTTATCACTTTAGTAGGCGAAAAAGGTTTTGAAAATGTAACTGTGCAGCACATTGCGGAACGCGCTCCTGTCAATCGCGCTACTTTTTATAGTCATTACCATGATAAGTACGACCTGCTCGAAAAAACGATTACTGAAATGCTAGAAACACTAACTGAAGCAATTAGACCAACAAAGCGAAATAAAGAAGATTTCCAGCTCACATTTGATTCACCACACCCAAGCTTTTTAGCTTTATTTGAACATATCGCAAAAAACGAAAGTTTTTATCGCGTTATGCTCGGTGATCAAGCAGCTGGCAATTATGGATATAAAATGATGAAAACCATTCAAACTCATTTAACTTTAAGTTTATCCATCGCACAGCCAAATGATGAAAAACTTATCGTTCCACGCGATATTCTCATCAGCTATATCACTGGCGCTCACCTTGGCATCATTATGTCTTGGCTCAAAAAAGGGACAATTTACACACCGCACTTTATGGCACTTCAATTAACGCGTTTAATTATTTTAGGAGCGCATACTGCAGCTGGATTAGAGCGCCCTTTTTAAACAAAAAAGCGAAGAGACACCTCTTCGCTTTTTTGTTTAACCAAATGTAATATTATGTACAGTCTCTTTATCAAGACGTTTAATCACTTCTACAATGAGTTTCACTGCATTTTCATAATCGTCACGATGTAACATAGCAGCATGAGAATGAATATAACGAGTTGCAATTGTAATTGCCATAGATGGAATACCATTTACAGAAATATGGATCGCCCCTGCATCAGTTCCGCCTCCAGCTACAGAGTCGTATTGATATGGAATATCTAACTCATCCGCAACATCCACTACGAAATTACGAAGCCCAGCATGACCAATGACAGATGCATCATATAAAATGATTTGTGGGCCATCTCCCATTTTACTTTGCGCTTCTTTTTCTGTTACTCCCGGTGTATCGCCAGCAATTCCAACATCTACTGCAAACGCAATATCCGGTTTAATATAGTTTGCTGATGTTTTCGCACCGCGTAGTCCTACTTCTTCTTGAACTGTTCCAACACCGTATACAATGTTTGGATGTTTTTCATCTTTTAATTGTCTTAATACATCAATCGCAATAGCACAACCAATGCGGTTATCCCACGCTTTTGCAAGCAGCATTTTTTCGTTTTTCATCACTTGGAATTCGAAATATGGTACAACTTGATCTCCTGGTCGTACGCCCCATTCCATTGCTTCTTCTTTGCTAGAAGCACCGATATCGATGAACATGTCCTTAATTTCAACTGGTTTTTTACGAGCTTCTGCTGGTAAAATATGCGGTGGTTTTGAACCAATTACACCTGTTATATCCCCTTTGCGCGTTATAATTGTTACGCGCTGCGCAAGCATAACTTGTGACCACCAGCCACCTACCGTTTGAAAACGAAGAAAACCTTTATTATCGATTTGTGTAATCATAAAGCCCACTTCATCTAAATGACCGGCTACCATAATTTTTGGACCGTTTTCTTCCCCTACCTTTTTAGCAACTAAACTTCCTAAATTATCTGTAGAAAGTTCATCCGCAAACGGTTCAATGTACTTTTTCATCACTTCACGTGGCTCACGCTCATTTCCCGCAATACCGCGCGCATCTGTTAGTTCTTTCAGCATTGTCAATGTTTTATCTAACTTTTGCATTGTCAATCCTCCTTTTTCTTCGTTTAACCTATTATACAATAAGTAAATTGAAATATTCAAAAAAATAAAGCAACACTTTAATCAGTGGAGATTTTCTTTATGCTCCACTGATTATAAACCTTCATCCATTAATATCCTTGCGTTTGACGTTGATGATTCACTTTATTTTTATCCAAATATGCTTTTTCAATTTCTTCTTGACTAAATTCAAGAACTTGTCCAAGGCGAAGATAGCTTGTAAATAATTCAATGTAATTTGTAATAGATGGTTGATCTGTGAAACGAATTACTTTTGCATATGTGTCTAAGAAACTTTCCACCTGTGTTTTATTCGTTTGCGCACATTTATAAAATAGAAAGTTCTTATCAATTCCTAAATCAATACCAATTGATAAAATGAAATGTAAACCATCTACATATTCTTCTAGTATGACTTCACGCTCAGATGCTGGTTTTGTACTCCAGTATTTAAAGCAACGCGTTTCATTTGCAAGTTCTCCAATCTCAACAAGGAGCGCTAACATTTTCTCTTTTAATAGCTTCTTCGGCTGTAAATCATGTTCTTTTGTAATATGATCATCTAATTCTTTTTGCAATTTAAATAGCTGTAGTAAATCCATTCCATCGTCCTCCTCTAACATCGCACAAAGACAATGTTGTTTCATCTCATATTTCATGTAAGCTAAAAGTCCTACCCTTATTACCTATTTCGCTTTCTATTCCCTTATGAAATATCTTGTCCTTAAATCATGAATCCATTTCAAACATTAGTAAATGATATGATAATAATTCTATATCATCTTTCCATTATAACAGTGTCGTTTCTACTAGAAAAGATACCTTTCAGAAGCAGTAAAAAAGTCAGAGAAATCCCCCTTGACGTTTTGTTACATATTATAAATTTACTACAGATTTTGTCATATCGATTACAAAATCTCCATTTCTTTTCTTCATTTCCAGCTAGCGTTATATCTTAGGAACACAAAAAAACCTTAGAAGAAACTCTTCTAAGGTTTTTAAGTAATTATTTTAAGTTGTTTTTTGCAACTGTTGCTAATTCAGCGAAAGCTTTTTCGTCATGAACAGCTAAGTCAGCAAGCATTTTGCGGTTAACTTCGATACCAGCAAGTTTTAAACCGTGCATTAAACGGCTGTAAGAAAGACCATTCATGCGAGCTGCTGCGTTAATACGAGTGATCCATAATTTACGGAAGTCACGTTTCTTTTGACGACGGTCACGGAACGCATATAATAGAGACTTCATTACTTGTTGGTTAGCAACTTTGAATAAAGTATGTTTAGAACCGTAGTAACCTTTCGCTAATTTAATCATTTTTTTACGACGTTTACGAGTAACTGTACCACCTTTTACTCTTGGCATAATATTACCTCCTAGTGTGTTCTATATATCAACCGAACTTATTTTAAGTTGTCAAGCATTTGACGAATACGTTTGTAGTCACCAGCACTTACTAGACCAGCTTTACGTAGTTTACGTTTCGCTTTTGTAGACTTATTTGCAAATAAGTGGCTAGTATAAGCGTGATCACGTTTAAGTTTACCAGATCCAGTTTTTTTGAAACGCTTTGCAGCGCCGCGATGAGTTTTTTGTTTAGGCATAGGTATTTCCTCCTCTATCTATTACTTATCGTTTTTCGGTGCTAAAATTAAGAACATGCTACGTCCTTCCATTTTAGGCTTAGATTCAATTGTTCCTACTTCAGCACAAGCTTCCGCGAAACGATCTAAGACACGTTGACCGATTTCTTTATGAGTAATGGCACGTCCTTTAAAGCGAATAGATGCTTTAACTTTGTCGCCTTTACCTAAAAATTTAAGAGCGTTGCGAAGTTTTGTGTTAAAGTCATGTTCATCAATTGTTGGACTTAAACGAACTTCTTTCATGCTAATTACTTTTTGATTTTTACGCTGCTCTTTTTCTTTCTTTTGTTGCTCAAAGCGGAATTTACCATAATCCATAATGCGGCATACTGGCGGTTTCGCATTTGGAGCAACTAATACTAAATCAAGATTAAGATTTGCAGCCATATCTAAAGCGTCATTACGAGACTTAATACCAAGTTGATCACCATTTGCACCAACTAAACGTACTTCACGGGCACGAATTTGCTCGTTAATCATCATATCCTTGCTAATAGTAAGCCACCTCCAAGATTTTCTCAGAATATGTTTGCAGTCATAGAACCCGAACAAAAAAAGTGCGGGCATACGACACCCACACTTGTACTATCTTAAGTAAGAAATACATTTACCTGTTAACTGCGAATGCGTCAATCAGGTGAGAAGCGGGTGCTTCTACTTGTTCTACAAAACAATATTCTATTATCCTTGATGAGTTTACCATAGGATATAATGTCTGTCAAGAAGACACGTTTTACTAACAACAAGAAATATTGTAACAAACAACACGAATACATGCAATACTTTTTTATGATAAGTATCATTTCATTATGATATGTATTCAGCAAGAAAGTCGCGGCATGCCGCGACTCTCTTATCGTTTTCCTTCAACTTTAATCATATCAACAAAGGCATCTAATGCAATTGTTTCTGATTTTTGCTCACCATATTTACGTACATTCACGCCGTTTTCAGCAACTTCATTATCACCTACTACAAGCATGTATGGAATTTTTTGCATTTGTGCTTCACGGATTTTGTAACCAATTTTTTCTTCACGTGTATCTACTTCAACACGGATACCAGCACGTTGCAATTGTTCTTGCACTTTCTTCGCATAGTCTAAATGCACTTGCGGAGAAACTGGAATAACTTGTACTTGAACTGGTGCTAACCAAGTTGGGAATGCACCTTTGTACTCTTCAATTAAGAAGGCAACGAATCGTTCCATAGTAGATACGACACCTCGGTGAATAACTACTGGACGATGTTGTTTTCCGTCTTCACCCACGTAAGTTAATTCAAAACGTTCTGGAAGTAAGAAGTCTAATTGAACTGTTGAAAGTGTTTCGTCTTTTCCAAGTGCAGTACGAACTTGAACATCAAGTTTTGGACCATAGAATGCCGCTTCACCCTCAGCTTCATAGTATTCAAGTCCCATTTCATCCATTGCTTCTTTTAGCATTCCTTGTGCTTTTTCCCACATTTCATCATCCGCATAGTACTTTTTAGTATCTTCTGGATCGCGGTAAGATAGACGGAATGAATAATTTTCTAAACCGAAGTCTTTGTATACTTCTAAAGTTAAGTTCACAACACGTTTTAACTCTTCTTTAATTTGATCCGGACGGACAAAGATATGTGCATCATTTAAAGTCATCCCACGTACACGTTGTAGTCCAGATAACGCACCAGACATTTCATAACGGTGCATTGTTCCAAGTTCTGCAATGCGGATTGGTAATTCACGATAACTGTGAATATCGTTTTTATAAACCATCATATGATGAGGGCAGTTCATTGGACGAAGGACTAATTCTTCATTATCCATCTGCATAGATGGGAACATACCATCACGATAGTGATTCCAGTGACCAGAAGTTTCGTAAAGTTCTCTGCTTCCTAATACTGGAGTATATACGTGGTCATAACCTAAGCTTGCCTCTTTATCAACAATGTAGCGCTCAATAATACGGCGAATTGTTGCACCTTTTGGTAACCAAAGAGGTAAACCTTGTCCTACTTTTTGACTATTTGTAAATAATTTCAACTCTTTACCTAATTTACGATGATCACGTTCTTTTGCTTCTTCAAGCATACGCATATGTTCATCTAATTCCGCTTTCTTCACGAATGCAGTACCGTAAATACGTTGTAGCATTTTATTGTTGCTATCACCACGCCAGTAAGCACCTGCAACGCTTAACAATTTAAACACTTTAATCTTTCCTGTAGATGGAAGATGCACACCGCGGCAAAGATCGAAGAATTCGCCTTGTTCATAAATTGAAATAACAGCATCTTCTGGAAGATCGTTAATCAATTCTAATTTTAGTTCATCATTAATTTCCTCATAGCGACGAAGAGCTTCAGCGCGTGGCACTTCATGACGAACAATTTCTAAATTTTCATTTACAATCTTTTGCATTTCTTTTTCAATTTTCGGGAAATCTTCAACTGTAATCGCTTCTTCCATATCAATATCATAATAGAAGCCGTTTTCGATTACTGGACCAATACCAAGCTTCACATCTTTATATAAACGTTTTAACGCTTGGGCTAATAAATGAGCTGTTGAATGGCGTAAAATATATAAACCATCCTCAGAATCTAATGTAACAATTGAGATTGCACCATCTTTTTCAATTGGTGTACGAAGATCAAGCATCTCATCATTCAATTTTCCAGCCACAGCTTTTTTCTTTAAGCCTGGGCTAATAGAAGCTGCGATTTCTTCAGTTGTTATTCCTTTAGGAAACTCCTTAACAGCTCCATCAGGGAAAGTAATTTTAACTACATCTGCCATCACTGGTCACTCCTCTTCTTCTCAAAATAAAAAACACTCATCCCCGTAAAAGGGACGAGTGTTGAATTCGTGGTTCCACCCTTGTTCCAATTAACTAAATTGTTAATTGCTCAAGTTCAACATAACGGTGTTGTCCGTTAGCAATTACTAGACAAACGTTCACTGCTAAAGTTCAGAGGTGGTAAGTAATAAACCCGTATTAGGAAGCTCACACCTTCATACTTCCCTCTCTGAAAATCGTAGTAAATTACCCATGTCCTCATCGTGACATTTCAATATATTTCGTTTATGTAGGTAATTATATGCTCAAAAACTTAGAAAATCAAGGGCGTCACCCTTATTTTTTATTTTTTTCACATTGCGCTCAAATTCATGTAATCCATACAACTGCACCCGTTCCTGAAATACATTTTGAAGGGTAATAATCATATTGTGATCCTGTTCCTTTGCATACAAATAAATCTTTTTAGGTGCAATCGACAAAAGCGGTGCAATTACCTTCGTATCAACATAAATATCTTTTTGATTTACTAAATCTTCATCTATATACTGCACTAATTTCTCTTGTTTTAAACGTACTCCTTTTTCATTATAAAAAATAAAACTTTCATCAAATACAAGATGTAAACAAGACAATCGGGATTTTCTACTACTCACTTGTTGCCTTAACATTTCGATAAACATTTGATATTCCTGCTCCATTTTATATTCATCAATCGCGACTACGGCGAGTCGATTGATCCTCTCTCTATATGCGCGAAGGCGAAATTGAACATAGGATGAAAATGAAAAGGATAAAGGGTCTCTTAGCCAATCTTTTAACGAAGAAACAACTTGAGACTCCATCTCTTTCTGCGTTAAGTCTTGTGCAATTCCTTTTCTTTTCCCTTTTAAAATCTCATGTGCCATATGTAAAATTTGGCGACACTCCTCTTGATCCTCGTAAAAAAACTTCTCTTTCAAAATCGTACGGAGCCATTCATTTTGTTTAATATTTACAATGAAATAAAGGAGCACTGGCATCAGAACTTTTCTAATATAGTGCGATTCACATATCGGGATATGGATTACTACTTTCTTTTCACTTACATAAATACTCGTTTCTTTATATAAGGCTTCCGTCCTTTTCATAAGTTGTCGATATACATATACAGCTTCATTTTTTTCTTCGAAGCAAATCTCAATCACTTTTGTCCCCCCTTTTATCCCCGTTCAAAGCATTGTCTTCTCTTAAGAAGAAGCGAAAGAGTCTATCACCTGGAAAGCTTTTACTCTTCGCCCGATATTTCTTGCTAATTTTATATATATTAAGGGCAGGGGAAAAAAATGATACAAGCTGGTTGCTTTAATAAAAAAAGAGCAAGCATTCCACTTACTCTTTTTGTCACGATTTGTTTCGTAACTAGTATTCTTGACCCGAATCGTTGCGATCTCATATCTATAGGTAAGATATATGTTTACATATGACGACGATTCTTACCACCAATTGCAACGGGTTTTGCTAAGTATTTAATCCGCTCCATAATACGAGCCGCTTTCATCTCTTCCGCTTCTCCACGCTGCGTATATGTTAAATGATGCTCTAACTGTTTAAAATCAAAATTAGATGTAAAAAACGTTGGTAAGTTCTCTAGCATTCGGAACTGCAATATCGCACCTAGGACATCATCACGCACAAAGCTCGACATCGCCTCTGCTCCAATATCATCTAACATTAATACCGGCACATATTTCACCGCATCAATTTTCTCACTAATTGTATTGTTCTGTAATGAGCTTTTAATCTCGCGTAAAAATTCCGGTAAGTAGACAATCATCGAACTTATCTTTCGCTGCGCTAATTCGTTTGCAATTGCTCCTAAAATAAATGTTTTCCCTACACCAAATGGCCCATAGAAATATAGTGCTTGCACCTTTTTCCCTGGTTCATATGCACTTAAAAACTCATTGGCAGCACGTATCGCTTCAAAACGATCTCCATCTGATAAATCAAGCGAAGACATAGAGGCTTGCAATATATCCTTTGGCATATATACACTTTGAATTAACTTTTCTTGTTTCTTTCTCTCATCGTAAGCCACTTGTCGAACGCAGCGATCATAATGAATGTCTATCATTTTCCCTTGAATTATTAATTTCGGCTCATATCCTTGAATGATATTTTTACACGATTCTAAGTTCGGACAATCCGCACACCCAACACTTTGACCAATGTATTCATATAATTTCACCAAACTTCTCTCGATCATAGAAGTTGTCACTTCATCTTTATGTTCTTCAATAAATTCCTTTACACGCGGATGTTCCATAACTTCTGCTTTCAATATTTCATATCTATTTTTAAAGTTTTCATTTTGCATTAATTTTGCAAATGAATTTTGAATATGCTCCATTCTTTCACCTCAAAGAGCGTTCATTCTCCTCTATTAATCACGCTTATATTTTTTCAATTCTTCTTCCAATCTCTTTCGTTCTTCTTCTAGCTTGTTCGTTTTTCGTTTCGAACTTGCCTTTTCCTTATCTGGCAATGATTCTTTTGATTCTTCTTTCAGCCAATCTGGCACCATTTCTTTTCGTACTGTTTTTGTCGATGGACGCCCCTTTTTCTTTGTCTCCGCCCATTCTTGATATTGACGATTTTCTTCTTTCGCTAAAGCCATCGCTTCTGACACTGTGCTTACTTTTTTCCTTGCCCAATGACCTGCAATCTTTTCAACATATGTTTTAGCAAGTTTCATATCAGAACGCAACATTACATAATAAATGAGAACATTCACAACTCCCGGTGCTAATTTTTGATTTAACATAACATCTTCGACAATTTGTAAATCTGCCTTTGTTGCCTCTGCGCCACCTGAAATTTCTTTTAATAACTGCTTTGGTGAAATTTCTTCTAATTGTTTTATTAACAACTCTTCTTGCGTAGAAGGTTCTTTCTCCACCATTGTTCGTGCTGAATGAGGCTGTACACGTTCACTTAATACCGGAAGTGCTTGTCCATGTTCAAATTGATACCAATCACGAGCCCCTTTACGAAGGCGTTCCATATCAATTGTTTGCATTTCCGTCATCGCACCAAGAACAATATTTTGCATGGATAACACATCCACTCCGTATACATAAGCTAGTGTAACGACGCATTCACGAACCTGTTCTGTAATTGTTTTTTTAGGGACAAGCGCCGATAATCCTTCAACAAATAATGAAAAATCAAAGAAATCATTCCAAATCTTAGGTGCATTTCCCGTTTCACTTTGCGGCATCACTGTTGCCTTTGGAATGCGAAGTTCTTCTTGTACATGTTCAAACTGTTCCGGATTAAACGAACCAAATACATCATTAAAAGAATGGGTAACATTCTCATATGAAGTAAAATCAAACATTTCTTCTAAAAAATATTTTTTTACTTGGTTGTACTTCGTTCTACTTAACCTATTGTATAAGAAAATACTTAAAACAATATCATCAAAAAACTGTTTTGGAGATAATGGTGGTTGCAGTTCATATATAAACATACGAATGTCTTTTTCTTTTTTTATATAGACATTTAAAAGCCCAATTGCTTCTAACTTTCTTCGTTCCTCATATATTTCAGGAAGCTGCATTTGCATGGTTACCATAAGAGAGTGGTGCGTATTCTCTTTTCCAAACAAGCGATCTTGTTCCAACTCTCCCCATAGCGTCATGTATAAACTAAAAGCTTTGCTACCTACTAAAGGTTGGTATAGCATGGTTAATACTTTCCGGTCATAGCTATGCAACAACCCTTTTGCACTTACTTTATAACGATCAATTGGCAATAGCTCCATCCATGACTGTTTTTCCATCCTTGAAATTCCTTTCTTTCATCCATTCTAACCTAACATCCACCATGCGTTCACCTTATAGAACTTCTTAGTGAAAAAGAGCTATTAGCTTACGCTTCTAGCTCTCTTATCCCGTTATTCGCAAATCAGATTTTTACCCTGCTATTTCAAGGCAGTAAAACTCCCATCTTAAGATTCAGAGAGAAACAAGGGAGATAACGGCCCATAATAACCCAATCAGCGCGAGATGAAGCCACGCTTATAATTGCGAGGCAAAAACCTCATCTTATTCTCTCTCTTTTTGCAGTATATCTTTTAATTCTTCAATAAACACATTTAAATCTTTAAATTGGCGATATACCGAAGCAAATCGTACATAAGCAACATCATCGATATCCCTTAATGCTTCCATTACAATCTCACCAATCATATCACTTTTTACTTCCGATATCCCTAGATTCCGAAGCTCACGCTCTACATTTTGCGTTACTTCTTCTAATTGCTTTAAAGAGACCGGTCGTTTTTCACAAGCTTTAATTAAGCCACGTAAAATCTTTTCTTTATTAAATTCTTCTCGTGTACCTTCTTTTTTTACAACAATAAGAGGTGGTTCTTCCACTCGTTCAAATGTTGTAAATCGGTTTAAACAACTTTCACATTCTCTCCTTCTTCGAATAGAGCGTCCTTCATCTACTGGACGTGAATCCAACACTCTCGTACCATTATGAAAACAGGATGGACAACGCAACGTATTCACTCCCTTACAAAATAATCTTTACTCTTTTTCATTTCTCTACACGTAAATATATATCCACATTATATAACTTATTTATCTGTGCTTACCACTTTAAACTCATTTTATATAAACTAAAAAAAGAGGTGTATTATACACCTCTTTACATTTTAAATCAATTATGTTCTTTTTTAAAGAGCTTTTGTTTCTCTTTGCTTAATTTCGAAGCTACCTGTACCTCGAGGAAGCTCGATGCTCTCACGCGTTTTCGCATTTAAGCCTTCTGCAATATATTCTGCAGCAACATTTGGATCGATACGATCCCCACAAGTATAAACATCAATACTCGCATAGCCGTGTTCTGGAAAGCTGTGAATTGTTAAGTGTGATTCTGAAATAATTACAACTCCACTTACACCCTGCGGTGCAAACTTATGAAAAGCAACCTCACGTACTTCAGCACCAGCTCTTAGCGCTGCATCCACAAACAATTGTTCAATAAACGGCATATCATTAAGCTTGTCGAAATCGCAATCCCAAAGTTCAGCGATTACGTGACGACCCATAGTGTCCATAGTATCCATTCTACAGTTCCCCCTTATAAATTTAATCTAACTGTTCGAATTGAAAACTAATTTGCAATTTGGCTTGCTCCACTACCACGGGGGAAAGTTAGTCCAGAGAGGTCCTAACCCTTTAAGTAGTGACTACGTACCTCAGCTCTTAAGTTTACGAGTGTTAGTATACTTTGTTTATTTTCATTTTGCAACAACAGTTTTTTCGATTTTTTGTCAAATTCTCTTCTTTACTTTTCCCAAAACGAAATAAACGATTCACAAATACAGTAATCACAATGTTTTTAAGTATGTATCTGACTTAACAATATATTTATATAACTTTTTCCTTTTCAAAAAAATGAAAAAGAAGGCAAGCAATCGCTTGCCTTCTCATTTTTCCACTTAAATATGTTGAACATTTTCTTGTTTTGCTAGTTCTGCAGTAACTAATTTCACAAGATCGACAACACGGCGAGAGTAGCCCCACTCATTATCGTACCAAGCAAGAACTTTTACTTTACGTTCAGCCATTACCATTGTGGATAAACCATCAATAATCGCTGAGTGTGTATTCGTATTAAAGTCAATAGAAACTAAAGGCTCTTCACTGAACTCAATAATTCCTTTCATTGTACCATTTGCAGCTGTTTTAAACGCTTCATTAATGTCCTCAACTGTTACATCACGTTTTAAATCAACTACTAAGTCAACAAGAGACACGTTTGGTGTTGGAACGCGAAGCGCCATACCGTGAAGTTTTCCATTTAAATGTGGAAGAACTTTCGCTAATGCTTTTGCAGCTCCTGTTGTTGTAGGAATGATAGACTGCCCACAAGCGCGTGCTCTTCGTAAATCTTTATGTGGATTATCAATATTTTTTTGGTCATTTGTATAAGCGTGAACAGTTGTCATTAAACCGTTTTCAATTCCGAACTGTTCATCTAACACCTTCACAACAGGTGCTAAACAGTTTGTTGTACAAGATGCATTTGAAATAACTGTATGTTTTGTGACATCTAATTGTTCTTCATTTACACCAACTACAACTGTTACATCTTCATTTTTACCAGGCGCTGTTAAAATAACTTTTTTCGCACCAGCTTCTACATGAAGAACCGCTTTTTCTTTTGCATTAAATTTACCAGTTGCTTCAATTACAACTTCTACACCTAGTTCTTTCCAAGGCAATTCTTTTGGATCGCGATTGTTTAGAAGGCGAATCATTTTCCCATCCACTAGTAAATGATCTTCAAACGCTTCAATTGTTCCATCAAACTTTCCATGAATTGTATCATACTTAATCAAATGTGCTAATGTTTCCGCTGGATAGCTTGCATTGATCGCCACAATTTCGAATGCGCTTTCTTTTATTGCCTGACGAAATACCATTCTTCCAATACGTCCAAAACCATTAATTGCCACACGAATCATAATATGTTATCCCCCTTGAATGCGTTATACTATTTATCTCCAATCCCAATAATAGTATAACACAAAAAGAGGATATGTCACTAAGCATTTTCATTAATTTCAAAATTTTTTAGTTAATAATGCCCCATTCCTTTAAAATCCGCTCCAATTGTCCTTTTGTCTCAGCAATTGTGCCATCATTATAGATAACTTTATCTCCTAATGTTATCTTTTCTGCTAGCGGCATTTGTGAATGAATCCTCGCTTTCGCTTCTTCTTCTGAAAAACCATTTCGCTTCATTAAACGTTCTAATTGTACACGCGGTGAAACTGCTACAACTAAAACATGATCTACAAGATTTGTTAATTTCCCTTCAAACAAAAGGGGAATATCTAGCACAACCGCTTGTACTCCTTCATTTATGTACCGATCCTTTTGTTCATTCATCTCTTTACGCACAGCAGGGTGAACAATTCCATTTAATTGCATTCGTTTTTCTTCATTATGAAATACAATACTCCCAAGTTTTTGACGATTTAATTCTCCATCCTCTTGTAATATTTCTTTTCCAAACACCTCTACAATTTTGTTATATGCTGGTTTCCCTTGTTCTACAACCTCTCTTGCAACAATATCTGCATCAATAACAGGAATGTTACATTCACGTAACATTTGCGAAACAGTGCTTTTTCCGCTTGCAATACCTCCTGTTAATCCAATTACAACTGTCATCCGTTTTCCTCCTTAACAATAAAGGCGTGAAACTTATGTTCCACGCCCCCTACATTTTCCAAAGTCCAATAATAATTAGTAACACTCCAGGCAGGAAAGTAAATCTTTGTAACCACCGCATATTTGATAACATTGTGCCCATTTGCATTCCAATAAATAAAAATAACGAACTCATCACCGCTACTAGCATTGCCATCATCGCTGGTGCATACCCTAATAAAGACGCTCCTATTCCAGCTCCAAATGAATCTACTGAAAGCGCAATGCCAAGTAATAAAGCTTCTCCAGCAGAAATTGTCCCCGACCTGTCAAAATCAGCGACAGTTGGTTTTCGTAAAATTTGAATGACTAATCCAAGGGAAGCAATTTCTAATTTCCAAACTTTTTCTTCTTGCTTCATTTCCTCTTTTTTATCGCCTCGAAAAAACTGATATAACACCCACGCACCAATTCCGACAAGGACAAACCCACCGATGCGTGTTGCAATCATAGGCGAAAACACTTTCGCAATCATATTTCCGATTCCCATAGAAACAAGCATTACGGCTGCTGAGCACATTCCAATGATTATGATGGAGCGCAGCGGAATCCGCACGTTCCTCAGCCCATAAGTAAGCCCTACACTACAACTATCTAAACTTAATGTAAAAGCTAATAAAATAAGAGAAAAGTAAAGAGACATCGGCAAGCTCCTTCCTATACACAACTCTGCTGTATGTATATGATAAATGCCTATCCGATGTTCACTTTCTTAGTTTCTCGGCTGACAATGCGGGCAATAATGCGTACCGCGTCCACCAACTACTATTTTTTCAATGGCTGTCCCGCATGTTACACATGGTTCACCTTTTTTTCCATATACATTCAACAGATCTTGGAAAGAACCAATTTCTCCTTGTGAATTGATATACGATCGAATTGTACTGCCGCCCCGCTTCACTGCCTCTGTTAATGTCGCTACAGTTGCCGCATGAATCTTTTCGATTTCATTTTTTGCAAGAGATGAAGCTTCTCGTTCCGGATAAATGCCGGAACGGAACAACACTTCATCTACATATATATTTCCTAGCCCTACTAAAAGCCGCTGATCTAATAATGCAACCTTTATTTTACGATTTGTCTTTTGCAATTTCTCTTGCAAATACTCCACTGTTAGCTCAGGGCCAAATGGTTCTGGCCCTAAATCAGCAAGCGGCATTTCTTTAAATTCCTCGCCCTTTGTAAAAAGATGCATCGTTCCAAACTTTCTTACATCTTTATAATGAAGCTCTGTGCCATCAGTAAATTGAAAGCGTACATGTGTATGCTTATCAACTGGGCCATCACTCTCATGAAGGAAATATTTCCCTTCCATACGCAAATGTGAAACAATCACATAATTTGTTACATATAGAAGAAGAAATTTTCCTCTTCGTTCAATTCGTTCAATCGTTTCCCCTCGCAACAGTTCTTTAAAAAGCTCTGCATCATCTGGTCGTTTCACTAATTTCGGATATGTTACAATGACATCTTTAATTGTTTTTCCTGTTACAAGATTTTCAAGTGTTCTTCTTACATTTTCAACTTCTGGTAATTCGGGCATTTCATCACTTCCTTATTTTGCATCATACCAAGTTGGCCCGTATGAATAATCAACCTTTAGCGGAACAGCAAGTTCAATCGCATGTTCCATTACTTCTGGGACAAGCTTTTCAAGTTTTTCTATTTCCTCTTTTGGCACTTCAAAGATTAATTCATCGTGTACTTGTAGAAGAAGACGCGCTTGCAATCCTTCTTCTTCTAAACGATCTGCCATAACAATCATTGCTTTTTTAATAATGTCAGCGGCACTACCTTGAATTGGCGTATTCATTGCCGTACGCTCAGCAAAACTACGCAAATTAAAATTTCGGCTTGTAATTTCTGGAATATAGCGACGGCGATTTAATAAAGTAGAAACATATCCCTTTTGTTTCGCTTCTTGGACAATTTCATCCATATACTCTTTTACACCAGGGAAGCTAGCAAAATACTTCTCGATAAACTCTCCTGCTGCTTTCCGTGTAATTCCTAAATTTTGTGAAAGTCCGTAATCGCTAATGCCGTACACAATACCAAAGTTTACTGCTTTTGCTTGTCGTCTCATATTTGATGTTACTTCATCTTTTCCAACACCAAAGACATCCATTGCTGTCTTTGTATGAATATCCATATCATGCTGAAACGCTTCTACTAATCCTTTATCCTTTGCAATATGTGCCAGTACACGCAATTCGATTTGTGAATAATCAGCCGCATACATGACCCAGCCTTCTTGTGAAGGAATAAAAGCCTCGCGAATCTTTCTTCCTTCCTCTAAACGAATCGGGATATTTTGTAAATTTGGTTCTGTAGAACTTAAGCGCCCCGTTTGTGTTAATACTTGATTAAAACGAGTATGAATTTTAGATGACTCATCATGAACAACTTTTAGTAGACCTTCAATATACGTTGAGTTCAATTTACCAAGTTGACGATAATGTAAAATCTTTGAAATGATTTCATGATGATCCATCAGCTTGTCTAGTACATCAGCTGATGTAGAATATCCTGTCTTCGTCTTTTTAATCACCGGTAAATTCAGTTTCTCAAACAGAACAACACCGAGCTGCTTTGGCGAATTAATATTAAATTCTGTACCAGCAAGCTCATAAATTTCTTGCTCCATTTCCTTTAGTCTACCAGCAAGTTCATCTCCCATATTACGCAAGCGCTCTGTATCAACTTTCACACCTTTTACTTCCATGTCAGCTAAGACGCGCGCTAGCGGCATTTCAAGATTTGTGAACAGTTCATATTGTTCATTTTTCTCTAATTCATCTATAAATGTTTGTTTTACATCGTATAAGACATGTACTTTGCGAGCTACATGTTCCGCAACAATTTCCTGTGCCGGAACAGCACGTTTTGCTCCCTTACCATACACTTCTTCATCCGATTTCACCGCATGCGTTTCTTTCATTTTCGCTACCGTACGAAAATCTTTATCTGTATCAGCTGGATCAAGTAAATACGCAGCGATTAATAAATCAAAATCAATCCCTCTAATTTCTACATCTTTCCATTTAAGCGCTACAATGGCACGTTTGGCATCAAATGTATACTTTCTCATTTCTTCATCTTTCAGCCACTTTATGAATGCCTCAGACACAAGAGCTACATCCGTTGGGATGAAATAACAACCATTGTCATTTTGAATACCAAATCCTTGAATGTCTGCTTTATGATAATTCTCTTCTTGCACTTCTACAATGATTGCACTATCTTGCTGCAGCATCTCTTCTGTTACTTCTTCAGCAATTTCAAATGAAATCTCATCTAATTCAGCTGGAGCAGTTTCTTCAGAAGGAGCCCCAAGCTTATTTAATAAAGACGTAAACCCTAGATTTTCAAAAAGAGGAATAACGTCGACTGCCTCATATCCTTTATATTCAATATCATCTATATGCACGGTAATAGGTGCATCCGTAATAATTGTCGCAAGTTCTTTACTCATAAATGCTTGCTCTTTATGTGTCTCTAATTTTTCTTTTAACTTCTTACCGCTCACTTGATCTAGATTTTCATATACAGCTTCCACTGTCCCAAATTGCGTTAACAGTTTAATCGCTGTTTTCTCTCCAACACCTGGGACCCCAGGAATGTTATCTGATTGGTCTCCCATTAGACCTTTCATATCAATAATTTGCTTTGGTGATAAGTTATACTTTTCAAAGAGTGTCTCTTTTGTATACTCGTCCACTTCTGTAATTCCTTTACGCGGAATACATACACGTGTATGATCAGAAATGAGTTGAAGTAAATCTTTATCTCCTGAAATTACTTTTACCTGTGCCCCTTGTTCACTTGCTTCTTTCGCTAACGTACCCATAATATCATCAGCCTCGTAGTCTTCTAATTCATAACGAGGTACATGAAAAGCATCTAACAATTCGCGAATGAAGGGGAATTGCTCTGAAAGTTCAGGTGGCGTTTTTTGACGTCCTCCCTTATAGTCACTAAATGTCTTATGGCGGAATGTTGTCTTCCCAGCATCAAATGCTACAAGCATATGCGTAGGCTTTTCTTCTTCCAATATCCTCATAAGCATCATTGTAAAACCATAAATTGCGTTCGTATGTATCCCCTTATCGTTATTTAAAAGCGGTAGTGCGAAAAAAGCACGATACGCGATATTATTTCCATCAACTAATACAACTTTTTTTTCCAAATTTGAAACCTCCCCATACAAAATTGAACTGTTCTTTCCTATATAAAAAAACCGTTCTTTCCTTCTCTCTATATTAACACGACTAAGAGAGAGAAGAAAAATAACGGTTTTCCTTATTACATAAAAATATAATATCTCACAGAAAAGGGAAGTGACGAGAACAGAGTATCTATTCTCGTCCCAATTTACTACTCCTTGGATGAAGGGGTTTTCATATATTATATTAACAGGTCTTTATTAATCTTTAATGAAGCTATTGTTAATATAATGTAAATATCCCTCAACCAAAGTCTAGAGATTTACTTTTGGTAAAGCTACCGTAAACATTGTCCCTTCTCCTATTTTACTTTCTACAGTAATCATTCCGTGATGAGCTTCAACTAAATGTTTAACAATAGATAGTCCAAGCCCTGTTCCACCTGTATTTCGGCTTCGTGCCTTATCTACACGATAAAAACGTTCAAAGATTCGTGGGATTTCTTCTTTACTAATCCCAATTCCCGTATCAGCTACTTTCACATATGCATTCTGTTTGTCCTCAAATAACGAAACAGAAACGGTCCCACCAACAGGCGTATATATAATTGCATTATGAATTAAATTAATAAAGATTTGCTTCAAGCGGCTGGAATCTCCAATAACAGACACATGCTGCATAGTATCTATCTGTAACATAATCTCTTTATCTTGCGCCTTTTTATCTAACACCATTTTTATATCTTCCAGCAAGTCCTTTATATCCACATTTCCCATATTTAATTTAAAACCTTGTTGCTCGATTTTCGATAAATCTAACAAATCTTCAATCAAGTCTTGCATACGTTCACTTTCTTTTAAAATAATATGTAAAAAATGCTCACAAAATTTTCGATTCTCCATCGCTCCGTCAAGCAACGTTTCTGAAAATCCTTTAATAGAAGTAATTGGTGTTTTCAACTCATGAGAAACGTTCGCTAAAAAGTCTTTTCGCATTTGCTCAAGTTTCTTTAATTCGGTTATATCATGAAATACAAGTACAATCCCTTTCCACTCATGATTCGTCCCAATAATAGGCGCGCCGTATACTTCAAAATGCTTTCGTTCAATATCAAGCGGCAACAGCACTTGTTTGCGCACTTTCACTTCTGTCATAAAAATCTCTTCTACAAGTTCAATAATCTCAGTGTGATGAAACGATTCATAATATAAACGATTTAAATACTCTTCATCTGTAACATGAAAAATCTCTTTATACGAACGGTTTACAAGACTAATATACCCTCGGCTGTCAATTAAAATCATACCGCTCCCCATATTTTCAATAAGCGTATGCAAGCGATCTTGCTGCATTTCTTGCTCTAACGTCATCTCTTGTAAATTACGGGCTAAAATATTAATTGCTTTACTTAACATTCCTGTTTCATCAGAATGACTCTCATACGCTCTTGCCTTATAATTCCCCTTAGCCAACTCAATGGCTACCTTTGTAACAGATTCTATCGGGCGAATATACTGTCCAGTAATTTTCATTCCAAGAAAAACAACTACAAGACAAGCAATTACAAATCCAACAATTAATAGTCCCCATGTTTTTTGATGAACATCCTTTAAAGGTTCGATTATACTTTTCACAAGAATATATCCTTGCTTTCCTTGCGTATCTTGTACAAATACAGCATGGTAAAATACATTGCTCTGCTTTGATTCTTTTGTAATGACCCTACTTTTTTGGCCGGCTGTTTCAGAAGTAAGCTCCTCTATCATTTTTTGATCAAACACCGGCTTATCGCTCTTACTATATTGAACCTTTTTCGCTTCATCAATAAAGAGGATAGAAATCGGTATTTGTTCTTCTAATTCGGTAAAAACATTCTGTTCATGTAAAACCTTATCAATACCTAACTCTTCTACTAATAAAGCAACATACCTTGTTTCCTTTATCGTTCTCTCTTTCGTGTGCTCGATATAATAATTCTCAAACAATGTCTCTAACAGTACACCGAGTCCCACTAAAATAAAAATAATAAGCGAAACAAATGTAAAAAGAAGCCTGGAGCGAAATTTATTCATCTCCTTTTGGCTCCTCTAATTTATAACCTAATCCTCGAATTGTCTTAATATACGCTGGTTTTTTTGTATTGTGTTCTATTTTATCTCGCAGATGACTAATATGAACATCAACAATTCTCGTATCACCAGCGAAATCATAATTCCATACCGCGCTTAATAATTGATCGCGGGTTAATACCCGCCCTTTATTCCTCGCAAGATAAACAAGTAATTCAAACTCTTTCGGAGTAAGTTCTAACTTTTCTCCTCTGAAATATGCCTCATAAAATTCTGGTAAAATCTTTAGTTCAGAAATCATAATGCTATTTTCATCTGGCACTTCTGGAGTTTGTTCCTCTTGCAGCTTTGTTCGGCGTAAAATGGCCTTCACTCGCGCAACAACTTCCCTCGGGCTAAACGGCTTCGTCATATAATCATCTGCCCCAAGTTCAAGCCCTAGTACTTTATCAAATTCATCATCTTTTGCAGTTAGCATAAGAATAGGTGTCATAACGCGCTGCAAACGTAATTCTTTACATACTTCCATTCCATCCATCTTTGGAAGCATTAAATCTAATATAATCAAATCTGGACGCTCTGTTGTCGCCTTTTGAAACGCAACTTCACCATCCATTGCTGTGATCACTTCAAAACCAGCCTGCTGTAAATTAAACTCAATTAAAGTTAAGATAAACTCTTCATCATCAACAACTAAAATTCGATTGCTCATTCTCTTCCTCCAAGTAATAGACTTGAAACCTTCTTCATCCTAGTATTTTCCCCGTTATTCTCATCATACTAGAAAACAAAGCCCCTCTCAATAGAATTGTCCATTCGGAAAACCTTATCGTTACAAAGTTGAAACGATAAACTAAAAAACAGCATGACACCGTTCCTATCGAATGAAGGAACAAACATATGCTATTTTCATTCTTTTTGAAATTGGTGTAGTTCTCTCATTTGAAAATGGTTAAGAGAAGGCTGTTCTACTTGGAGACATCATTTTATGCTTATACCGTACCATGCTATATTTCAATTATGTTCCAGTTTTGAACGTGTATATGCAAATGATGAAGGCATATTTACTATGAGGATAAACGATCCATTAGAACCCCCCCGCTTGGTGAGGACTCATAATGAAGGAGACTTGACCATTTGACTTACCTACCTTAAAATGAAACCATTATATATCGTTGAATTAAAATATATTGTTAAAAGAGGTACTTTTGTAATGAATCAAAAAAAATGGATATTATCTAGTATGGCCTTCTTATTTGTCGCTACATTTGTGATTGGATTTTCTAACTGGGACACATTACACTCCTTCTTATCTGATTTTGGAGAAGGATTTGCCGCAGGATTTTTTAACTAAATGACTGCTATATGATTATACGAAAAAAGTAGTGCTAGTCCAGTGGAGCAGCACTACTTTTTTTCTGTCAAACTGATTTAACGTGTTTAGAAGTTATCTAATGTTTTTTCTAACATGGACACCGATTGGTAAGGAGGCGTTACTGTTAATCTTCCTTTCACAACCACTTCTTCACTTTCATCATAAGCAAATACACGCATATCAATTGTATGTTCTTCTTGAGAAACCTCTATCACTTCAAAATGAATTTCTAATGTTTCATAATGATGAACTGGTTTGACAAACATAAGATCCTTCCTAACAACATGACTTCCTGGACCTGGTAAATATTTTGTAACTGCTGTTGTAACCATTCCTGTTAACATCATGCTCGGTACAATCGGCTTTTCATATGGAGTTTGGGATGCATAATCATGCTGAATATATAACGGATTCGCGTCATTTGTTAAACCTAAATACAATAACAAATCTTTATCTTCTATTTTCTCAGTAATGGATAACTTCTCTCCTACTGTCATTTCATCTATTCGACGACCAATTTGAACTTTTTTCTTTAACATGTCACATTCCCCCTCCGATTTTCACCTTATTATCCTACTAAAAGCGATTTTTATTCGAAGCGTTGCAATAACGAAGGTAATGTCTGTTACAATTCTATCGTTCTACTATAGGACATAACGATTGATAGCGCTTTCAAATTATTTCAAAAAAACAATCTACTAAATAGCGGAAAAAGATTCGGAACCCGAATCTTTTTCCTAGCACATATTTAACTTAAGAAAGAATTTTCATAACGTTACGCACAGATTCAACTGAACGATCTAACGCCGTTTTTTCTTCTTCGCGAAGTTCCAACTCAATCACTTTTTCAATACCGTTACCGCCTAAAATTACTGGTACACCTAGGTAAAGATCACGATAACCATATTCCCCTTCAAGATATGCAATAGCTGGTAACACGCGGCGTTGGTCTTTCAGGATTGCTTCCGCCATCTCAACGAGAGAAGCAGCCGGTGCATAATATGCACTACCATTTCCTAATAGATTTACAATTTCACCGCCACCTTTACGTGTACGTTCCACAATTGCATCTAAACGCTCTTTCGAAATGAGTGTTTCTAGCGGTATACCACCTGCATACGAGTAGCGAACGAGCGGTACCATATCATCACCGTGACCACCAAGAACAAATCCAGTAATATCCTTAACAGAAAGGTTCAATTCTTGTGCGATAAATGTACGAAAACGAGCTGTATCTAATACACCAGATTGACCAATAACGCGTTCTTTCGGAAATCCCGCTTCTTTAAATACAGAATATGTCATTGCATCAACTGGATTTGTTAACACAATAATAATTGTGTCTGATGAGTATTTTGCAATTTCTTTTGTAACACTTTTCATAATTTTAGAGTTTGTTGCTACTAAATCATCGCGGCTCATACCTGGTTTACGTGCGATTCCTGCTGTAATAATTACAACGTCAGAATCAGCAGTATCTGCGTAATCAGATGTACCGATAATGTTAGCATCAAAACCTTGGACAGGGCTTGCCTCTAACATATCTAACGCTTTCCCTTTTGTTGGATTTTCAAGCTGTGGAATATCCACTAGTACAACATCTGCAAGCTCTTTTTGAGCTAATAAAAACGCCGTTGTTGCTCCTGTAAATCCCGCACCGATGACTGATACTTTTTTGCGTTTGATTGTCATACGTTCACCCCCGCTTTTATTACGCGTTTTTAATTGCCGCTACGTCCATATTGTTAATAAGAGCATCAGCAAATTCAGAACATTTCACTTCAGTTGCACCATCCATTAGACGTGCGAAGTCATATGTTACCACTTTTGAAGCAATTGTTTTTTCCACTGCCCCAGTTACTAATTTCGCAGCTTCATTCCACCCTAAATGTTCTAACAATAATACTCCTGAAAGAAGAACAGAAGATGGGTTTACTTTATCTAAACCTGCATATTTCGGAGCTGTACCATGTGTAGCTTCGAAAATTGCATGTCCAGTCACATAGTTAATATTTGCACCTGGAGCAATACCAATGCCACCTACTTGAGCTGCAAGCGCATCAGAGATATAGTCACCATTTAAGTTCATTGTTGCCACAACATCAAATTCACGTGGACGTGTTAAAATTTGTTGTAAGAAGATATCTGCAATGGAATCTTTTACGATGATTTTACCAGCTGCTTCAGCTTCTGCCATCGCTTTATTCGCTGCATCTTTACCATCTTTTTCAACAATGCGATCATATTCTGCCCATGTAAATACTTTATCACCAAACTCTTGTTCAGCAACTTCATAACCCCAATTTTTGAAAGCACCTTCTGTAAATTTCATAATATTTCCTTTATGAACTAATGTAACAGAAGAACGTTTTTCGTTAATTGCGTATTGAATTGCAGCACGAACAAGACGCTTCGTCCCTTCTTCTGAAATTGGTTTGATACCAATTCCTGATGTTTCTGGGAAGCGGATTTTGTTTACACCCATTGTATCTTTTAAGAAAGCAAGAACTTTTTCTGCTTCTGGAGATCCTTTTGCATATTCAATACCAGCATAAATGTCTTCTGTATTTTCACGGAAAATAACCATATCAGTATCTTCCGGGCGTTTTACAGGTGAAGGAACACCTTCAAAATAACGAACCGGACGTAAACATACATATAAATCTAACTCTTGACGAAGCGCCACGTTTAGAGAACGAATTCCACCACCAACAGGAGTTGTAAGCGGACCTTTAATCGCAATTAAATACTCACGAATTGCATTTAAAGTTTCCTCTGGTAACCATTCACCCGTTTGGTTGAATGCTTTTTCCCCTGCAAGCACTTCTTTCCAAATAATTTTCTTCTCGCCATTGTAAGCTTTCTCTACAGCCGCTTCTAATACACGAGATGCAGCTGCCCAAATATCCGGTCCAATTCCATCCCCTTCGATGAAAGGGATAATTGGATTGTTCGGTACATTCATAACACCATTTGTTACAGTAATTTTTTCTCCTGTCGTCACTGTGATAACCCCCATGTTCGAAATTTCATATGTATGAGACTGAGGGAATAACCCTCAGTTCAAACCGTTAGTTAAATTAAAATATTCCAATCATTACTTCTTTCCTAAAAAGTCAGACTTTTAAAAGCGTATTTCTACTATCGAAATAGTGCTTTTGACTTAGCGTTGTGCTAGCGGAACGTATCTTTGATGCGTCGGTCCACTATATTCAGCACGCGGGCGAATTAAACGGTTATTTTCATATTGTTCTAAAATATGAGCTAACCAGCCTGACATACGGCTAATCGCAAAGATTGGTGTAAATAAATCATGGTCAATTCCTAAACAATGGTATACAGAAGCAGAGTAGAAATCGACATTTGGCGGAAGAGCTTTTTCTCTTGTTACAATATCTTCTATTTTCACAGACATATTATACCATTTCTCTTCTCCTAAAAGCACGCATAATCTCTTAGACATTTCACGTAAATGTTTTGCACGTGGATCACCATGTTCATATACGCGATGACCAAATCCCATAATCTTC
Organism: Bacillus cereus group sp. BfR-BA-01492; assembly: GCF_022662815.1. NCBI lineage: Bacteria > Bacillati > Bacillota > Bacilli > Caryophanales > Bacillaceae > Bacillus > Bacillus cereus group sp. BfR-BA-01492. The sequence continues at coordinate 207,329 of NZ_JAKUEH010000002.1, forward strand.
ACTTTATTTTGAAGCGCATTATGAATATAGGATTCTACATTTTCTTCTTCACCAATTTCTTTTAACATCTTCATTACATTTTCATTTGCCCCGCCATGAAGAGGCCCTTTTAGCGCACCAATCGCTGCTGTAATACCAGAATATACATCTGAAAGTGTAGCAACACAAACGCGCGCTGTAAATGTAGAAGCGTTTAATTCATGATCTGCATGAAGTACAAGCGCCTTATCAAAAGCCTCAATTTCAACTTCATTCGGTTCACGATTATTTAGCATGTATAAGAAGTTTGCTGCTAATGATAGATCTTTTCTTGGTTCGATAACCTCTAACCCTTTACGAATTCTTGCGTATGCTGCGACAATTGTTCCGACTTGAGCCTGTAATTTAACCGCTTTCAAACGATTGGACTGTTCATCCATGATTTCAGCGCTCTCATCATATAATGCTAGCATGGAAATCGCTGTTCGTAAAACTGACATCGGATGCGCAATCTTTAAATCTACTTGCTTTAAATATGTGAAAATCTCATTTGGAACTTCCGAATACTTGGATAAAACTCCCTTGAATTCCGCTAATTCAGCTTCGTTAGGCAGTCTGCGATTCCATAATAAGTATACGACTTCTTCAAATGTAGCATTTTCTGCTAAATCATCAATATTATACCCAACATACGTTAATGTATCATCAATAATTGAGCTCACAGATGATGTTGTTGCTACTACCCCTTCTAAACCTCGAATAACAGTCATGACACTCTCTCCTTTTCCTAAAAATTCTCCCAACCTTGTATCCACTTGCACTCCTTCTAAATTATGAACGCCCGTTCACTCTTTAGGCAAGCAAAATGCACGATCATGCAATTTGTTGTGATATCCCCATCATGTAAGTTCTATTGCCTTATTTGTCTAAAGCATGAGCGTGAGTTTCTCCCCGACTCCTCACACTTAGAACTACAGATGGTGAGGAAAACTAGTTTCGAAGAGTTTATGATAAAAACAACATAAAACAATATCACTAAAAATTGTTTTATGTTGTTTTTATTTTATCTGGTGTAAGTCTTTGTTGTTATGTAACCTTTTTAAGTTTCTATCTTTATTATAAACAATTATCTGACTTTTGTGAATGGAAAGAATTCAAAAAATTTATATTACTATAAAATTTTTCATTTAAACATCTGTATAATGTTCATGACTGCATAGGCAATTCCAGCTCCGATTAACGGTCCTACAGCTACCCCATTAAATAGAGCAACCGCAATAATAGTCCCAAATACAAGCGCAGTTGTAATATGCGGATCGTTCGTTAACAACTGCAAACCGCCCTTTGCCAATAGTGCAACCGCTATTCCTGAAGCTAAAGCAATCCATGCATAATAAGATTTCGTCGCTTCACTCAGTTGCTTAAAACCAATTTCACCTGTCGCAATTGGAACAAGAACCGCTATCGTAATGACTGTTACTCCTAGATTAATCCCTTTCGTTTGTAAATAAGGTAGAATTTTATCTCCCAAAAACGTCCACTTTAATACAAATAGCACACAAATGGCTACAATTAATGATTGATTTTTAGCAATTAACCCAATAATAAGCAGTATGAATAAAAATAACGTTGATTGACTAATCATGATTGCACTTCCTTTCTGAAAATAATGAACCTGTTTCCAAACAAAAATACTGTTAAACATATCGTTATACCAGATATAAAGTCTTCATCCATTACTTTCTATAAAAATAAGTACTGTATGGACGATACAAATAAATTACATACAATTTTTGCGATTTGAAAACCTAAACCAGAATGAAGAATAGTATACAGCCATAAAACAGATTCCTTTTCTTTCTTTTCTGAAAAGAAACAGGTAAAATAAAAAGAAAATAAAGTGAGGTTCTTACCATGTAAACATAACTTTTCTGTTTGGTTAATCCGCATCATCAAGCTTTTACGAGAGGATGGTTTTGCCGTTTTAGGTGTATCCTAACACTCGCAAATAGCAGGATAAATCCATCATTCCACTATAACACAATACACTTTGGAATGGGAGGTAAACATCTTTGAATCGTAACTCACTATACGTCTTATTACGACTGATCTTAGTCATCATGATAACAATAATCGGGTTTTATGTTCTCATCTATATTTCAGGACTCATATACCCATTTATTATCGCTCTAGCATTTGCTTATTTGATTAATCCAGTCGTAAATTTTCTGAACCAAAACCTACACTTTCCTCGTGCATTATCGGTGCTCGTCAGCTTAATTCTCGTTTTCGGTGCCATCGTTGGACTCGTCACATACCTTGTGACAGAAGTTATTTCTGCCACAACTTATTTATTGCAAATTGTTACCGACAAATTTCCGACTATCGTTCAATATGCACAACAATTTGCACTCAACAATATTATGCCTCTCTACGACGATTTAATTTCTAAATTTAATCATCTTGGAGAATCTCAGCAACATACCATTACACAAAACATTCAAAATCTAGGCACGGAAGCTACAAAACAAATGAAAGATTTGTTAACTGCTATTATTAGTGGATTAACAAACTTTATTAGTGCACTTCCAACTACGTTAACTGTGCTTGTTTTTGTTCTCTTAGCAACTTTCTTTATTAGCTTCGATTGGCATAGACTTGCTCATAAAACAAGACATTTTCTTCCAAACCGGGTACACGGATACGGAAAGACCATTTTTGTAGATTTAAGAAAAGCATCATTTGGATTTGTGAAAGCACAACTTACCCTCGTATCGATGACAACGATTATTGTATTGGTTGGTTTATTAATTTTACGAGTACCATACGCAATCACAATCGCATTAATAACTGGTATTGTAGACTTGCTTCCTTATTTAGGCACAGGAGCTGTCTTTGTTCCTTGGGTTATATACGTCTTTTTTACAGGAGATACAGCCTTTGCAATCGGCTTACTCATTTTATATATCGTCGTAATTGTCCAAAGACAAATTATGGAGCCAAAAGTCTTATCATCAAATATTGGACTTGATCCTCTTCCAACACTTGTCGCTTTATTCGTTGGATTTAAGCTCTATGGTTTTTTAGGGTTAATTGTCGGTCCAGTCACATTAGTACTCTTAAATACATTGCATAAAGCACATGTCTTCCATGATTTATGGAAATTTATTAAAGGGACTCCCTTAAAATAATACCATTCATATGTAACACTTTTATTCGAAACAAAAAAATAAGGGACTTAGTCATCTATCACGACTAATCCCTTATTTTTTTGCATATAATATCATAATTGAGGATAGTTTTGTATTTTCATTCTACTTTCAGTATTTTTATCATTACCTTTTCTTCCTTTTTCTACAAATGAATAAATATACACTTTATAATTCGACAAAAAAATAACCCGTAGAACATTCCTCGTTCTACGGGTTATTTTTGTACAATAATAGTTGTGTTCCTTCTTAATTTCCACTCTAGCCATCTCATTACTATCGGCTTCCATATCTTTCGTGTCACTGGCATGACAAACACAAAACCAATTACATCTGTTACATATCCAGGCACTAATAAAAGCACCCCACCTATAAGAATAAAAATCCCATCTAATACAGCATCTCCTGGCATCTCTCCTCGGCCTACTCTAAGCCTAATTTCCCTAAGTACCCTAAAGCCTTGTCGCTTCGCTAAATAAGCTCCTAACGCAGCTGTAACAATAATCATAGCAAACGTTGGCCATACACCAATTACATGACTTGAACCAATCAAAACCGTCACTTCAAGAGCTGGTATCAAAATAAATAAAACGAGCAGCCATTTCATTTTTCTATCACTCCTTTCAACTGTCCCTAGCAAGCTGCACAACCTTTCAGAAGAACGAATCCCCATATCCCTAGTCCCTTCTCTGGTAAGGGCTCATAATCAGTAAGAGAGGAAGAAGCTCCCTTACTACACCCCTTATTCAATCGAAGTTGTACGAATTTCCTTTTTAAGTTGTAAAAAAAAGAGAAGGATCCTCATCCTTCTCTCCATATTACTTCTTATAGCACTTCCGCATGTCCATTATAAACAATTCCGCGAGCTGCATCAACTGTTACTTCTTGGCCATTTTTTAAAGTTTCTGTTACACCGTTTACGCCAACGATAACTGGAATACCGATTGAAACACCTACAACAGCTGCATGGCTTGTTAAACCGCCTTCTTCTACAACTAAAGCTGCCGCTTTTTCAATTGCAGGAATCATATCTTTATCAGTACTTGTTGTAACTAGAATATCTCCTTCTTTTACGTTCGCTACAGCCTCAGTTGCTGTTTTCGCTACAACCACTTTACCTTTTGCCGCTTTACGACCAATTCCTTGTCCTTTAGCGATTTCTTCGCCAACAACATGAATTTTCATTAAGTTTGTTGTACCTGTTTCAGCAACTGGAACACCAGCTGTAATAACTACAGTATCACCAAGTCCGATTAGACCAGCATCCATACCTGTTTGAATAGCAGTATCTAACATTTCATCAGTAGACGCCGCACGTTTACTAGCCATAAACGCTTGTACACCCCAAACAAGTGCAAGACGACGGCATACTTGCTCATCAGATGTTACAGCTACGATTGGAGATTTTGGACGGTATTTAGAGATCATTTTTGCAGTATAGCCACTTTCAGTTGGAGCAAAGATTGCAGCTACATCAAGAGCGATTGCTGTATGTGCAACAGATTGACTAATCGCATCTGTAATTGTTGGTGTAAGCTCTTTAATACGTTTCTTGAACATATCTTTATATTGTAATGATTTCTCAACGCGTGTTGCAATATTCGCCATCATTGTTACTGCTTCTATTGGATATTGCCCTGCTGCAGTTTCACCTGAAAGCATGATTGCATCTGTACCGTCAAAGATTGCATTTGCTACGTCACTTGCTTCCGCACGAGTCGGACGTGGGTTACGTTGCATAGAATCTAACATTTGTGTTGCAGTAATAACTGGTTTGCCTAATACGTTACATTTTTTGATTAGACGTTTTTGTACTAATGGCACTTCTTCTGGTGGAATTTCTACACCCATATCACCACGAGCTACCATTAAGCCGTCAGAAACTTCTAAGATTGAATCGATGTTATCGATACCCTCTTGGTTTTCAATTTTTGGAACGATTTGGATATGTTGTGCATTATGTTCTTCTAATAATTCACGAATTTCTAACACGTCAGCTGCTTTACGAACGAAAGATGCTGCGATAAAGTCAACATTTTGCTCGATACCAAAGATGATATCTTTTACGTCTTTTTCAGTAATACCAGGAAGCTTAATGCTTACGTTTGGTACGTTTACACCTTTTTTATTTTTTACAATACCGCTGTTTAGTACTTTTGTACGGATATTTCCGTCAGCTTTCTCGATTACTTCTAGCTCGATTAAACCATCATCGATTAGAATGCGAGAACCTGGATTTACATCGTCATATAAACCAGCATAAGTTACTGAGAACTTTTCTGCAGTTCCTAATACTTGCTCAGTAGAAATAACTACTTCTGAACCAGTTGTTAGCTCAGCTTGTCCGTCTACGAAGTCGTGTGTACGAATTTCTGGACCTTTTGTATCAAGTAAGATTGCAACTGTTTTACCAGTCTTTTTAGACGCTTCACGAATGTTTTTAATACGTGCTCCGTGCTCTTCATGGCTACCATGAGAGAAGTTTAAACGAGCAACGTTCATACCAGCCTCAATTAACTGTTCTAATTTCTCAATATTTTCACTAGCAGGACCTATAGTACATACAATTTTTGTTTTACGCATATTGCACCTCCGAAATTTCTGAAACCGTTCCCAAATATCTGACATTACGTCGATTAGATGGATAATTCTTTAGATAATTCATACATATCTGTATCAATTACATGTTTTTGAGCTAACGCTTCGATAATATCATGATCAACCAGTTTGTTGTTTTGGATACCAACGCAACGTCCGCCCTTGCCTTCCATTAATAATTCAACTGCTCTTGCGCCAAGGCGACTCGCTAATACACGGTCTTGTGCACTTGGTGATCCACCACGTTGTACATGACCTAATACTGTTACACGAGTATCAAAGTTTGTCGCTTCCTCAATTTTCTTACCAATGTCAATCGCACTGCCAACACCTTCAGCTACAACAATGATACTATGTTTTTTACCACGTTCGCTACCGCGTTTTAAACGAGCAATTACATCATCCATATCATATTCTACTTCTGGAATCAAGATTGTCTCTGCACCATCAGCTAAACCCGCCCATAATGCGATGTCTCCAGCGTGACGCCCCATTACTTCAATAACGTATGTACGTTCATGAGATGTAGCTGTATCACGAATTTTATCAATTGCATCAATAACAGTATTTAAAGCCGTATCGAATCCAATTGTAAAGTCTGTTCCAGGAATATCATTATCGATAGTACCTGGTACACCTACACAAGGGAAGCCTTGCTCTGTTAATTTTTTAGCTCCTTGGTAAGAACCGTCTCCACCAATAACAACAAGTCCTTCAATACCAAGTTTCTTCAATTGTTCGATTCCTTTTTCACGAACAGCTGGATCTTTAAACTCAGGGCATCTTGCTGTATATAATTTCGTACCACCACGGTGAATAATATCGCCAACGGAACCAAGTTCTAATTTTTCAATGTGACCAGAAATTAGTCCAGCATATCCATGGTAGATACCATATACTTCAATATCATGGTAAATCGCTTTACGAACAACCGCACGAATGGCAGCGTTCATACCAGGTGAATCTCCACCACTTGTTAATACACCAATACGTTTCATTTGTACTCACCTCAAAAAGATTATTTGCCTTATAATAAAATAACATGAAGAAATATAAAAATACAATGGAGAAGATGTGTCTTTTCACAATAAAAACGTGCATTCGCGAAAGGGAACGCACGCTTTTATTATTTTACCCAAATGGAAGCGTTTGAAAACGAAACTTGCCCAATTTTCATATATTTTTCATAACGTTTTTCAATTAATTCGTCTTTCGAAATACCACTTAATTGTTCAAACGTTTTCTGCAACACAACATTGATATTTTCTGATTGCTTTAAAATATTACGATGCGCTCCGCCTCTTGATTCGGGAATAATTTCGTCAATTACACCTAATTCTTTCAAATCAGCCGCTGTAATTTTCAATGCTTCCGCAGCATCTCTCGCTTTTGTCGCATCTTTCCAAAGAATGGTCGCCGCACCTTCTGGACTAATGACAGAATAAGTGGAATTTTCTAGCATATAAATGTAATCCCCTACTCCAAGACCTAATGCACCACCGCTACCACCTTCACCAATAACAATACAAATAACAGGAACAGTAAGACCCGCCATTTCAAATAAATTGCGAGCGATTGCCTCACTTTGACCACGTTCTTCAGCCGCTTTCCCTGGATAAGCACCTTTTGTATCAATAAAACAAATAATTGGACGATTAAACTTTTCCGCTTGTTTCATTAAACGCAGCGCTTTACGATAGCCTTCTGGATGAGGCATTCCAAAATTACGGCGAATATTTTCTTTCGTATCTTTCCCGCGCTGATGCCCAATTACAGTTACAGGCATGCCATTATACTTCGCAATGCCGCCAACAATCGCTGCATCATCACCAAAGAAGCGATCTCCGTGACATTCAAAAAAATCAGTAAATAAGTGCTCAATATAATCAAGCGTCGTTGGCCTTTCTGCATGCCGAGCAATTTGAACGCGATCCCAAACCTTCATATTGCCGTATATTTCTTCCTCTAAATTTTCTAGCTTATCTTCCAAAATACGAATCTCCTCACTGAAATCCATCTGGCTGTGTTTCGTATATTCTTTTAGTTCATGAATTTTATTTCTTAGCTCAACAACCGGTTTCTCAAATTCTAGTTCTGCCATACAGCCATTCCCTCCCCTTGATGAACTTCTAAAATCTTGCGGAGTGATTCTCTCATCTCATTGCGATGCACAACGGCATCCAATTGACCATGTTCTAACAAAAATTCTGCTGTTTGAAAATCTTCTGGGAGTTTCTCACGCACTGTTTGTTCAATAACACGTCTACCGGCAAAACCAATCAGTGCACCTGGTTCTGCAAGATTATAGTCACCAAGTGAAGCGAAACTTGCTGAAACTCCGCCCGTTGTCGGATGCGTCATAACAGAAATAAATAATCCTCCAGCATTACTATATTTCTTCAAAGCTACACTTGTCTTTGCCATTTGCATTAGACTTAATATACCTTCTTGCATACGAGCACCGCCCGAAGCAGTGAAAATGATAAACGGCACTTGTAATTCATATGCCTTTTCGACTGCACGTGCAATTTTTTCGCCTACTACAGAGCCCATGCTGCCCATTCGAAAACGAGAATCCATTACTGCCACAACAACAAGCATTTCATCAATTGTTCCCTCACCTGTCACAACCGCTTCATTTAATTCTGTTTTCTTTCGATCGTTCTCTAGTTTCTCTTCATAGTTTGGAAACTGAAGTGGATTTAAAGAAACCATTTCTTTATCATATTCACGAAATGATCCTTCATCCAATATACTGTCGAGACGTTCCCATGCATTCATCGGATGATGATATCCACAGTTCACACATACTTTTAAATTTTTTAGAAGCTCTTTTGTATACATAATTTTTTTACATTTTGGACATTTGGTCATAACACCGTCCGGTACATCTTTTCGTACTTGTTCTGAAGGAATTGCAGCGTACTTTTTCTTTTTCACGAATAAATCTCTTAGCACAATTTGACCCCCTTTGTTGAGAGCTAAGGTTAGGAAGAAAATGGGGCTAACACCAAAAATCGATGTTAGCCTTCTTTTCTTAATCTGTCTAATAACCTCTCTCTTTACGTTTAACTTTAACCGCTGTGCGGTAGATTGTTTGTCATAACGTGTCATGGTCATTTCGACAAATTTTATACATTACGAGTGAAACTGTATTTTCTCTATCAATTCATCATAAATGTTCAGTGTCTCTTCTTCCTGTTTTGCTTCCAAAGCTTTGTAAAGTTTTCTATATCCCTCTATAGAGTCTATTAACACTTTACAAGAAAGGGTTGCCACATAATCATTTACAATCATCCAAATGCGATATAGTAAATAGTTATCCACTTGTTCAATAAGTGTTTTGAAAAACGTTTGATGAAACGCTTGAATTGAACTTTCATGCCCCTCAAGCGCCTGTTTTAATTTACTTAACACCGTAGAGAATGTATCATCTGATAAATTACAGACAATCCGAATCATATCTTTTTCAATTAATCGTTTCGTTTGTAATAAATCCTGTCTTGTTTTTTCATCTTGCAATAAAAATGGTGCAATTAATTGAACGAGACCATTTTCATAAAAGTTACGAATAAACGTCCCTTCACCGCGCCTTGTTTCAATTAATCCTACCAGTTCTAAAGCACGCAATGCTTCTCGTACAGACGAACGCCCAACATTCAAACGTGCACTTAACTCACGCTCTGACGGCAAACGGTCACCTGCAACTAAACCATCCTCCTCCATAATGGAGCGGATTTTCTTTACAATTTCGAGGTATACTTTTGTATTTGATGATGTCAATTAAAACTCCTCGCTTATTCGTTACCAATCAACGCTAATCGTTTTGTTTTCTCAGCAACTTCATTTGGATCTACTTGACGACGAGCTACCCCTGTCTCCATCGCAGCTTTCGCTACATAAGCCGCTACCTGAGGCGCTACACGCGCGTCAAATGGCGCCGGAATGATATAGTCTTCATTTAACTCATCAGCTGTTACAAGCTCTGCTATAGCCGCTACAGCTGCCATTTTCATTTCTTCGTTAATTTGGGTAGCATGCACATCAAGTGCACCACGGAAAATGCCAGGGAATGCTAACACATTATTTACTTGGTTCGGGAAGTCAGAACGACCTGTTCCAACAACCGCTGCACCCGCTGCTTTTGCCGCTTCTGGCATAATTTCTGGAACCGGATTTGCCATTGCAAAGATAATTGCGTCGTTATTCATCGTACGAACCATTTCTTCCGTTAATGCACCTTCTACAGATACACCGATGAATACATCCGCACCTTTTATAACATCCGCTAAAGAACCTTCTACACGGTCTTTATTTGTATATTTTGCAACTTCTTCTTTCACTGGATTCATACCAACAGGGCGGCCGTCGTAAATCGCTCCTTTACGGTCACACATAATAATGTCGCGCACACCGTAACGGTATAAAAGTTTAATAATCGCAATACCCGCTGCACCTGCACCATTTGCCACAACTTTAATATCAGACATTTCCTTTCCAACTAACTTCAGAGCATTTACAAGACCTGCCACTGTTACGATAGCCGTTCCGTGTTGGTCATCATGGAACACAGGAATATTCGTTTCTTTTTTCAAACGTTCTTCAATAATAAAACAGTTTGGAGCTGCAATATCCTCTAAGTTTACACCACCAAAGTTTGGCTCCATTAATTTTACAGTTTCAATAATTTTTTCTACATCGTTTGTATTTAAGGCAATCGGGAATGCATCTACGCCAGCAAAGCTCTTAAATAATACCGCTTTACCTTCCATTACAGGTAGAGATGCTTCTGGTCCAATATTACCAAGACCAAGTACTGCTGTCCCATCTGTTACAACAGCTACCATGTTTCCCTTCATTGTATATTCATATACCTTACTTTTATCGTCATAAATTTCTTTACAAGGTTCTGCAACCCCTGGAGAATATGCAAGACTTAAGTCTTTTGCATTTTCTACTTTTACTTTTGATACAGTTTCTAATTTTCCTTGATGCACTTTATGCATGTGAAGTGCTTCTTCACGAAGTGTTGACAAACTATCCACTCTCCTCAAATTATTCTTGCTGCTATCAATTTTTCCGAGTGGTCTGACCACGAACACTACTACTATAATAATCGAACTATAGGGGCGTTGTCCATTATATTTTTACGACCACATTTTCTTTGCCGACAATTTCACGAAGTGTTCTTAAACATTCCTCGCTCGGATGGATTGACAAACTACGAGATAATTGTACCACTTTATGTTCCTTTTCATAATAAATTAGTACTTTCGCAAAACCTGAATAGTGAAATAATATTTTTGTAACTTGATTGAATAACTTCTTATCGTACTGCGAAGGTAATTTGACATAAATGGATGCTTCTTTCATTTCGTTATATACATCCATTTGTTCTAATGAATAAAGCCCGTTTATAATCCACTGTAATTTATTATTTCTAGATTCAACCGTTCCCTCAACAAGAACTATTTCTCCTTCTTGTAGCCTTTCTGAAAAATGAATGTATGTCTCCGGAAAAACAACCGCTTCCATTTCATCGTTATGATCACAAAACGTAACAAACGCCATTTTTTGTAATTTCTTTGTACGAATGACTTTCACTCTTGTAAGATAAACAATCGCACGTTGTACTTTTCCTTTTTGTCTCATTGCTTGCGCAAGAGAAGGGATTTCTAATTCTTTTACTAAGCTTGCATACTGAGCTGTCGGATAACTTGATAAATAAAAACCAAGCGTTTCTTTTTCCTTATTCAATTGTTCGATAAAAGACAACTCTTTCCCTTGCACGTAAACTGATTTTGGTACACTTTCTTCCCCTAATTCACGCGCAAGACTTGCGTACTCTAAAGCACCCTTTATGCTGTTAAACAAAGTTGTTCGTGAAACTTGAAAATCATCGAAACAACCAGACCAAACAAACGCCTCTAAATTGCGCTCTGTTACAAATTTCACTGGCATTCGAAGACAAAAGTCAAATAAATCTTGAAACGGTGCTTTCTCTCTTTCTTCAATCAAAGCAGTCACTGTTGCCATCCCAATATTTCGAATGGAAAGAAGGCTATAACGAATCGCATTTCCTTCAATTTGAAAATGATAGCTACTTCTATGAAGTGATGGCGGCAAAACACGAAAACCCTTTCGTTTGGTTTCGCGTATATATTGCATAATCTTATCTTCATTTCCAATTGCACTTGATAATAAAGCGGTCATAAACTGAAGTGGATAATTCGCTTTTAAATATGCAAGTTGATACCCAATCATACTGTACGCCACCGCATGGCTTCGGTTAAAACCGTAATTTGCAAATCTAACAATTAAATCATAAATTTGCTCTGCAGATGTTTGATCATATCCATTTTGTAAACAACCTTGCACAAAATGCTTTCGCTCTTCTTCTAAAATATCTCGACTTTTTTTACTGACTGCACGGCGAAGTAAATCCGCTTCTCCAAGTGAAAATCCAGCCAATTTAGAAGCAATTTGCATAATTTGTTCTTGATAGACAATTACGCCATATGTACTCTCTAAAATCGGTTTCAAATCTGGATGTAAATATTGAATGTTTCGTCTTCCATGTTTAGATTCAATAAAGACCGGAATTTGTTCCATCGGTCCTGGGCGATATAAAGAGTTGACGACAACGATATCTTCAAATTCGTTTGGCTTTAACCCGCGAAGTACATTTCGCATGCCACCTGATTCAAGCTGAAATACCCCTGTTGTATCTCCTCTTCCGAGCAATTGAAATGTCTTTTCATCTTGGAGCGATACATTCCTTATATCAATTTGTTTTCCAGTCGTTGTTGTAATAAAAGTAAGAATATTTTCAAGCAATGTTAAATTGCGCAACCCTAAAAAGTCCATCTTTAGTAGACCAAGTTCTTCTAAAACATCTGCTGGATATTGCGTTACATATACATCATTATGCCCTTCTTGAATCGCAATACTTCCTGTTAAGGGCTCTTGACTCATAATAACGCCAGCTGCATGAATAGACGTATGACGCGGTAATCCCTCCACACGTTTTGCAATTTCAAATACACGTTCATGCAAAAGATTTCCTTGAATAAAATCGCGAAGAGCTTCAGACTCCTCATAAGCTTCTTTTAATGTAATTCCAAGTTTCGATGGGATCAGTTTGGAGAACAAATCAATATCCCGAGGCGGCAATCCCATTACACGAGCAATATCACGAATTGCTGCTTTTGCAGCCAGTGTTCCGAACGTAACAATTTGAGCAACACGAAGCTGGCCGTATTTATCCTTTACATAACGAATCATTTCATCGCGTCTTACATCAGGAAAATCAATATCGATATCTGGAAGTGTAACACGTTCCGGATTTAAAAATCTTTCAAACAATAAATTGTATGCAATTGGGTCAATATCTGTAATTTCTAGTACATATGCGACAAGTGAACCCGCTGCCGATCCACGTCCTGGCCCTGTTAAAATCCTCTGTTCGTGTGCATATTTCATAAAGTCCCATACGATGAGGAAATAATCACTGAACCCCATGCGAGAGATAACCTCAAGTTCATGATATAAACGGTTCACATGTACCTCTTTTGGCGTTCCATAGCGCTTATATAGTCCCTCTTCACAAATTCGGCGCAAATAAGCATCGCTCGTTTCATTAGTAGGAACAGGAAATTTCGGTAATTGATTCACATGAAATGGAATTTCTACATGGCAACGTTCTGCAATATGAATGGTATTACGAAGTGCTTCTTCCACATGAGAAAATAAGGCTTCCATTTCAGCTGATGATTTCAAATAGTACTGATCCGTTTTCAACCTTGGTCTATCCGGATCCGTCATTTTTGTACCGCTCTGAACAGATAATAAACATTCTTGTACAAGTGCATCGCTTTGATTAATATACCGAACATCATTTGTTGCCACGATTGGAATATTCCTGTTTCTGACAAACTCTGCTACTTTTTCTTGCAACAATAATTCATCTTGAATCGCATGATGCTGCACACTCATATAAAAATGTCCAAACATATTTTGGTACGTGCGGGCAATCTCTTCTGCAAGCTCATCTTTCCCTTGCAATAATAATTGTTCAATTTCTCCATCTTTCCCTGGTGAAATTGCGGTTAATCCTTCCGCATAATGGACAAGCCACTTTTTAGGAATTCCATCTTTAGACTTTGTCATAATGGTGCTAGAAATTTTCAATAGATTTTGATAACCTACTTCATTTTCAGCCAGTAAAACAAGTGGATAAGCGCGTTCTTCTTCCTCATTCAAAACGGAAGCTGTTAATCCGATAATCGGCTTTATCCCCATCTTCTTACATGCTTTATAAAATGGAATAACTCCGTACATCACGTTTTCATCTGTAATTGCAAGAGCTGAAAACCCAAGTTCTTTCGCTCTGGCCACAAGTTCATCAATTTTACAAGCACTTTTTAACAAACTATAAACGGTTTGACATTGTAAATGCACAAACTTCACTGTTGTACCCTCTCTTTACCTATTTGACTACTTTCATTATAGGTGATGAGGAAAGGGGAAATCAAAACATACTTCTCACACTTTGTCCATATATATATAAAGGAGAAAGGGGAATGACGATGGATGTAAGACAATATACTTTTTTCTCTCTGCTTATCATTAGTTACTTTATTGCCTTTGGGGTCATACTTGGTGGTTCTTTAATTGGAGGAATTGGGGCTTTTCTTATTGGACAGCCTGCTCTTACTTCCATTAATCAATTCGCACAAAATTTAAGGATTTGGGCACTCGTTGCAGCAATCGGCGGGACTTTTGACACATTTTATAGCTTTGAGAGAAGTTTTTTTGAGGGAGATATGAAAGACATTGTGAAACAAATTTTGCTTATCTTCTTTGCAACAGGCGGCATGCAGACTGGTCTTATTATTATTAAATGGTTAACGCAGGAGCATGTATGAGAGTTCCCAGCGCTTCTACTGCCAAACGATGGTATTTATTTTTAGCTGGTGCTGCTGTTGGCGGTGTAATTAGCTGGTTTATCTTCCTCTACATATATGGCATCTTCCAACAAGAACAAGCTAGTCAAATTGCAGAGCAAAAGTACATTATAAATAAACAAGAAGAAAAACTACGTGTGCTTCTTGAGGATCAAGATAAACTAAATAAAGAGAATAAACGACTCTTAACAATCCAAGAAATTAAAATAAAAATTATCAACGGGGAAAAATATGACTTAGACAACCTCACACTTGAGAACATGACTACTTCTATTCATAACGACCTCCAGCATCTTTTAACGAAAAATATTCAAAGTATCGCCAAAAATAAAGAACTGCTCAAAAAATTAATTGAAAATAAAACTTACAAACATTACGATCGTATGTATCGCTTTAAAGTCGACATGATTTCTTTTGATACTGTACTTGAAATTAGTGTTCATATAGAAAAAGAAAAGTAGAGCCTTTTCGCTCTACTTTTCTCCTCAGTCTATTGAAATGATTCCAACAATGATAGGAGGCATTCCCCCTACTTACTTGCAAATGGCACGTAAATCTTCAAAAAGGCGATCTGCTTCTTCCCAAGAAAATACTTTCGCACCAGAAGCCATCGGATGTCCCCCACCATTATATTGCATTGCTAAAGTATTAATAACAGGCCCCTTCGAACGAAGACGAACACGAATCACATCGTCCTCTTCTAAAAACAGAACCCACGATTTTAATCCATCAATATTACCAAGCGCTCCTACAACGCCAGATGCTTCTGAAGGAAGCACATCAAATTGTTGTAATATTTCTTTCGTTAGCTTAATATAGGCCGCACCTTCTTCTGTCATCGTGAAGTTTTGTAAAATGTAGCCGTTTAAACGAGCAATTTTCTCTTTCGTTTTATACATTTCATCATATAATCCAGTAAATGTAACACCCATTTCGACAAGTTCACTGACATAGCGGAACGTTTTTGCGGTTGTATTTGGAAATAAGAAACGTCCTGTATCTCCAATAATTCCCGCGAAAATAAGACGTGCTGCTTCCGCTGTCATTTTTAAGCCTTTCTCTTTCCCATAAGAATAAAACTCGTAAATCATTTCACTTGTAGAGCTTGCTGTTGTATCCACCCATGTAATATCTCCATACGGGTCTTCATTTGGATGATGATCAATTTTAATTAACATCTTCCCTTTTGTATAGCGCTGATCACAAACACGTTCCTGGTTTGCTGTATCACAAACAATAACAAGTGCATTTTCATATACACTGTCTTCAATCTCGTCCATTACTCGTAAATACGATAAAGACGGTTCATTGTAACCAACCATATAAATGTTTTTTTCTGGAAACGATTCTTGCAAAATTGTCCCAAGTCCACATTGGGATCCTAATGCATCTGGATCTGGACGCACATGGCGATGAATAATAATTGTATCAAACTCTTGGATTGCCGCTAAAATTTGTTCATGCATATGTATAATCTCCTTCTTATCAATCGATATTTATATACTCTATTTTCACTTTATTCTCCATTATAGCGGAAAATATTTCATACATGCGAACAATTCCTTTATAATATAAATCAGAAAGTTTAGATTTTTACCACTTATACTTATCATTCTGCGGAGAAACAGAATATGCAAAATAATGGGGGGATTGTATTATGCCAGTATTAGTCTTTTGTATTATCATCTCATTTATGTTGTATCTTTTCTATAAAACAAAATATTTTCGTACAAACCGTCCAATGGAGAAAGGCTGGCTTTCCGGAAAATCGGCAATGGCACTCGGTTCATTCGTTTCTTTATTTGGTTTCAATCAATTTTTCCTAGAACTTTCTACTGCACGAATCATTGTCGGTGCATTATTTCTCTTATTTGGCATTGCAAGTATTGTAAATGGTTTCCGTCAATATAAGCATTTCTTACCTCTAGCTGTAAAAGAAGCAGAGGCCTATAAAACAATGTAATGTAAAAAAGCATCGGCTATTTGAGCAGATGCTTTTTTTATTTCTTTTCGATTTCACAATTGGTATATGCAACAAAAGTAGAAAGTAAACACAATGGATTTCCTTGCATGTGAATGTGCAATGGTTCCTCTTCAAACGACATTTTTTATACAGCTCTTGCTACGAAGGTCCTGTATGCTTCTTTTTTCATTCCATTTATCGATCAATTAACTGCACCATAAGCAGTGCTTTCCCGACAACATTTCCTTCATGATGTACTTCAACATCGACCTTACCAAATTTACGACCAATTTCTAATACCTTTGGATGAACTGATACGATATGATCAATTTGGACAGGCTTTACAAAATAAATCGTTAAATTTTCAACGATTAAATCGCTCTTCTTTTGCGCTCGAATCACACGATTTGTCGCCTCTGTTACAATCGTTGTAAATACACCATAAGATAACGTTCCTAATGAATTCGTCATTTGTGGCGTTACTGAAAATTGATAATTTTGTTCATGTTTCGTTTCTTTTTGATTCACAAATTGACTTGTTACGATATCATCAATTGTTTCTCCTACTTGTGGTTGACGCTGAATCATTTGCAGTGCCTGAAGTACATCTTGACGACTAATAATTCCCTGCAGTTTGCTCCCTTCATCCACCACAGGAAGCATTTCAATTCCTTCCCAAACCATCATACGTGCTGCTGCAGCAACAGACATTTTTCCATTCACTGTAATCGGTTGTTTTGTCATGACCTTTTCAATCGGTGTTTCTTTTGCAACCCCAATCATATCTTTTGACGTTACGATTCCTAATACTTTTTTATTGTCATCGATGATTGGATAACGCCCATGCATCGTTTCTTTATTATAAGCATGCCATCTCTCCACTTTATCATCTGGCTTTAAATATAAAGTTTCTTCAATTGGCGTTAAAATATCTTCAACAAGTACAATTTCCTTTTTAATAAGCTGATCGTAAATCGCACGGTTAATTAGTGTCGCTACAGTAAATGTATCATAGCTACTTGAGATAATTGGCAACTTCAATTCGTCTGCTAATTTCTTCACATAATCTTCCGTATCAAATCCACCTGTAATTAATACAGCAGCTCCCCTTTCTAACGCAAGCTGGTGCGCATTTGTACGGTTCCCAATAATTAATAAGTTCCCAGCTTCTGTATAGCGCATCATCGCTTCTAATTTCATTGCGCCAATTACAAATTTATTTAATGTCTTATGTAACCCTTCTCTACCGCCTAACACTTGACCATCGACAATGTTAACGACTTCTGCATATGTCAGTTTTTCAATATTTTCTTTCTTCTTTTGTTCAATTCGAATTGTTCCCACGCGTTCAATCGTACTTACATATCCTTTATTTTCTGCATCTTTAATTGCGCGATATGCTGTTCCTTCACTGACACTTAAATCCTTTGCAATTTGACGCACAGAAATTTTATGCCCTACTGGCAAGTTATTAATATGTTCTAAAATTTGGTTATGTTTGGTAGCCAAATGGTTTCACCATACTTTCTTTTCCCTAAATTCTTCATGTATTGTATGTTTAGTATACTATATTTCCAAAACTGTTACACACTCTCTTTACATATCTGTACTATTTTCCATATAACAAACAAATTCTTACAACAGCATAATTTATTTTTCATCTCATTCCATCATTTATCCGCTCACCTCAATATAAAATAAAGGTAAGAAATGAAAATGAAACACCTGGACAATCATTACAAAATATCCAGAATGCATACTCTTACACCTATTTTTCATACATAAAGAAACCCTTCACTTGTTTGATCAAATGAAGGGTTTCTTTTCTATAGTGTAATACTTTCTCCCACTTCTAATACTCTCCCTGTACGGTTTGTTAGCTTTTCAACAAATCGATGTGGGTCTTGTTCAATAACCGGGAACGTATTATAATGCATCGGCACAACTGTTTTCGCATCAATCCATTTCGCTGCTAACGCCGCATCTTCTGGTCCCATTGTAAAGTTATCACCAATTGGTAAAAATGCTAATTCAATATCGTTACGCTCTCCAATTAATTTCATATCAGAGAATAATGCCGTATCCCCTGCATGATAAATTGTTTTCTCCTCTGCTGTAAATAAAATCCCAGCTGGCATTCCTGTATATGTAATCGTCTTATTTTCTTCATCGATGTAGCTAGAACCATGGAATGCTTGCGTAAACTTTACTTTTCCAAAATCAAATTCATGCGCCCCACCGATATGCATTGGATGCGTCTTCACACCTTGCCATCCTAAAAACGTCGCGAGTTCAAAAGGAGCTACTACAATCGCATCATTTCGCTTCGCAATTTCGGCTGTATCACCAACATGATCTCCATGACCGTGCGATAAAAGAAGCGCATCTACCTTTACATCTTCCGCTTTTAAATCTGTTTTCGGATTTCCTGTTAAAAATGGATCAATTAAAATCACTTTTCCATTCGTTTCAATCTTTACAACTGAATGCCCGTGATAAGATATTTTCATTGTTACATTCCTCCTCACTCACCCCTTTTATTCTACATGATTTCACAATTTCCTGTCTTTTCTAACATCTATTTACTTGTCATAACTCTTTCATCCGATGTAAAGTTATATATGTAACTGAAATCTCGGAGGTGTCGATCGATGAATACTAGATTAGAAAAATTCATGCACTGGCTACAAGAACAAAACGTGGAAGCTGCCTTCTTAACTTCTACACCAAACGTTTTCTACATGACGAACTTCCATTGTGAACCGCACGAAAGACTACTCGGTCTATTCGTATTCCAAGAACAAGAACCTATTTTAATTTGTCCGAAAATGGAAGAAGATCAAGCGCGAAATGCTGGATGGACACACGAAATTATCGGATTTACTGATACTGACAGACCGTGGGATATGATTGAAAAAGCATTGAAAGACCGCAGTATCAAAGCAAATGCAGTTGCAATTGAAAAAGAACACTTAAATGTAGAACGCTATGAGGCGTTAACAAAATTATTCCCAAATGCAACTTTTCGCTCTGCAGAGGAAAAAGTTCGTGAACTTCGTTTAATTAAAGACGAAAAAGAACTTTCTATTTTACGTGAAGCTGCTCATATGGCTGACTATGCCGTCGGTATTGGTGTAGAGGCCATTAAAGAAGATCGTAGTGAATTAGAAGTACTAGCAATTATCGAACATGAACTAAAGAAAAAAGGTATACATAAAATGTCATTCGACACGATGGTCTTAACTGGAGCGAATTCAGCTCTACCTCACGGTGTACCAGGCACTAACAAAATGAAGCGCGGTGACTTCGTTCTATTCGACCTAGGTGTAATTATTGATGGTTACTGTTCTGATATTACACGCACAGTCGCATTCGGCGATATTTCTGAAGAACAAACGCGTATTTATAACACAGTACTAGCTGGCCAACTACAAGCAATTGAAGCATGTAAACCGGGCGTTACACTCGGTGCTATCGACCGCGCTGCCCGTTCTGTTATTGCAGACGCTGGCTACGGAGACTTCTTCCCGCACCGCCTCGGTCATGGACTTGGTATTAGTGTACATGAATATCCAGATGTAAAAGAAGGCAACGAATCCCCATTAAAAGAAGGCATGGTCTTCACAATTGAACCAGGCATTTACGTACCAAATGTAGGCGGAGTTCGAATTGAAGATGATATTTACATTACAAAAGACGGAACAGAAATTTTAACAAAATTCCCGAAAGAATTGCAGTTTGTGAAATAAATAAAAGGTAGCGAGAATGCTACCTTTTTATCTACTACCTCAAACTTCTCAACAATCATTTGGGCTGGATAGCTCTCAAGTATTTGAGAAGACCATACTTTTATTTTATATCCTGATTTCAACTGCTGATATGTGTTGCTATCAACAAAATTCAAAACAGTGTCAGTTGGAAACTTCTCATGTAGTCGCTCTTCTATATACTCTTGAAACTCTGCTTTTGTTTCAAATTTTTTATTCGTGATGAAATATACATTATCATTTCCCACTATGACATACCCTTCTACAGTAGCGATTTGTTTAGATGGAAATGTAGATGCACATGATGTGAGTATTGTAAGGAAAATACTTAAAAAAACAAATACCCAAGCCATTGAGCTCTTCCCCCTCATTTCAATCCCCCCTAAAAATTTTATCCCGCTATTTGCGAGCAATAAGACCCTCACCTCAAAATTCAGCAGTTAAGAATGATAAAAAGAAGGCACTCAAAAAGTGCCTTCTTTCATCTTACTAATATTCACTTGAAAATTTACAATCCAAACTGAGAAAAGATGTACAAAAATCGCTATAACCATACAAGTCCCGCTCAAAAAAGTTAAAATTGGGTGCGAGTATGAATGCTCTAAGTAATAAGACACTCCAATAAAAAACAGTGTTATATAGATGTAGATTGCTCCATGTATTTGCCTCATATAAGCCCCCTTTTCCTATATTATACCATAAATTTTCTGATTATTCACATTAATAGACTGTAATCAATATTTCTCAACTATTACGACTCTTACAATACCCTATATATTAGTATATCTTTTGTAAATTGTTTCATTCATCTTTTTTACCAATTGCATCTTAACTAAAAAAAGCCCATCTATGTTGATGCGCTTTTCTGCTTATATACAAACCATCATTCTATTCTTTCATCGCTTCTTTCACAACATCTTGAATCATTATCACTTCTGTTTTCATATCGACAGCTGGTGCTTCTTCATCAATACATTCATCCCAAAACGCTAAGTGCTTTTTATCAATTTCATGATGAGAATTTTCGACAAGAGTCCCCCCTTCTCCTTGTACAGAATACCAATATAAGTACTCTTCTCCATCTCTTATTTCCCGGAAAATTGTCTCTACATACATTTTTTCGTCGTTTAGTGTCAAAAGCACTTCTTTCATATTGTCATTAAGAAGCTGCATCCACTCATCTACACGATGACTTTTTCCTGGTTTCACTTTGAATCTTGTTAATTCGACGTTCATTTTTATCCCTCCGTTTTCTTACGTACAAATAAATTATATTCTACTGGATTATGAAAATTTAATTTACTAGCTAATTTTTGCGAAGGAATATTGTCTACGTTACAATCCCAGCACGGCATTATATGATTTTGTATACAATGTTCAATGAAACGTGTTGCGACCGCTTGGGCTAATCCTTTCCCTTGATGCGCTTCATGCGTCACAATATCAATTTCAGCAAAACTATTCCCGCTAAATATCGTGACACATTCCGCTACGATCATCCCATTTTGTTCTATGCAAAATCCAAATCCATTATTCAAAAACGCTTCAGTTGATCCCCAATATTCTTTATAATACGCCTCTGTAAATTCCTTACTTCGTTCTATATCGCTTCTATCAATACGCTTAACCTCATATGTATTTTTGTTACAATCTCGTTTTCTCTCTTCAAAAGTTTCTCTTTGAAATTTCACTCGCGGGATTTTCCGAAATACATTATTAAAACGGTCTTCAATCATCATTTCCCATTCTTCACTAGAAGTGAAAAGCGTAAATCGTTTTTCTTTCGTTTCAATGGCTGTTTTTATATACGAGAATAAATCTTCGTTATAACTTTGATCATGAGTGTCACCGAATAAATAATAAATGCCGTTAGCTGCGATAATTAGTCCTGCTGTTAATTGCTCGTTTACAAAAAACTCACCATTTATCATTTGATCACATACCGCATAAGCAAATGTGGTCGTTCTTGTATTGCTTTTTAAAATCGGAAGAACTTTTCTATACTCGACTACAGATAATTTTTTCATAATTGCTCCACTATAATCGTATCAGCCTCTATATGTTCAAAACAAAGATTTACCGTTCTCTTTAATGCTCTCGTTCTATGAATCGTACATGATGGAATTAAAATTGAATCATTCGGTTTCAAAACTGCTGTCTCTCCATCTTCAAAATCGATAAGTAATTCTCCCTCTAATACAATGAATAATTCGTCCGAATTAGAATGATAATGCCAATCATATTCACCAGTAAACACAGCAATTCGTAAGCAATGACTATTTACATTTGAAACGACGAAGTTTTTATGTTGGTCTTTAATATCTTTTGTTAAATCTATTAAATTTATCTTTTCCATAGAATCCCCTCCTTATGCCCCTATATATCTATCTTAAAATTATCATAGGAGGCATTTTACTAACAAGAAAAAAATTCCATATAAAAACCTTAAATAAAAAAAGATCTCTAATCTTTCCTAGTCTATAAAAAAAATTAAAGATCCTCTTTTCTATTCCATCGGAAATGTACTATTTCCAGCAGAAAGCACACCTTCCACATAACCTTTTGCGAAATCAGGTAATACAATGACAATTACTGCAGTTAAAATCCCAATACCAATTCCTCTTAATTTCGGATCATTCTTCTTTTTAGCTACCACCATTGTAATAATTCCTGCTATAAGCAAAACGAATGACAAAATATCACAAATATACCCCATGTTGTTCCTCCTATTTCCATTCATGTTTCTTTTTATTCATATTATATGATGCTTATGTTTCAAATAAAAGCCCTCCTTATCACAAGAAGGGCCTCATCTAATATTTATTATGATAAAGCAGGGGCTTTTTCAAGAAGCTCTTTCGCATCAGCGTATTGTAAGCCATGAGCTTCTGCAACTGCTTCGAATGTTACGTAGCCATCTAATGTGTTAATACCTTTTAGTAATGCAGCGTTACCTAAGCAAGCAGCTTTATAGCCTTTGTTTGCAATTTGTACTGCATATGGTACTGTTACGTTTGTTAATGCAAGAGTTGAAGTACGTGGAACCGCACCTGGCATGTTTGCAACTGCATAATGAACAACGCCATGTTTTTCATAAGTTGGGTTATCATGAGTTGTAATGCGATCCGTTGTTTCGAAAATACCACCTTGGTCAATCGCGATATCAACGACAACAGAACCTGGTTCCATTGATTGAATCATTTCTTCTGTTACAAGTTTTGGCGCTTTTGCACCTGGAATTAATACTGCACCGATTACAAGATCAGATTCTTTTACAGCCTGTGCAATATTATACGGATTAGACATTAACGTTTTTACTTGATTTCCGAAAATGTCATCTAACTGACGAAGACGTTCTGCACTTAAGTCGATGATTGTTACATCCGCACCTAGTCCAACCGCAATTTTCGCTGCGTTTGTACCAGCTTGACCGCCACCGATAATTGTTACTTTCCCACGTTTTACTCCTGGAACGCCTGCAAGTAAAATACCTTTACCACCTTTTGTTTTTTCAAGGAACTGTGCTCCAATTTGTGCAGACATACGACCTGCTACTTCACTCATCGGTGCAAGTAATGGTAAAGAACGATTATCTAATTGTACTGTTTCATAAGCAATTGATATCACTTTATTATCAATTAAAGCTTTTGTTAACTCAGGTTCTGGAGCTAGATGTAAGTATGTGAATAAAATAAGTCCTTCACGGAAATAACCATACTCACTTTCAATTGGCTCTTTTACCTTCATAACCATATCTTGATTCCATGCTTCTTCAGCAGTTTCAACAAGTTTCGCTCCAGCTTGTACGTATTCTTCATCTGTAAAACCAGAACCTAAACCTGCACCTTTTTGAACAAAAACTTCATGACCATTTTGTACAAGATGTACAGCACCAGCTGGCGTCATTGCCACACGGTTTTCATTGTTTTTAATTTCTGTTGGAATACCGATACGCATTATTCATTCCCCCTTGAGTTATGAAATGACCCCTAAATTATTTTTTAAACACTTTCTATGCACCTATATTCTAACATAATCCCTCAATATTTTACAAAAAATAACATAAGTTTTCCGATAGATTTTATTTACTTTTGTCGATATCGATGAATTACATCAACTGCCCCTGTTATTTCAATAATTGTACCCGTAATCATATCAGAATCTTCTTCGCATAAAAATGAGATGGTGCGTGCGATATCTTCACCTGTTCCTGATCTACCAATTGGCGTACGCTTATCTTTCAACATGCGCGCTTCTTGAATTGTTGCTTCTTTCATCTCACCAATAATATCACCTGGGCAAACCATATTTGCTGTAATACCATACTCTGCTTCTTCATAAGCAACTGTCTTCGTTAATGAAACAAGCCCTACTTTTGCTGCCGCAAAAGCTGAACGATACATCCATCCCGGTGCACTATCGGCCCCTTGAAATCCATAATTAATAATGCGACCAAATTGGTTCTTTCTCATAATTGGAACAACGAGTTTTAACAGATGAAATACCGCTGTTAAATTTCCTTGAATCATCTCATTCCATTCCTGTTCTTCATAATCCACTAACTTTTTTCGTTCAAACACATAAGGACCCGCATTATTAATTAAAAAATCGATCTTACCAAAACGTTTTGTTGCTTCTTCTACCATTTTATGTAAATCTTCTTTCTTCGTGACATCTGCTTGTATAAACTGTAGACGTTCTTCTATATGATTATACTTTTCTTTCATTTCCTCTACAGCGCTTCTGTCGCTATGATATGTGACTGTTACAGAATGTCCATTCGCCAATAATTTCTCTGTTACTTGCCTTCCTAAACCTTTTGTACCGGCTGTAATGAGCGCGTGTCTCACAAACATGCCTCCTTTTAAATTACTATACTCCATATGTAACAAGTTCTTGCTACAATTACAACTAAAAAGAATCAAAACAAACTTTTCAAAATTCTGTAACGTTTTTTTCACGTATATTACCAGAATTTGTTTTATAATTTAGTTGTAAAGGGTTATAAAATCAATTGGGAGGAATTTACTATGACTAATACATATACAAATATTTTAATTGCTGTAGATGGTTCTAAAGAGGCTGAAAAAGCTTTTAAAAAAGCCATTCAAGTTGCGAAACGTAACAATGCGACATTAACTATTGCTCATATCGTTGATGTGAAAGCGTACTCTGCGGTAGAAGCATATAGCCGCGCGATTGCTGAACGTGCTAATCTTTTTGCAGAAGACTTATTAGAAGACTACAAAAAAACAGCACTAGAAGCAGGTCTTGAAAAGGTAGAAACTGTACTAGAATTCGGTAATCCAAAATCTAAAATTTCAAAAGAAATTGCTCCCAAACATAAAGTAGACTTAATCATGTGCGGTGCCACTGGTTTAAATGCTGTAGAGCGTTTCTTAATTGGTAGCGTCTCTGAACATATTATTCGCTATGCAAAATGCGATGTCCTTGTTGTTCGTGGTGATGAAGAGCAAGGTGAGCTATAATTCATAAAAATAAATAGGGTAGATAAGAGGCTTCCTCTTATCTACCCTATTTATTTTTATACTTTAGGAATTCTGTAATCCGGATTATGTTGCTCCCAGCCATCTTGTGTATTTACACTCGGATCGCCATCACCATCTACCCATGTTGTACTCCCGTCGGGTAAAACTCTTTCATGGGGTGTTACATGATGAGTATTCGGATTTTCCTCCGCTATATACTCTACATCCGTTGCTTCTGGAGCTGATGCTTGCGCTACACTATCACTGTCTACCCCATCTATAATTCCATCGGCACCATCAATTATATCTATAACTCCTACTGAGAACACGCCTACAGCTGCAACTTTGGCTAATTCTTTTCCTGTTTCTATTGCTTTATCTGTATCTCCTTCTCTTATCGCTTGTACAGTTTCAACTCCCTTTTCTGAAACATGCACAATTCCTTTTCCAATTGTCGTTGCCGTATCTTGAACCGTTCCAAGTATTTCTTTATATCCTCGCTTTACTTGCTGTCTATCATCTGTAATAAGCCCCCCTATAGCATCATACGTACCATCGGCAAGATTCCCAATGATTTCTCCAGTTTTCACAGTAGCTTTATTAACACCTTTTCCAACATCCTTTATGAAATTATTGTTCGTAACCTCTCCTACCGCTTCTATTGCACCCCCCACTACGTCAGCTGCAACTTTAGCCGCCGCTTTAGTTACTACTTTAATGAAACTCATACTGTATCCTCCTGATATCATTATATATAATTATTACGATTATAATTTTATAGCTGTAGCATATATAACTACAACTTATTTCACATATTTCACTATAAATACAAGACAAACCACGACAACAATGACAACCGCAAGTACATAAGCCGGAAGAAACTTCAAAGACCATACCGCCATCATTATCGTCGCTATCGTTAAATAAGATCGCCTTACCTCTTCTGTCATTTTTTTACGAAGCAAGAACATATATGATTTTTGATTTCAGATCTCATTTCCTAACATTACATGAACATACATTTTTTAGAAATAAACGGACAAAATATATGTGTTTAGAAAAGGAGGATACTATATGGAGGATTATGAACGTATTATTTTAGATATAAATGGGAAAGAAATCGAAATGTTAAATACGATCCGCACACATCTCAAAGAAAAACATGGCGTGGAACTAAGTAATGGTGCATTACTTCGAGATTTGATGGATATTGAGTATATTCGAATTATGGAAGGTCGACATAAGTACGATTAATTGATAAAACTGTAAGCCTAGAACAGATTGCTCTAGGCTTACTTACATCTACACAAAAAATGTTATAATGAGGAAAAAATGTGGAGGATACGAAAATATGAAATCTGAAAATATCTCAAAACATTTTCATACATTGCATGTGCAAAGAAGCCAGTTCCTTCCTCATCTCCATTCACTATCTCAAGAACAACTATGGTATCGCCCTCAGAATGGAAAATGGTCTATCGGAGAGCATTTTTATCATTTATATTTAATTGCAAGAATGCTAAAAATAGCGATTAAATTCTCTTTCACTCTTATCCCTTATGCCAAGCTCAGAAGAAACACTCCATTTGCAACTGAAATACATGACATTTATGCCGAATATAACGAAAAACACGGCAAAGGAATGAAAGCTCCCTGGATTTTAATCCCTTCAAAAAAAGTCTATTATTCTATGAATGTAAATGAATTAGAAAAGTTACTTTCACGTGAAACAGCTGAAATAAAAAAACTAGTTCAAAATATAGAAGAAAATATTGCAGGACATATCGTATTTTTAGATCCAATTGCTCACTACCCTAACCTTATTCAATCTATCCAACTATTAGCAATTCATGAGAAGCATCATTTTATCATTATGAAAAACAACTCTAAAACGCTCGATTCCCTTCTAAAAATATAAAAGACTGCTCATATTACTTATCAGCAGTCTCTCCTATCTATTTAAGCTCTTGATGCTTCCCGTCCGTACTACCTAGCGCATTGCTAACTTGGTGTACAGTTCGTTTATTTGTTTTAGCACCTTTCAAAACTCTATATGTATATGATTCGTTTCGTTCATCTTTAAATTGTATATTCATACCGTAAGAATCGATTTTGCTATATCACTCTTTATATCCTTTTTCTTGCAAGTGCCACATCGTTGCGGTAATCGCTTCTTCTCGCTTTTCTTGTTCACCAACAAATATATATTTGTCCAAAAGAAATACTTTCACATTTGCAATTAAGCTAATTCACAATAAAACGATACATACTATTTTTTCATAAACTTCCCCCCAAATTGTTATTTTTACTTAAATACTAACAAAACAGAAAGTACGCCAGACTTTAACAGACTGGCGTACTTTTTAACTCAATTCCTAATCACTTCTCCCACTAACATCTTCGCTTTTTCCAACGCCTGTACAATTTGAACAAATCCTGTCCCACCTGCACTATTACGACGTTTTACCGCTGCATAAGGTGATAGAACCTCATATAAATCTTCTTCAAATAACGGGCTCATTTCTTTATATGTTTCGAGCGGCACATCTAATAAATAAATTCCTTTTTGTGTGCAATGAAGAACGAGCTTTCCGACAATTTCATGCGCCTGGCGGAATGGGAGCCCTTTGTTCGCTAAGTAATCAGCGATTTCTGTTGCATTAGAAAAGTCCTGCGTGACAGCCTGCCCCATTCTTTCTTTATTTACAGTCATCGTTTCTAACATACGAGCCATAATATGAAGACAGCCTTCTACCGTTTTAACTGTATCAAACATTCCTTCTTTATCCTCTTGCAAATCTTTGTTATAGGCTAGCGGCAATCCTTTCATTACTGTTAATAAACTGAATAAGTTTCCATACACTCTTCCTGTTTTACCACGGATCAGTTCCGCCATATCCGGATTTTTCTTTTGCGGCATAATGCTACTTCCCGTTGCATATTGATCGCTCATTTCAATAAATTGAAACTCCTGACTACTCCATAAAATGAGTTCTTCACAAAAGCGTGATACATGCATCATTAAAATAGATGAATTGCTCAGAAATTCTAATATAAAATCACGATCACTTACCGCATCTAAACTATTTTCATATATTCCTTCAAAACCGAGAAGCGCTGCGCTATATACACGGTCAATCGGAAATGTTGTTCCTGCAAGAGCACCTGCACCAAGCGGGGAAACATTTATACGTTTCAAAGAATCTTCATAACGATTTACATCACGTTCTAACATCCAAAAGTATGCGAGTATATGGTGAGCGAAAGAAATAGGTTGTGCACGCTGCAAATGTGTATACCCTGGCATAATCGTTTTAATATTCTCTTCTGCTTGATCAACAAGAACCTTCTGCAATTGTTTTGTAGCTTGTATTATATCTTGTACTTTCTCTTTTAAATACAAGTGCATATCTGTTGCGACTTGATCATTACGACTACGACCTGTATGAAGCTTTCCTCCTACCTCACCAATTTGTTCAATGAGCATCTTTTCAATATTTAGATGAATATCCTCCGCTTCTACCGAGAAGTTCAGCTTATTTTCTTTCGCTTTTTCAAGTAAATATTGAAGCCCTTCTTTTATTTTCTCTGCCTCATCTTTTGTTACAATCCCCTGCTTTGCAAGCATTGTAACATGTGCAATACTGCCTTCTATATCTTGTTTCACTAATTGTTTGTCAAAGAAGATCGATGCTCCAAACTCCTCGACCCACGCTTCTGCCTCTTCTGTAAAGCGCCCACCCCACAGTTTACTCACGCTTCCACCTTCTTCTGATTCACTTGGCTATATACTTTTGTTGGAAGACCAAATAGTGAAATAAAACCAACTGCTGCATCGTGATTAAATTCATCATTCGCTGTATAAGTCGCTAATTTTTCATCATATAAGGAGTATTCTGATTTACGTCCTTCTACAATCGCATGCCCTTTAAATAATTTTACACGCACTGTACCTGATACTGTCTTTTGCGTTTCTTGTAAAAAAGCAACAAGCGCTTGTTTTAAAGGTGAGAACCATAAGCCATTATAGATTAATTCTGTTAGCTTTTGTTCAATAATTGGTTTAAAGTGAGCTACTTCTTTTACAAGTGTTAAATCTTCAAGTTCTTTATGAGCAGTAAGTAATGTCATCGCCGCTGGGCATTCATACACCTCACGCGACTTAATGCCTACAAGGCGGTTTTCCACATGATCGATACGCCCAATTCCATGCTTTCCAGCAAGTGAATTTAACGTTTTCATTAATTGTGAAAGTGAGTAAGCTGTTCCGTTTAATGTTGTCGGTACACCTGCTTCAAATCCGATTTCTACAAATTCTGGCTGATCTGGTGTATTTTCTAATGGTAAAGTCATTTCATACGCATCTTCTGGCGGCGCTGCCCATGGATCTTCTAAAATTCCGCACTCATTACTACGTCCCCATAAGTTTTGGTCAATAGAAAATGGGCTATCTAAATTGACAGGAATTGGTACATCGTTTTCTTTTGCATACGCAATTTCTTCCTCACGTGACCATTTCCATTCACGTACTGGTGCAATGACTTCTAAATATGGGTTTAATGCTTGAATGGATACTTCAAAACGTACTTGGTCATTCCCCTTACCGGTACATCCATGCGCAACTGCACTAGCACCTTCTAGTGCTGCAATCTCAACTAGTTTTTTCGCAATTAGCGGACGAGATAATGCAGAAACAAGAGGGTATTTCCCTTCATATAACGTATGACCTTGTAAAGCCATCAATGCATATTCATTCATAAACTCTTCTTGCACATCAATCATATAAGATTTAATAGCTCCTACTGAAAGTGCCTTTTCTTTTACAAATTCTAAATCTTTCCCTTCCCCTAAGTCCAAGCAAAGAGCGATAACATCATAATTTTTTTCTTGCAACCACTTAATTGCAACAGAAGTATCAAGACCTCCAGAATATGCTAGCACAACTTTTTTCTTCTCCATTTTATATCCCCCTAAAGAATAAATATTCATAACAACTTATAATAATCCAAACTTTATCATCTTTTCTCAAATGAATCAAGAGATATTCAAAAAAAATTCTCACAATTTCATCGAACTTCTTTCTCTTTTTCGATACAATAGAAACAGAAAGTGGGGTGTCTATATGGAATCATATTTTATTTATGATGAACATCTAGGAATTGAAGTACCACATTTACAAGAGGAATGGGAAGACATCCCAGAAAAAGTGCAACATACAATTCTATTAAAGTGGGAACAAATTCGCGGGAAAATACCTGATCGCATAAAAGAACTTGAATATCATATTAACCAAAAACAACATCATCTCAATAACGAAGAAAACTTCGAGATTTCCTGTAGACTTAATTCTGAAATTGCAGACCTTGCTTCCATCATTAATGATTTATGGCTTTGGTATCGCCTTACGCAACATGTATCTCACGGAAAAACTCATCCATAAAGGACATGTCCCGCTTTCCATTTGGGACATGTCTCTTTACTTTTGTAAAAAAATAACACATGATGCACTCGATTTATCATATACTATATGATAAACCGATAAATACGTTATGAAACTCCTTCTTTACCCTTTATACTAACTGTCGAAATTATTCTCTTCTTTGCAATAACTTTTATTATCTTACAAAAATACCGAAACGTCACAACATCATCTCAAAAAAACAATGAAATCTGTAGATTTCCTCCAATTATTGTCGGTTTCCTTACGCATACATTTTTTGAAAGTATGATATAATAGTATAAAATCTTTACAGAAAGGATTTTGATATCATGATCGCTCGAAGGAGCATGTGGCATCGAATTGATGAATCTTACACGTAGCGTATTTTTTAGCTCAGATCCTTTAGTCTAGCGAAAAAATACGAGAGTGGGGAAATTATGATTGCCCGAAGGATAATTTGGCAAAGAAAAGACTCTTCTTACACATAGCGTTTTGTTTAAGTCACACTATTATTTGCTAAACAAAACAAAGAAGAGAATAGGATTGCTAAATAGGAAATCCTACCAAAGTTTTGTTTAGTCGTTTTTTAGGCTTAAACTAAAACGAAAGTAGGGAGAATTGATGGACGAGAGGATTATTCGTTATTTCTTCAGCGACATATAGCGTAGTTAGTTTGATGTAAACTAACTGACAGCTACTATGCGCTCGTAGTTAGTTTACAAAACGAAAAAAGACTACTAACTACGGAAAGAAGGAATAACGATGAGGAACATCCAAAGTCGACAAATTATTAAAGAAATTTTTATGGTTTTAATCGGTTCATTTATTTTATCAGCAGCACTATATCATTTTCATTTCCAAAACCACTTAACAGAAGGTGGATTTGTTGGGATTGCATTATTCATCCAAAACTTTTTTGATATTTCACCGTCGATTTCGACTGTATTAATGGATATTCCTGTCATCTTATTATGCGCTACATTTTTAGGCAAAAAGATGGTTGGTTATTCATTTCTAGGTTCGATTTCATTCGGCGTATTTTATTCTTTTGTGGAGAACTATTCTCCATTTACGGTAGATTTATCAAATCATTTATGGATTGCCGCTGTACTTGGTGGTGCGTTAGCTGGTATTGGACTCGGTTTTATATTACGATTTGGCGGTGCAACCGGCGGAGACGATATTTTAACGATTGTATTAAGCAAAAAAACACGCTTTACAATCGGGCAAATTTTCTTTGTCTTTGACGCGATTGTTCTTGCGCTTTCATTATATTATTTAAATTGGACGGAAATTGCATTTACGATTCTTTCCATTGCTGTTCAATCCAAAACATTGGACTTCATTTACTATCCAAAAGCAGAAAAGAAAACCGTATCCATTCCTATGTCCAAAAAACATGCAACAAACTAAAAAGCGAAAGGCCTCGGCCTCTCGCTTTTTTTCATGCACGTTTCTCTTTCTCTAATAGGTAGCGCACTTGATAAAATTTGTTTGCAAATTCGGTTACATTTCTTGTTAAACGATAATTCACAGTGGAACCAATTGCAATTCCTAGCACAGGAACACCTTGAAATAATTTACGACGAAGTGCATAAATCGAAAATGTCTTCAAAATTTGTTTAAGCACAACCTCTATTGAAGCTGGTTTTAATACTTCTTCTTCTCCTTCATAAAAGTAGGAGTCTTCTTGTTCTAATTCTTGCAGTAAATTGGACCAAGCATATTGTTGCAATCTTGTTGGCAATAATGCAGCGTGAAATACTTTTAGAGCAAGCATCATTTCATACGGCTTATTCACATCATGCCCAAACGAAGTTGCAATGAGCTGCACAGCTTTTACATTTAGCGCAATCATAACAGGAAAATCAGCAGTTAATAGGAATAAGCCTCCAACACCAGTTGCTCCTCCTTGTACAAAAGAGTATAGTCGATGACGTGCTGTCTGTTGTTCTGCTATGTATGTTAATTGATCGATAGATAATGCTTTTAAGTCATCTAAATTCTCAATGGACTCATCAAATAATCTAGCTGTACCTAAAATACGATTGCGCGCATCTAATTGCGATTGTGAACTTTGAATAAATGCATGAAGATGAAATAACCATCCGTCTACTTTTGCAAAAAGATTTGTACGCTTTTTCTCAGGTAATTTTTCTACTATTTCATACACCCATTTATCAAACATCTTTTGAAAATCAGTCGCTTCTTGTTCTATTAATTGTCTTTCCCACTCTTTTATATCTTGTAAAATGGATTGTTCTCGCTTCGATTGCATTGCAACAATCACCTCGCTCAATTTTTTTCTATTGTAACATATTTCTGCTTTTTCTTCGCAAACTTGATAAGTACACATATATTAATTCCATACATAAGAATAGCCTTCCAATTTTCCCACAAAAAAAGACGGAATCATATAAGATTCCGCCTTCTTGATATATATTAACCAATACCTCCAAGACGAACAACATCACGAGCGATCATAACTTCTTCGTCAGTTGGAATTACAATAATTTTTACTGGAGAGTGTGGGAAGCTGATAAATGCTTCTTCACCGAATACGTTGTTGCGTTTTGCATCAAAGTATACGCCCATGTACTCAAGACCTTCTAATACGCGCTCACGAATGATCGCACTATTTTCACCTACACCAGCTGTGAAGATGATTGCGTCAACGCCTTTCATGCGAGCTGCGTAAGAACCGATATATTTATGAATACGGCTTACGAACACATCAAGTGCTACTTTCGCACGGTGGTCGCCTTCTTCTTCTTTCGCAATAATGTCACGTAAGTCACTAGAATATCCAGTAAGACCTAACATACCACTTTTCTTGTTTAATACATTCACTACTTCTTCTACACTTTGTCCAGTTTTGTCCATGATGTATGGAATTAACGCAGGGTCAATGTTACCAGAACGTGTGCCCATTGTTACACCAGCAAGTGGAGTGAATCCCATTGAAGTATCGATAGATTTTCCACCTTCTACAGCTGCGATACTTGCTCCGTTACCTAAATGGCAAGAAAGAAGACGTAAGCTTTCAAGTGGACGGCCTAATAATTCAGCTGCACGCTCTGTTACATATTTATGAGAAGTTCCGTGGAAACCGTATTTACGGATACCGTATTTCTCATAGTATTCATATGGTAAGCTGTAAAGATACGCAGATTCAGGCATTGTTTGGTGGAATGCTGTATCGAATACTGCTACTGCTGGTACGTTTGGAAGCACTTCTTGGAACGCTTTAATACCAACAATATTTGCTGGGTTATGAAGTGGTGCTAATTCGCTTAATTCTTCAATATCTGCTAATACTTGATTTGTAATTAATACAGAGTCAGCAAATTTTTCACCGCCGTGTACAACACGGTGACCGATACCGCTAATCTCATCAAGAGATTTCACGATTCCATTTTCAGTTAATTTATTAAGAAGCATATTAACTGCCACTGCATGATCTGGAATATTTTTAACTTCTTTTTGTTTCTCACCATTTACAGTAATTGTGAAAATACTGTCTTCTAAACCGATACGTTCTACTAAACCTTTTGTTAATACTTTCTCACTTGGCATTTCAAATAATTGAAACTTCAAGGAAGAACTTCCTGCATTAATCGCGATGATTTTTGACATCTAGTCTTTCGCCCCTTTTTCTCTTGGTAGTTATGTGGAAAAACCACAAACCGCTCGATTTTATCTCTTTAAATCCATCAAAATGAAAACGTTTCATTTTTAATGAATTTTATACTCACGATTTTAATTTAAACATCGTCCGCCATATATTTCAAGTGAAAAAATTGTAACACCAAGAAAAAATATATATTACAGATTTCAAAAAAATTCAGTTTAATCTTGTGTATATTAAAACTACATACCCACCTTATAAAACTGTATTACATCAATAAATACATCTGTTACATGTTTTATGCTTTATGCGTTGCAAACCAATTATTTAATTGGCTCATCATATCCTCCATCGCCTTCACATTGGAAAACTTAGGTAATTCCACTAATAACGCCTGTTTTGGTATTTCTATCTTTTCTCCTTTTTTTTGGAGAACAAATATACTTTTTGCATTTTTTTCGTTTTTAAACATGGAAACCGGTAGCTGTAATAATCCTTGAATAAAACATGTTTCTTTAATAAACGCATGAAGCTTCGGCGCCTGCTCACTTTCAAAAATAAAGTTTGGCACTAAGAAGAATAAGTATCCTCCATCTTTCGTATGCTTGACACTTTGTTCAATAAATAAGTGATGCGCATAAGACATTCCTTCATCTGCTTTTAACTTATATTCACTTGAGCCAGCTTCGTTCGGATAATAACCTACTGGCAAATCACAAACAACTGCATCAACAGGATCAATATAAAGTGAAGCTAGTCCATCTTGATTGAAAAGCTCAATTGCTTGTTTTTGCAAATTCGCATTTACTAAGGCTAACTTAATAAGTAAGTCGTCTACTTCTACGCCAAAGCCACTCATTGCTACCCCGTCTTGAGCGCTATTAAAAATAGTCGTCATTAAATTTCCTGTTCCAATTGCCGGATCTAGCACCGTTATTTCTTTCTGACCCTTCATAAATTTATGGAATAAGTATCCCATAAATATTCCAACTGCATCAGGCGTCATCTCATGATTTGCTTGTATGCCTTCTTTCATTCCTTTTAAGATTGCAAGCTGAAATGCTTTTCGAATTTCTTCACTTTTATATGTTTCTTCATTAAATTTACTGTATTCACGATTCAACCGTTTCATTGTTGATTCAGATAAATTTTCTTGCAAAATCGCTCCTTCAAACAAGTTATCCCCTGTTTCTACAAGCGCTTCTAAATATGTCACATCCAATTCTTTACGTAAAATTACGGTAGAAGAATCGAAAATAGAAAATAACGTTTCTACTGTCTGACTCACATACATTCCTCCTTCAGTCCATTACACATAACTTATATCATACCACAATCTAATTTTTTGCCAAAAGAAAAAGCGACCTCTTTTTTAGAGCTCCCTTTTCAAATTGAAGACGATATGAACTTTTTCCATTTCATCCTATATGAGAAAAAACGACCTCCTAGAAAGAGGCCGCCTCCCTTCTATTACTTCGCTGCTTTCGCCGCTTCTAATGCCGCTTCATAGTTTGGATGGTTTGTACCTTCACTTACGTATTCTACGTAAACAACTTTGTCGTTGCTATCTACTACAAATACCGCACGAGCAAGTAAACGAAGTTCTTTCATTACAACACCATACGCTTCACCAAATGAAAGGTCACGGTGGTCAGAAAGTGTTACTACGTTTTCTAAACCGTTTGCTGCACACCAGCGTTTTTGAGCGAATGGTAAATCAACGCTAATTGTTAATACTTTTGTATTTTCAATACCAGCTGCCTCTTCATTAAAACGGCGTGTTTGCGCATCGCATACACCTGTGTCAATTGAAGGTACCACGCTAATTAATTTCACTTGACCTTTATATGTTTCTAAACTTACTGGAGATAAGTCATTTGCTAATACTTGGAACTTTGGCGCTTGATCGCCCACTTTAACTTCTGTTCCAACTAAAGTCATTGGATTACCTTTAAAAGTTACGTTTGCCACTTAAAAATCCTCCTTTATTTAAATAAAATATGTACACTGTAAATGATAGTTTGTCCCTAGGCAGAATGCAAACAAAATTGCTTCATTTACAAAAAAATAAAGAAGCTAATCAATTGACTAGCTTCTTTTTCACTGTTAAATTTCAAACTCCGGTTCCTCGCCTTTACGTTTCTCCATCATTTCCTTTACTTTATCAACAGCTTGTGGCGCTAATTCAATTACTTTGTCAATAATATGCGTTTGCTTATCTAAATGTAACACTTTCACGCCTCCTCCATTTATAACAAGAAAGGCAACAGGATTAATGGAGACTCCTCCACCGCTCCCTCCTCCAAATGGATGACGGCCAGAACTTTCAATCCTTCCAAACTCACTTCCACCTGCAGCAAATCCAAAACTTACTTTCGAAACGGTAAGAATTACACTTCCGTCTGCTGCTTTAATCGGGTCACCAATAATTGTATTTACATCCGTCATTTGTTTTAAATGCTGCATTGCTGTTGTCATTAAACCTTGAATTGGATGATCCATTCTATATCCCCCTATGCTTGAATAGATTTTTCTGTCACACTAGATCTTTGCTTTCTCATAAAGATGAGCAACTTTATTCCTGTTATTACAGTACGATACATATGAAAGGATGCTGTCAGTTCACACCTTGATGCAAATCCTTTCCCTTGAAAAACAGGTGTAATTTCAAAGTCCGGTATATCGACAATATGCATATATTGCCCGATGACTCCGGCAACCATCCCTTTTGTTCCCCAGGCATAACCGGTAACAATTCCAGTACTCGCTGCATCGCCTGCTCCAATTTGGGAGTGCCATTTCCAGCCATTGATTTTCACCTTTTTAAAAAAATCTTTAACAATAGTATGGATTTCTTGAAGCTTTTTTATCAGTTCCCCGATGCTATCCAGTTGTGCCATGATTTTATTTTCTATACCGCCTTCTCTTTCAGCCTTCTCAATTTTTTGACCAGTCTTTTTCTGTTGCCTTTCCATTCTTTCCAATACGTCAAATGTATATTTTATCTTCCATATTTTCACTTGAAATAAACATTGCTTCTCCGTCTCTGAATATAAAAACGTTACTTTAAGAGATATCTTTGACAATAATAAAAGTAAAAGAAAAATAAGAAAAATCCCTATCCCGATTGCAAGCCACTTCATTTATACCCATCCTTTCATTCCATACCCATTATCGACAAATTTATGCAGCATTAAACCACTTTTGATAAGATTGAAAATATAAACTTTTCTAAAAACAAAAAGGGATTTTGGCATTTTATATCGAAATATACTATTTGAACATATTGTCCAGAAAGATTTTTCTCACGAAACATAATTTGACTGCAATGGAGGGATACGCAATGGCAGATCGTCGTAATTTATTTTTCTTTTATGGTGATGATAAAACAGCGCTCATTGAAAAAATGAAGCCGATATATCGTATTTTAGAGGAAAACGGATTTACCATATTAGATCATCCAAAAAATGCAAATGCTATCGTCAGTGTTGGAGATGATGGAACCTTCTTACAAGCTGTTCGTAAAACTGGCTTTCAGGAAGATTGCCTATATGCGGGTGTTTCTGCGAAAGATGAAATTTCTTTCTACTGCGACTTCCATATTGACCATGTTGAATCCGCTCTTCAAGAGATTACAAAAAACGAAATTGAAGTGCGTAAATATCCAACAATTAAAATAGATGTCGATCAAGATACATCTTTTCATTGCTTAAATGAGTTTTCTTTACGCTCTAGCATTATTAAAACATTCGTCGTCGATGTCTACGTCGATGACTTATATTTTGAAACATTTCGAGGAGATGGCTTAGTCATTTCTACACCGACAGGTAGCACAGCTTATAATAAATCATTACAGGGCGCTGTTGTTGATCCGCTTATCCCATGTTTCCAAATAAGCGAGCTTGCCTCTTTAAATAACAACACATATCGTACACTTGGATCACCATTTATTTTAAATCATGAACGTACATTAACTTTAAAGCTACGACCAGAGGGGAACGATTATCCTGTTATGGGAATGGATAACGAAGCGCTTAGTATTAAACAAGTCGAAAAAGCTGTTGTGCGTTTAAGTGATAAACAAATTAAAACGGTGAAATTAAAAAATAACTCTTTCTGGGAAAAAGTGCAGAGAACGTTTTTATAAGTAATAAAAAGAGTGCTAGCAAATGTTCTAGCACTCTTTTGTTTTATTCTTATTTTTGATGCACAATTTTCCCATCTACTACAACTGTTACAGCTTGAATATCTTTTAGTTCTTCTACCTGTATGTGAAATATATCCCTGTCTATAATCGTAAAATCAGCTTCATATCCTCTCATAATTTTCCCGCGCCTTTTTTCTTTTCCAATTGCATAAGCACTTCCCGTTGTAAATAAGGACACTGCTTCAAATACCGTTAATCTCTCTTTAGGCATATAGCACACTCCATCGATAAAACTTCTCCGCGTTACCGCACTATATATACCTAAAAACGGATTTACTTGTTCAATTGGCGCATCTGAGCCTCCATTACAATGTAAGCCTGCATGAAGTAAAGTCTTCCAAGCATATGCATAGCGAAGACGACGCTCTCCCAATTTTTCAATAACAGATGGAAAATCAGATGAAACAAACACAGGCTGAATATCAATAATAACCTGCAACTTCTTCATCCGTTCAATTAAATCCTCCCTTGCAAGTTGGCAATGAATAATGCGATCACGTAATCCTTCTGCAGGAGGGTATAACTCTAGTGCCTCAATTACGTACTCTAGCGACAAATCACCAATAGTATGAATCGCAACTGGCATTTGTAAGTTGCGAGCTTTTTCCACAAGATCAGCTAGCTCATTTCGCGAATAAATTGCGACACCATTTGTCTCTTTTGCATTCTCATACGGCTCGCTTAATAATGCCGTTCTCCCGCCAAAAGAACCATCAGAAAAGATTTTCATCGCACCAAATTCAATGTAGTGCGTATTTTCATATTCTTTTCGCTCATCGGCAACTTCATGATGAACGAGCAAATGTGCTTTAAAAGGCATTTCTTTTATGACATGTGAAAACGCGGCATATGTTTTTTTAA
This sequence comes from Bacillus cereus group sp. BfR-BA-01492, assembly GCF_022662815.1. Taxonomy (NCBI): domain Bacteria; kingdom Bacillati; phylum Bacillota; class Bacilli; order Caryophanales; family Bacillaceae; genus Bacillus; species Bacillus cereus group sp. BfR-BA-01492. The sequence continues at coordinate 247,436 of NZ_JAKUEH010000002.1, forward strand.
AGCCTCCATAATAATTTAAGTCTTCCGTATGTCCCCCTACTAACCCATATTTCCAGCAATCACGAATAGCCACCTTTAAAGCTCTTTGTAAGTATGTTTCATTTATTTCAGGCTGAACATGTTTGATCAACTCTTGCGCTTGTTCATATAAAAGACCCGTTAATCTACTTGAGGAATCACGACCGATTTTCCCACCTTTTGGATCCTTCGTTTCTGCCGTTATATTGGCTTTTTTTAGTATGTATGAATTTACCCAAGTAACATGACGACAAACGCGTTTTAACAAAATGGGATGCTCCTTTGAAATCGTATCTAAATCATGAGCATGAACGTTTTTTGTATCTGTAAAATAATTTTCATTCCATCCTTCTCCAATAATCCAAGAACCTACTGGCGCCTCTTTTACTCTTTCTTTAACAAGAGCCAATACTTCCTCATAAGATGTACACTTTGATAAATCTAATCGAAGAAGTCTTTCACCATGTCCAATTAGATGCATGTGACTATCAACAAGACCTGGAAGCATTGTTCGCCCTTCTAAATTGTGTAACTGTTCAAATGGATAACGAATTTCTAAGTCTTGTTTTGTTCCTATATCAACAATCCTTCCGTTTTCAACATAAACCGCTTCTACTTTTTCATTCTCTTCTTCCATCGTATAAATATTTCCGCCGTACCATAATTCCCCCATCATTTTAACCTCCTCACCCTTTTAGCATACGAAATCAAAATGTAGAAAAGCAGCACCATTTTACATCACATGGTGCTGTTTCAAATATTCATTTTGATTCGCTGCGATTGTTGACACTTGCCCTGTATCTTTTACTTTAACCGCAATTCCATTTCTTGTTTTCTAAGTTCAACACGTCTAATTTTTCCGGAAATCGTTTTTGGTAGTTCGTCTACAAATTCAATCTTACGAGGATATTTATAAGGTGCTGTTAATTCTTTAACATGTTCTTGGAGTAACGGAATCAATGTATCTTCTTTTTCCTGTACATTGTCTCTTAATACGATAAATGCCTTTACGACACTTCCACGAATCTCATCCGGGCTCGCTACTACTGCGCATTCTCTTACATATGGATGTTTCACAAGTGCATCTTCCACCTCAAATGGGCCAATTGTGTAGCCAGAACTAATAATGATATCATCACCGCGACCTTCAAACCAAAAATAGCCATCTTCATCTTTTTTTGCTTTATCCCCTGTCATATAGTAATCACCACGGAATTGCATTGCTGTACGTTCATCATCTTTATAATATTGTTGAAAGAGTGCTGGTGTATCAATATGAACAGCAATATCTCCCACTTCTCCTACAGATACGGGGTGCCCTTCTTCATTTATAATTTCTACTTGATTACCCGGCGTCGGTTTTCCCATCGATCCTGGTCTTATTTCCATTCCTTTCATAACACCAATGAGCAATGTATTTTCTGTTTGACCATATCCATCTCTAACAGTAACTTGAAAGTGCTTTTGGAACGTCTCAATAACCTCACGATTTAACGGTTCTCCTGCGGATACAGCACTGTGCAACGCCTTTAAATTATATTGCTGCAAGTTTTCCGCTTTGGCCATTAAACGATATTCTGTCGGCGTACAGCAAAGCACATTTACTTGGTTCTCATCTAATAGCTGTAAATATGTTTTCGGCTCAAATTTACCGTGATATACAAATCCAGTTGCACCTGAACCGAGAGTTGCTAAAAACGGGCTCCAAATCCACTTTTGCCATCCTGGACTAGCCGTTGCCCATACAATATCATTCTCTTCAATTCCGAGCCAATTGGGAGCGCTCGTACGCAAATGTGCATAACCCCAAGCATGTGTATGAACAACACCTTTTGGATTTCCTGTCGTTCCTGATGTATAAGATAAAAAGACCATATCTTCCTTATCCGTCTTGACAATATCTAATACATCACTTTCTGTTTCTAATGCAGTATTTAAATTCGTCCATCCATCTACTTCTTTTTCACTTAAAACAAATTTTTGAAGAGAATCCATTTCCTTTATTCCTTCAAATTGTGAAATATATGGTTCATAACTTATAATAGCTTTTACTTCTCCATGTTGAATACGATATTCAATATCTTTTTTACGAAGCATTTCAGAACTTGGAATCACAACAAAACCCGCTTTAATTGCTCCGATATATGTCATATACGCTTCGATTAAACGCGGCATCATAATAAGAAGCTTATCCCCTTTTTGCAAACCACTTTTTATAATAGCGTTTCCAATCTTATTCGCTCCTTTTATTAATTCAAGGTATGTAACCTCTCTTCTTGCTCCTTGCTCATCTTGCCAAATTAATGCTAACTTGTCTTTTTCATTCATATATTTCTCTATCTCTGTAACTAAATTATACGACGGTGGCGCTAATAGTTCTTCTCTTTTCATTAATATCCTCCTTCGTCACTATGCCTCCCTTATATAATAAAGAATTTTCTGTAAATTTTGAACCCTCTTCTTTTGACAAATTTTTCACCGATGTCGAAAAGGTCATGTTGTTTTCTTCCATCAAAAAAGAAGGAGCGGATGTACCCGCTCCTTCTCAGCCATGATATATGGGATTATTTGTGGAAACCGCCTAATTGTTGTTCTGCTAAAGAAACTAGACGTTTTGTAATTTCGCCACCAACAGAACCGTTAGCGCGAGATGTTGCATCTGCTCCAAGTTGAACACCAAACTCTTGAGCGATTTCATATTTCATTTGGTCTAATGCTGATTCAGCACCAGGAACTGCTAGTTTGTTTGTGTTACGTGCCATATAGTATCACCTCCTTGTGAGTATAGAGTGTGATAAACTATATGACTTCATACATATCTAATGATGGTAATTTATGGTTTTAGAAAAGATCTTCAAATTGATCTTCTTTTGCCTTGTCTACTGTTTGTAACACCATTGTTTCTGTATTTGCAACAGCTTGTTCAAGCAGTGGTGTAAAATCATATTTTGCTTCAAAACGATTTGCTTTTTCACGCTTTGGTTTTGTCGCTGGATTTGCTGGTGTAAATACTGTACAGCAATCTTCATATGGGCGAATAGAAATATCGTATGTGCCAATTTCATTCGCAATTTTTATAATTTCTAATTTGTCCATTGTAATAAGAGGACGTAATACTGGATAGTTTGTCACTTCATTAATCGTATGCATACTATCTAACGTTTGACTCGCTACTTGTCCAAGACTTTCACCAGTTGTAATTGCTAATGCATTACGTTCTTCGGCAATGCGCTCCGTAATACGCATCATCATACGACGCATTACTGTCATCGTATAGCTAGATGGAATTTCCTTATTAATGGTCTTTTGCACCTCTGTAAATGGAACAAGATGAAGCGTTACACGTTTACAATATTTCGTTAGCTCTTGTGCTAAATCCATTACTTTTTGTTTTGCGCGTTCACTTGTGAACGGCGGACTATGAAAATGCACAGCCTCTACAGATACACCGCGTTTCATTGTTAAGTAAGCAGCCACCGGGCTATCAATACCGCCAGATAGAAGCACCATCACTTTGCCACCAACACCAACAGGTAAACCACCTGCTCCCATGCGCTCATCACACATAATATAGCTATAACCACTACGGATTTCTACACGGATATTTACATCTGGATTATGCACATCCACTATGATATCTTCCGTATTTTCTAAAACATATCCGCCGATTTCTGGCAGTAATTCCATCGTTTGCATTGGGAAATGTTTATACGAACGATGTACTGTAATTTTAAATGTTTTTACAGGTTTTTTTACTAATAAAAAAGCGGCTAGTGCACCTTTTTTAATTTCTTCTAATTCTGATGGTACTTTCATTGCTAAATTGAACTTATGGATGCCAAATACATCTTTTAAGCTCTCTGCAATTGCCTCATGATCTTCACCATTTAATTCAATATACATGCGATCATGCGTTGCATTAATTTTAATGTTTGGGAATTTTTTTAACTTAAACTTCACGTTATCTTTTAACGTACTAACGAACTTCGAACGGTTCTTTCCTTTTGTCGTCATTTCACCATAACGAACTAAAATGTGATCATATTTCATCATATTTTCTTTACCTCATCACTTCATATAATTTTGGCAATGTCTCTTTTATAATATCTTCAAATTGTTTTACTTCTTCCATTGTATTTTCCGGTGCTAAACTAATGCGGATCGCACTCGCAGCTACGTCATGTGGTAATCCCATTGAGACTAATACACGGCTCACCTCATTTGCTTTTGAAGAACAAGCTGATTTCGTTGATACGTATACTTCACGTTCCTCTAAAGCATGAACAACTACCTCTGGTTTTAACCCAACAAATGATACATTTAAAATATGAGGTGCAGCATGCTGAAGTGATGTATTAATCGTTACACCTTCCATGCTCTCAAAGAAACGAATTAGTTCTGCTTGTAACGTTTGTAAATGAGCAACCTTTTCGTTCATGCGTTCCATTGTCATCCGCAGCGCCTTCACCATGGCTACAATACCAGGTAAGTTCTCTGTACCTGAACGATAGCGAAGCTCTTGCTGGCCACCTGATAAAAGCGGGTCTAACCGAACGCCATCACGTACATATAAAAGTCCTGTTCCTTTTACGCTATGAAATTTATGTCCTGATATTGAACAAAGATCAATATGAGAAGCATGAAGATCAAGCGGTACTTTTCCAATACCTTGTACATGATCTACATGAAATCTTATTTTCGGATAGCTTGTTAACAATTCACCGACCTCAGTAATCGGCTGAATTGCCCCCGTTTCATTATTGACGTGAATCATAGAAACTAAAATGGTTTCGTCACGAAGTGCTTGTTTTACATCTTGAACAGACACAACACCATGCTCGTTCACAGGTAAGTATGTTACCTCAAAGCCAAGCTCCTCTAATTGTTTATATGCTTCAAACACAGATGCGTGTTCAATATTTGTTGTAATAATATGTTTGCCACGAGAGCGATTCTTCATCGCTATTCCTTTAATCGCAAGGTTATTTCCTTCCGTTCCACCCGATGTGAAAATAATTTCTGAAGGCTTAACATGTAGAAGCTGTGCTACAACCGTCCTTGATTGCGTTAATAAATGTTCAGCTTCTCCTCCAAGCGAATGAATAGAAGAAGGATTTCCAAAGTATTTCCCTGCAACTGTTACATAAGATTGTAGGACTTCTGGATATGGTTTTGTCGTCGCACTATTATCAAAATAGATCATCGTTCTTCCCCTTTCAGCGCTGTCACATCACATAATCATATCATAAATCTGTGCAATTACGCTAAACATATACAAAGGTTTGCTTTTCATATATAGGCATCTGCCTTTGCTTTGTATCTTGAAACGAAAAGCTTTGCGTTATTCCGCTATTCATTATAACAACATCATCTGTTAATTTACACATTGAGACATAAAAAAACAAACCCCTTTTCATCAAGAGGTTTGTTCATTATCTACAAACTCAGCAATTTTTTGAACAACACCAGGTTCCAGTTGTTCTAAAACGGAAGCTGCTTGTTCTAATGCCGCATCATATTCATATTCACGGAATAATCTCTCCGCGTTGTCTAAACTATAGGCTAAATCCATATCTTGGCTACGATAGCGATTACCATATTGAATTAATTTTTCTACTAAATATGCTTGACCAATCACATCTTGTGTCCGTTCAGATACACCATTCACAATCGTATATGCTTCCTCTAACTCGCTATTTACTACATGCATATTCAGTGGTTTTAATTCTAAATGTCCATATACAGCCTGCATTGCTTCTTGTCCCTTTTGTAAATCTTCCATAATACTCTCCGGAAGACCTGGCAAGTTAGACTTTTGCATAAGACGTTTTGTCTCTAAAATCATATTGCGCATCTCTTGCAATTTCTCACGTGCTTCAAATTCTTCCTTACGCATTGTCTGTAGCATCTCTTTATATTCTGCATGAAGGACTTTTAACGTTTCACATTGCTCATAAATTTCTTCAAGTTCTTCACGAATAACAGAAAATGCAATATCTTGCTCTGCAACACGTAATTGCAATACTTCAAAACGTTTCATCAAAATGTGCATTTGTTTTTCAATAATCTTTTGCGATTCAATATCTTTATCTTGTAACTGATAGCTTTGTTTCACAAACTGTGTTTCTGCTTTTGTTTCAAGCGCTTGTTCATGAATCTCTTCTAAATCATCGTAAACACGCACTGTTTTTTGCTCTACATAATATTTTGCATGCACTTCTTTTTCTAATTGATCATATAACGTGTCTAAACGCGTTTTTAAAGCTTCAATTTTCTCTGCTGCTTCTATAATATGAAGCTCTTGTATATCTAGTAGACATGTTTGTAGTTGTTTCGTCATATCACGTACTTCTTTAGGGATTTCCAAATGATTTAAGACATAGCCTTGCTTTTTCATATCGTCATGGCCTTGTAATAAATCTTCTAATTGTACTGGTAATGTAGCTTGACACTCTACTAATAAGTCAGGAACTTCATGGATCATGCCTTCTAAGTTTGATAATCCTTCTTCTAAACTCATTACAATGTCTCTTGCTTTTAAATAATCGCCATTCGCTGTTGCTTCCTCAAACTTTTGAAATTTGTCAGATTCGACATCTAACAACTCTTCAATCTTCTGCTCTGCCGCACCATACATATGACGGTGTGCAAGTACATTCTTCTTCATATTACGATATGTAGCACGTAACCCATCAATTTCCGTACTATTTTTCTCATGACTCTCTAATAATTGCTGTAATTCGTTTAAAATATCCGTGATACGATTATCCGCTTCATCTAAACTGCTAATAGCTTCATTCATCGCATACTTTGCTTTTCGGAAGGAAAATTGCGAGGCAGATTTCCGTGCGCTTTCTAAATCTTTTTCGGCTTTTGGAAGAATTGTTGCTACGATTTCATCCCAATCTTCACGCCACTTTCCAAACAACTCTTCTGTTTGCCCTGTCATATTTAAATCTTTTACCCGTTTCAATTCATCTGCAACCGGTTTATCTTTTATTTCTTGTTGCCACTGTTCCAGCGCTTCGATATCTTTATATGAACGATTTCTTATCATGAGCTCTATCATGAGTAGCACTAGAATAGAGCTTACCACAATGATAACGATCGTTAAGATAGAATCCATGCAAAAAAGCCTCCTAATTGTATCTCTATTTTTGTCCGTTCCGTTTATGAAATGGAAGGCATTATGTATAAAAAGGGAAATCCCCTATATTTAACAACTAACAATGTAATAATCATACCATGTTATGCCTTGTTTTTGACCTAGTTTTTTTAAAATTTCCTGTTTCTTTTGTTATAATGGTCATATTTCTATATCTTTTTTATATAAATACCTAATTTCAATCTATCTCTCCAAATATTTGTACAAACGTTTCCTCTTCCCTATGAGATACAAAATAGATGCATCTCGTTAATGCTGGCTCTATAGGAATCATACAAATGCCTTCTTTCATTCCTTGTTTTACTGCGATTTCTGGCAGTAGTGTAATTCCTAATCCTGCTCGTACCATCGCCAGCATCGGCTCTGCATACGATGTTTCTACAGCGATTGTCGGCTTGACTCCCACTCCATGAAATACTGTCATAATCATTTTTCTTACATCACAAATTTCTGGATAAATAATGAGCTTTTCATGCTGCAAGTCGCTCATTTTTATGACTTTTTTATCTTTAAATACATGTTCACTTGAAACAACACAAACAATATGTTCTTGGCGTACTTTTCTTATGTACTTTGCATCATCTACGAAAGAATCAATTAACATCGCATCAATCTTCCGCGCTTTAAATAATTCCATTAATATTTTTGTATGCTCAATATACCATTCTACTTCGTATGTTTTTTCCAATACTCCTTTATATTTCGATATATAATGAGCTGCTAAACTCGGCAATATACCAAGAGAAATCTTTTTCTTTACTTGATATCCTCTTAGTTCCATCTTCACTTCATTGATTTGTTTTAAAATGGGTTCCATCCGGCTTAAAAATAATTCCCCAGCTTCTGTCAATTCAACTCCTTGAGCAGACCGCTTTAATACTGTCACCTCAAGGTCTGCTTCTAACCTCTGAATTTGCTTACTCAGCGCTGGTTGCGAAATATGCAGCAGTTTACTCGCTTTCGATAAACTCTTTTCATGTTTGACCTCAATTAGCGATCGTATCGCTTCAAAATCCATAACTATACACCTCTAACTAAAAGTTATAGCCGTTATAAAAAAACGGTATTTCCTCTATCTATTAAACAAGCGCTATACTCACTTCATGCTTTATTTTATGAACTTACTATATCGAAATAAAAAGGAGAAAGATACTCTTGAGTAAAAAGCAACTACTACTCGGTTCATTTTTATGTTTACTCGCCGTAACATCTTGGGGATTTATGTTTCCTGTTATGGCCAGTGCCCTACAATTTATAGATCCATTTTTCTTTACAACGATTCGCTACGGATCCGCAGCTATTATTTTTATCATACTTCTCTTAGCATTTGAAGGCATATCCTCTTTTCGCTTAGAAAAGAAAATTCTTTCGTTATTGTTTTTCGGAACAGTTGGCTTTGCTGGATATGGATTTCTCGTTTTTTATGGTCAACAATTAGCCGGACCTTCAGGAGCCATTCATGCCGCTATGATTCAATCTCTTATGCCACTTCTTGCTTTATTACTACAGTGGGTGACAAAAAATAAACGACCACAAAACTATACATTCCTTTTTATGTTTTGTGCTCTAATTGGTGTCATGCTCGTTATTTCAAAAGGGAATATTCATTTATTATTCGGAGCAGCAAGCCATGTGTCTACAAATCTATTCATGCTATGCGGCGTTATGTGCTGGGTCATTTATACAAATGGCGCTTCCCATTTTCCGTCTTGGTCACCGCTTCGGTACACAACACTTACTTGTTTCTTTGGCTCTATTGCCCTTCTTGGCATTGTGAGTATATTAGCTTATATAAAATTTATTTCTGTACCGTCTATTTCGACAATCCTTACTGTTCGCTTCGAATTATTTTATATGTCAATTCTTGCAGGAGTAATCGCTGTCTTTTGCTGGAATATGGGAAATCGTTTCATTTCATCCATTAACGGAATTTTATTTATGAATTTAGTTCCTGTATTAGCGCTTATTGGATCTATGTTTCGTGGATATACCATTACTAAAATCGAAGTGATTGGCGCAGCTCTAACAATTATCGCTTTGCTTTGCAATAACTTATGGCAACGAAAAAAACTACCAACAAAGAGCGAGATAAGAAATACCCCCACCTCAGCTTAATTAGGTGGGGGTATTTTACATATGAACCGCCTTTGGTAACGGATAATATATATTTGTTATATATAGCGCTTGTTCCAGCCATCGCTCAATTTCCTTCGTATACATTTCTAGGAAGAATGCTTCGGAAGGATAAGAATGCAAGACTTCCGATACGTATTGCGGATATAAATATGGCATATTTATCATCCCTTTTAGCTGCGTCATAAACATTGTAAATGACACTTTTTGAAACTCTTGTTGCATTTGTCCTTGCCTAATAATTTGCTCTATATAGTATCTTTCTTTTGAAAAATAAACAGTCATAACTTCACGGATTAACGTCGTATCTATTGATAGCTCTCGATAAAAGAAACGCGTCAGTTCACGATTCTCAAATTGATATCGTAAAATCCCTTTAATCATTCGATTCAGCACTTCTTTAGCTGGTACATACTCCCTCTGTTCAAAAGCCGCTTCAATCACACGAATATACCCTTCTAAAAAATCAGTAATAAGCTGTTCTAATAAACCTTGCTTACTAGCAAAATAATATGAAATATTAGCCACATTCACATCCGCTCGTTTTGCAATATCACGCACTGATGTTCCATTATACCCTTTCGTATAAAACAATGAAATCGCTGCATCCATCACCTTTTGTTTCGTATGTTTCATGTGCTCACGTCCTCTCACTTTGAACAGCTATAGTTTAAATTTCTTGACTTTTAAGACAAATTCCTTTAATTTTCTATCGACAAAGTCATAAAGAATACAGCGTATTTTGCTATGATTTTACATTTATCGCCAGAAAGGATGACGTTTCCATGTTTACAAAAGAAAGCTATGTAGGTTCACGTGAAAAGCAATATGAAACTGTAATTAAACAACTCGATGCTTTGTTAACAGGCGAATCCAATACAGTCGCAAATTTAGCAAATGCTTCCGCACTACTCAATCAATTTTTAGAACGCATTAACTGGGTTGGTTTTTATGTAACAGAAGGAAACGAGCTTGTACTCGGACCATTCCAAGGCATGCCTGCGTGCATGCGTATTCCTTTTGGCCGCGGTGTTTGTGGTGTGGCAGCTGAAACAAAAACAACACAACTTGTCGCAGATGTTCATCAATTCCCTGGACATATCGCTTGTGATAGCGCATCTAATTCTGAAATTGTTGTACCGATGCTAAAAGGTGGCAACGTAATCGGTGTATTAGATATTGATAGCCCTGAAAAAAATCGTTTTGACAAAGTAGATCAACAATATTTAGAAAAATTTGTGGAAACGCTCCTAAAACATATGTAATAAGAAAAGAATGAGCTGTCGATCAAGTAATGATTACTAAATCGATAGCTCATTCTTTTTATTTATAATGTATGCTAGAGGATACAACATTGCTGCTATTTAACGCCTGCTGTAAATCAGAAACAATATCTTCCCACGATTCTAAACCGACAGATAAACGAATTAAATTATCAAAAATCTCCATTTTCTGACGGACTTCTGCTGGAATAACCGCATGTGTCATTGTCGCAGGATGCTGCACTAATGTTTCTGTATCACCAAGACTAACCGCAATCTCAATCAAATTTAATTTGTCCATAAAAGCTTGCGCTTCTTCTTTTCCTCCTTTAATAGAGAACGAAATAACACCTCCGCCACGCTTCATTTGCCGAGATGCTCGTTCTCCTTCTGGATACCAAACTTTTTCAACCTTTTCATGATTTTTCAAAAAAGCTACTACTTTCTCCGCATTATCACAATGTCGATCCATTCGAACCGCTAACGTTTTTAGCCCTCTTAATAATAACCATGCATCAAAAGGCGCCATAATTCCCCCAATATCTTTTCGAATCGGACGGATTTTTTCGGCTAACTCCCTCGTTTTACAAACGGTAACTCCCGCAACTACATCACCGTGCCCACCAATATATTTCGTTGCGCTATGAAGAACTGCATCACAACCAAGAACAAGTGGATTTTGTAAGTAGGGAGAACAAAATGTATTATCAACAATAACAAGTAAATGGTTTTTCTTTGCTACTTTGATTACTTTCTCTAAATCAATCAATTTCATCGTTGGATTAATAGGTGTTTCAACGAAAATTAACTTCGTATTCGGAAGAATTTCTTTCTCAATCTGCTCCTCCGTTTCCATATCACAAAAGGAATGTGAAATCATAAATTTCTCCTCTAACACTTCCAAAAAACCGTACGTACAACCGTATAATCCATTGGAACAAATCATATGATCCCCTGCACGTAAACAAGCAAGCAATGTCGCTGAAATAGAAGCCATACCCGATCCAAACGCTAATGCAACCTCTCCCCCTTCTAAAGCTGCCATGCGTTCTTCAAATAACTCTACAGTCGGATTACCAAGCCGCGAGTAAATATAGGATGAATCTTGCCCTGCAAAACTATCTTCTCCTTGTTTCGCTGTTTCAAATGTATAAGTTGAAGTTTGAAATAAAGGTGGCGTTAAACTCCCTTTATGCACACCTGGTTCATATCCATAATGAATGAAATCTGTCTCCATATTGCTCTTTTTCATAAAACATCCCCCTTATGTTTCTATATTATGTAAACGTTTTCTATACGTTTCTAAAATTCTTTCTGAATGTTCTGAATTCCTTCTTATCATTTCCAAATTTTATATACATAAATAAAAAACGAACTGGCTTGACGAAATTTCGGGAAACAGATATAATAGCGTTTGTGTAAAATAAAAAGGCAGCCTTGTAATTTGAATTTATCGTTTGTATTTTGTTCCTCTCAAGAGGTGTATCTCGTAACTCCCTGCTGCTGGAGCGAAGGTACATGAAAACAAAATACCCGTAAATGTCAATTACGTCTGTTTTTATTTTACGTAAATAAAAACATTAAAGGAGGAGTCAACTATGGCTCGTTATACAGGTCCAGCTTGGAAACTGTCTCGTCGTCTTGGTATCTCTCTAAGCGGCACAGGTAAAGAATTAGAAAAACGCCCTTACGCACCAGGTCCTCACGGTCCTAACCAACGTAAGAAACTTTCTGAATACGGTTTACAATTACAAGAAAAACAAAAACTTCGTCACATGTACGGCATGACTGAACGTCAATTCCGTCGCACATTTGACCAAGCAGGTAAAATGCCAGGTAAACACGGCGAAAACTTCATGATCCTTCTTGAAGCTCGTCTTGACAACCTAGTTTACCGCATGGGCTTAGCTCGCACTCGTCGCGCAGCTCGCCAATTAGTAAACCACGGTCACATCATGGTAGATGGCGCTCGCGTAGATATCCCATCTTACCGCGTGAAACCAGGTCAAACTATCAGCGTTCGCGAGAAATCTCGCAACCTAGCTGTAGTTAAAGAAGCTATGGAAGTTAACAACTTCGTACCAGAATACTTAACTTTCGATGCTGACAAATTAGAAGCTACTTTCACTCGTCACGCTGAGCGTGCTGAGTTACCAGCTGAAATCAACGAAGCATTAATCGTAGAGTTCTATTCTCGTTAATCTCGGTACTCTGCAAAGAGTCGTATTAAAAGTCTTAGGAACCTTGTTTATCAAGGGGCCTGGGCTTTTTTTATTTTATTTAATAATGCAAGATAAGGCATAAAAAAGAATATAATCGGGGCCGGTTTGGGGCCAAAATAAAAAAGGCTGGCGTGTGTATAGAAATGGGTAAGTATAAAAAACAGATGATAAAAGGAGCTACTTATTTTAAAAGACAAATTCACCAAGATTCCTCTTCATGTTCATGACTTTCAAAATTTAAAAATGCTATTAGAAGAATTAGTACAAGACGAAATAGAATTCACCGAAAATTTTTCTAAATATGCTTTAATTATTTCTTCTAAAGAATCTATGGTTACAATTAATCTTAGGAGTGAATTTTCCCCTGATCCACACTTAACAATTACTACTATAAGTATTACCCCAAGTAATCAAGGTAAGGGTAGTATTGTTCTTGAATGGTTTAAGACGTTCGCTAAAGAAAAAGGCTTCAAACGATTAGTATTACAAGAAGTTATAACTGAAGAAGGTTACCACTTTGCATTAAAAAATGGTTTTTCAAAAAAGGTTGGTCCATTCGAGGAAATATTTAGAAAGCCCGATAGTACTGACGGAAATTATGAATTACATTTATAAAGAGTAAAATAAAAGTGAACGAATATTTTTCATAATCGTTCACTTTTTTATTTGGTGAATTATCTAATATCACCGGCTCTTTCTACATCCAATACATAATAAAGAGCCATACTCTATTTTACCCAAAATTCCTGTAACAGAAAAATGCCTATATAGTATAATTCCCTTGTTAAATATTAGGGAAAGGAGGGAAAATATGGTTCAAATAAAAATAACACCTGAGAGACTAGAACAAGTTGCAAAAACAGTAAAAGATGCAAGACATCAAATAGACATTATACATAAGGATCTTTATAATCAAATTGAATATTTATCTTTTCAATGGGCAGGAGCATCAAGTCAAAAATTCTATCAAGATTTTAATGAAGCGAAGCCCAAAGCTTTTGTGATTCTTAATGAGATGGATAAAGTAGAAGAAGAATTAATGAAGGCTGCTGAGAAATTTCGTAATGCAGATGGTTCATATGATGGAAATCTAGTTGAGGGAAAGACTTCCGATGATAATATTGAAGAAGGGGCGATGTGCGGACCACTTTCTCCAAATCAGATTTTGGAGAAAGAATGGGATGACCTTAAAAAAGATTTAGGAGATGCATGGAATGGTATTCGTTCTGGTGTAGAAGATGCTGCTACAGATACATGGGAAGGATTAAAAGCATTAGGTGATGCAGAAACGTGGGAAAATATGCGTGATGCAATTGTAAACTACGACGAAACTCTTCCTGCGGCATGGAATGCGTTATCAGATTCATTCATGAATGAATTTTGGAATGGGGATCTGGAAAGTAGAGAACATTATGCTGCCTATGCTGTAGCATCATTAGGGCTGGGGCTTTTTGGTGATAAAGGTCTTAGTAAAGCAGGACAAGCAGGAAAAGTAGCAGCCGTTGCAAGTTTTGCAAAAGGAAAGTCTCTTATGACGAATCCTGCATTCAGAAACTCATTAAATATTTTAAATAACTTTAACTTTAATTTCGGAAATCGGCTTTCAATAGCAGGTATTGGTGGAGGTTCCTTGAAATCTAGCTTTGCTGATGCTTACCAAGAAGCTAGCAATAAATTATCTCCTTATCAATATACTAAAAGTACCGCAGATGGGGATGTTTTTGTTGGTAAATTGTATGGAAAAGATGTACTTCTTGAGGATGTCAAAGTAGAAGATATTACTTATACTAAGAGACCTAAAGAAGAAGCTGAACAACTTAGGAAAACTTTTGATAGCAGTGTAAGACAAGAGTTTCTTAAATCCTTGGTAAATGACCCTGTTAAGCTTGCTAAACTTAAGAAAGCGGGAATAACAGATGACAATATAGAATTAATGAAACAAGGAAGGCCTCCAGTAGGATGGCAAGTACATCATAATCTTCCTTTAGACGACGGAGGAACAAACGCATTTGAAAATTTAACTTTAATACAAAATCATCCATATCATAAAGCTATAACTAATACACAACGTACATTAACTAGACACTTAGAACCTGGAGATAGTGCAGACATAAGCTGGCCTATACCAAAATATAATATCTACCCTAAAGGAGAATAAATACACTTAGAAAGAGGTTTTTTATATGTGGAAAAATCTGATTTTAGAAATTGAAGATATACTGAAAAGTGTTAACTTTAAGTTAAACACACCTGCAACAGATACTGAAGTTCATAGATTAAGAGAACACGTGAAAGAGCAGTTTAATGTTGACTTACCGAGTGAATTTGAGGAGTTTCTTAAAACCGTAAATGGTTTAGATTTTGGTGGACTAGTTATTTATGGAGTTGACCCTTCTTTACTAGAAACAGAAAGAAACGAACCAATTTGTGGATTTATAGACACGAATGAGATTTGGTATGAAAATGAATTTCAAAAAGAGTATCTTTTCTTAGGAGATTCAAGTATTGCGTGGTTTTGTAAAAACTTATCTGACGGTAATTATTTAGAACTTGATAAACCCTCTGGCACAGTGATGAAAACATATAATAATTTCAATACAATGCTTGAGGACGCATTAAAAACAGCGCTTCTTTAGTGTAAGGTATTAAAATGAACAATATGAAATGGATTGGAGTAAATAAAAAAGAAATTACAGATGAACATATTCAACAAGTAGAACAATATTTTGGTGTTAAATTTCCTATTGATTTTATTGAATGTGTGAAAAAATATGATGGTGGCTACCCACGCCCTAAAATATTTGATATACCTAATCAAGATGAAAATGTGTTCAGTAAACTCTTAACTTTTGATTTAGAAAGTAGAAATTCTATTCTTCAAGTATATGAAGATATAAAAGATAGATTAGTAGATAAGGTATACCCTTTCGGTAAAGATTCATTTGGAAATCACTTATGTTTTGATTATCGAAAAAATCCTGAATCACCAACTGTTGTATTTTGGGAACACGAAGAAGAGGATATCGAAAAAGCAATCTATCCTGTTTGTTCGTCTTTTACAGAATTACTTAATAGCTTACGCGATGTGGAAGACGAAGAATAAAAAATAAAAGAAGAACGCCTTATTATAAGGATTAACGTTCTTCTTTTTCATTTTGAATATGGATAAGTTCGCTTTGAGATATGTTAATACCTTCAAAAAATATTTAATGGACAAGCTCTACTTTAGAAATGACTTTATGTGTGAAAAATGGTAACTACTCAGCCCCTACCCAAAATCAATACAAAGAGAGGTAATTATATCAAAAATTACCTCTCAAGCTATGTTTCGAATCATTCTATTTTTCCTGTTTTCATTACTTGTTTTATGGATGCAAACAAGTTCTTTTTTTGCTTCTTTAGTGTACTTAAAAAGCTTCGTGCCAGTGCGAAATTTTGTGCACCCGTCTCACTCCGGAACGTACCCGAGACTTTTTGTTTAACCTTTGCCATTCGTAAGTCCCGCTCAGCTAAATTATTGTCGAATGGAACGTTTGGATTTTCTACAAATAGTAATATTGCATCTTGACGCTTTGAGAATCGATTTAATAATTTTTCTGCATCATGATTCGCCATTGTAGCATTTTCCCTATACCCTTTCTCAAGAATAGCAGTATAGGTATCCTCCATCCACGCGACAGCCATGGGATTCAGAGATGTGTTTTGACGTTCTCTTTCTTGTTTTGCCAAGATGAGTATTTCTGTCATCTCCTGTGTCCATGTTTGCTTTGTTTGTTCGTGAATCGCTTTTAAATCACGAAGTAAATGGGCATTGCATACAGCGTGTTCACAATGTTCATACACAAAATACGATGCCAAGCAATCATGAACGGCAATGCCTTGGAATTTCGGTAAGACATCGATTTCGTTTATCGCATCTGTGCCACGTTTTTCATGAACATACTGTAACGTAACTTGATCGGTACTCAATGTATGTAACCATTGTGTTTTCCCGTTACTTCGTAACCCTGTTTCATCAAAATGGATAACAGGTGCTTGGATCAGCACGTTTCTAGCTTGCGGCTCGAAGGTTTTCGTTAAATATGTTCCAAATTTTCGATTCATATTCCAAAGCGTTCCTTCGCTGATAGACAGATTAAAAAAGTGATGAAAAAAACTCTTTTGTTCGGGCAAAAGGAACAAGTTGATAGTACATCATATACATGACCATACTTTGTACATTTACACCGTATTGTACATGGTGTTGCACTTCTTCAGGAAATACAGATTTTGTTTTCGTCCCGCACTTTCTACACTTTTTTACTTCCATTTCATGTTGCGTCACTTCTAGTTGAATAGGTGGAATATCAAAAACTTGGCGTGTTTTCACTTGAATAACAGGCGCATGTTCTAAAGATTTCCCACAACATTCACAAGTCGTCACAGAATGTCTGATTACGTAATCCGGATTTGAAGAATAATGAAGTGTATGACCTTTATGACCAGGTTGACCACCTGTCTTACGATCTGTTGTTTCACGTAAACTTTTCACTTTCGGTTTACGTAGTCCATCAGATGAAGGTGGTTTATGGCTATTTGTAGAGTTTTTTTAGCGTGAAATTCAAGAGCCGAAACGCGATTCGAAACAACTTGAAGTTGCGCCTGAAGGGATTCAATTGTTTTTTCATGTACTTTGAATAGACGGTATAATTCTTCAGGTCCTTGATTGTAAACTTCTAAAAATTGTTTGTAGTTCATACACTCCACCTCCCTTGATTTGATATTTAAAGTGTTAACCAGTAATCAAGGAATCAAACGTGGTATAGAGATTTATTTTCAAAAAATGCAAGGGGAGCTGAGTAGTTACAAAAGAACACTAAATGAAACCTTTATTGAATCATTCAGTGTCCTTTTTATTGTTTATACTGTTCTATTCGATCTAGCATTTCTTTTCAGTGCTAATGCTACATTAGAACTATCACTTCTAAATCTAGACAGTGTACCTTCTTCTAACCAGTCAATGCCTCAAACATATCTTCACGTAAGCTTAATTGATATTCATTTGAAAGTTCTTCTAAAATGCTATTACTGATTCACTATATATAAAATAAAATCATTTTTCATCCTCTTGTTTTTCCACATATACATAAGCATCTTTCGAATTTTTGTGTACATCGCTTTGTGTATTCTCCGCAAGCTGACCAGCATTGAGCAAAGAAAATATAATAAGCGCTTCCAGTGACATTTTTTTATGCACTCCTTTCTGTTATATGGCATACATATATATTACTCCTAGCGTGTGACTTCTGTATGAACATACGAAAAAGTTTAAGACAAAAAGGCTTTGAGGAATAAATCCTCAAAGCCTTTTTGTCTTATATGTTCTATTTCTTAGTAACGAATTAAGAAATATTTCTTTTTACCGCGGCGAATGATTGTAAATTTCCCTTCGATGCGGTCTTTTTCTGTGACAACGTAATCTAATTCTTGTGTGCGCTCACCGTTTATATAAATCGCACCGTTTGTAACATCTTCACGTGCTTGACGTTTTGATGGAGAAATTTTGCTTTCTACAAGTAAGTCAATTAACCCTGTATCTTCTGCGCTGCGGTCTACAGATGGTACATCTTTGAAGCCTTGTTCAATTTCATCTGCTGTTAATTCTGCTACTGAACCGCTAAATAAAGCTGCAGAAATTTTAATCGCTTGTTCTAATGCTTCTTCGCCGTGAACAAGTTTTGTCATTTCAGAAGCTAATGCTTTCTGTGCTGCACGTTTTTCAGGTGCTTCAGCTACTTGTTTTTCTAAATCAAGAATTTCTTCATGAGATAGGAATGTGAAGTATTTTAAATATTTCACAACGTCGCGGTCATCTGTGTTAATCCAGAATTGATAGAACTCGTAAGGAGTTGTTTTCTCTGGGTCTAACCAAACTGCACCGCCTTCTGTTTTCCCAAACTTCGTACCGTCAGATTTTGTAACAAGTGGGATTGTTAACCCGAATGCTTTCGCATCTTCTTCTGATTTACGGATTAATTCAAGTCCCGCTGTAATGTTACCCCATTGGTCACTACCACCAATTTGCAGACGGCAACCGTGTTGTTGGTATAAGTTTAAGAAGTCGTATGATTGTAAAATCATGTAACTAAATTCAGTAAATGAAATACCAGTCTCTAAACGAGATGCTACTGTATCTTTTGCTAACATGTAGTTTAAACCGAAGTTTTTACCGATGTCACGTAAGAATGTAATGACATCTAAGTTGCCAAGCCAGTCATAGTTATTTGCCATTACTGCTGGATTTTCTACGTTTTCAAATTCTAAGAAGTTTGAAAGCTGTTTTTTAATACTTTCAGTGTAGTAAGCAACTGTATCTTTCGTATTTAATGTACGCTCTGCTTTTTTACCACTTGGGTCCCCGATCATTCCTGTACCACCACCAACAAGTGCGATTGGTTGATGACCAGCTAATTGGAAACGACGTAACATTAATACTGGTAGCATATGACCGATGTGTAAGCTGTCTGCTGTTGGGTCAAAACCACAGTATAATTTAACGCTTTCTTTTGCTAATAATTGTTCTAAACCTTCAGCATCTGTTTGCTGATTAATTAATCCGCGAAACTCAAGATCTTGTAAAATACCCATATCCTACATACTCTCCTTTAATGTAATGTGGCGTGAAATGTGAAAACATAAAAAAATCGTCCCTCAAATAAGGGACGATTTTGATTATCGCGATACCACCCTAGTTGCAGGCCAAATAGCCTACCACCTCATTCACATAACGGCTCATCACCGTCTTTTCCCTTTTGAATCAAATCTAATTCAATCGAAAAAAGATGCTCGAGGGGCGTAATTCGCGATCATCTATGTGCTGATTTTCACCGACCATCAGCTCTCTAAAACAGGGAAATGATCACTACTTCTCCCTTTCCACGCTCAATTATTTATATACTTTTCTTTATACCATCATTTATATAAACATGTCAAATCAAACTGGAAATTTATTCTAGTGCTTATTTTTTACAAAGTTGTCACCCATATCGTCATTAGAGAAAGAATGGGGATACCCGCTAATAACGAAACATGGAACATAATTGACAAACCATTTCCAATTGTCGCTTCCACAGGATCTTTCGCTGGGGAAGCGAGCAATCTAAGTAATCGATCAAAGCGACTTACTGTTTTCGGAAAATCCGGTATTTTTACATGGTCACTATTTAAATACTGCTTTAATTTATATTCCTTCTTAAAGGGATTTTCGCTCAATATCATCCACCTCCAACAATTGTTTTAATTTCTTAATTCCATTATGAAGTCTTGATTTCACCGTACCTACCGGTATACTCAAAACCTGTGCAATTTCCTTTTGTGGCATATCATGGTAATAAGAAAGAATAAGGACTGCTCGCTGATCTTCAGGAACCTTTAACATCGCTTCTCTTACAGTAATCCGATCTTCTTGTGAAAATTCCTTCTCTTGAATTGGTACGAAAAACGGCAAAAGAGAGCGCCACTTTTTTCTTCGATTTAATTTATTAATCATAAGACGATAACCGATTTGAAATAAATATGTTTTAACCTTTCCCTTCTCCACTTCATACATATGCTTTTTACGTTCCAACATTAAAAACGTATCTTGAACGAGATCTATACTCAATTGTTCATTACGGTTAAAACGATATAAAAATGTATATAGTGCTGGTTTGATTAAGACGTATAGTCTTTCTCCAGCTTGCTTATCCCCATTTTGATACGCAAGCATGAGCTCTTCCTCAATCCCAATCTGCGCCATATTTTTTGATCTCCTTTATCCCCTTTAGCGTTAAAGAGATTCGTCCGATTAAATACGCAATCGCAACAATTATCCATACTTGTGATTGGTTCGTAAAAAACTGCACATATGGGTTTTGAATTGTGAGCCCACTTGAAACTAAAATGTTTAATGCTTGCACACATATACATGCATACACTGCAAGACAAACAGAAACTGTATCAAATACATTCCAGCGAAAGTACACTTTTGTTTTGATAAAGTCGATTTTATTTCCCTTTTTTCGTATAATATATTTCCTATCAAATGGAATAATGATAGAAAACATAACGATCATAATCACTCCTGCTGTAATCATTGAAACTTTAAATCCAATCGCCATAGGCAATAACATTCCACAACCAATTACAACGATAATACCTACGAAAGCCAATGAAAACATCCATTTATTCGACATATAAAATACCTCCCTCATTTGTTGTATCATAAAGTTATACAAATGATAGAGGCAAACGGTTCACAAAATATTTTATTTTTTTACTTTCGATACAGTCATTCCAACCCTTTCTCACTATAGTCAGGCTATTTCTGTTGTTTCACTTTCATATATTTCAAATAACTGACTAAATTCGTTAATTGCCATGTCGATAGCTTTTCCTAAAATTTGCTGAATGGATTGAAATTCTAGTACATTTCACTGCTGTTTAATCGTTCTGTGTTTCAAAGTCATCATCTCTAAAAAAGCAATTGCTCTCCCGCGGCGAAAATTCTTTAAGCTACAGTGTTATTCCTTTGCTGTTCTTCTTTGCATAGCCTTTTCAATACGTATATATAACATAAAAAGAAAGGTATGAACGAGGTGTGACGTTCATACCTTTCTTTTTTAATCTTCCATCGTTGATAAATCGCCTGTTGGTAAGTTTAACTCCCATGCCTTTAATACGCGTCGCATAATTTTACCACTTCTTGTCTTCGGTAATTTATCTCTAAATTCAATTTGTCTTGGTGCTGCATGAGCTGCTAGACCTTTTTTCACAAATTGACGAATATCTTCTTTTAATTCATCCGATGGTTCATACCCTGCGCGAAGTGCAATAAACGCTTTAATAATTTCCCCTCGTACTGGATCAGGAATACCAATTACACCTGCTTCCGCTACCGCAGTATGCTCAATTAATTTACTTTCTACTTCAAACGGACCAACGCGTTCACCTGATGTCATAATGACATCATCAATACGCCCTTGAAACCAGAAGTAACCATCTTCATCCATATATGCAGAGTCGCCTGATACATACCAATCGCCTGGCATGAAGTATGACTCATACTTTTGCGGATTGTTCCAAATCCCGCGCATCATCGCTGGCCATCCCTTCGCAATTGCCAAGTTACCCATTGTATATGGCGGTACTTCATTTCCTTCATTATCAACAATCGCTGCTTTTACGCCTGGAATTGGTTTCCCCATTGACCCTGGGCGAATTTCCATACAAGGATAGTTACAGATCACTTGTCCACCTGTTTCTGTCATCCACCATGTATCATGAATACGAAGACCAAAAGCGTTCATCCCCCAGCGAATCACTTCTGGATTCAACGGTTCACCAACACTTAATACGTGACGAAGCTCGGATAAATTATATTTTTTAATCGCTTCTTGTCCGGCCCCCATTAACATTCGAAATGCTGTTGGCGCGCTGTACCAAACTGTCACGCCGTAATCTTCTAGTGCCTCATACCAAGCCTCAGGACTAAAGCGCCCACCTAAAATTAGATTCGACACTCCTACTAACCATGGCGCAAAAATACCGTAAGCAGTTCCTGTTACCCAGCCTGGATCAGCTGTGCACCAATATACGTCATCTTCTTTTAAATCTAGCACCCATTTTGCTGTTTGATAGTGCTGAACCATTGCATTTTGTGCATGAAGAACACCTTTTGGTTTACCAGTTGAGCCAGATGTATAATGAAGAATTAAGCCATCTTCACGGCCTAACCATTCGATATGTAATTCTTTTGAAGCTTGTTCAAACAGCGGATTAAACGCTACAATCTTTCCGCCTTCTTCTACATTTTCTCCCACAAGAAAGACTGTTTTTAAAGCTGGTAAATCATTTAATGGTACGCGTTCTAACAATTCAGGAGTTGTAATTAACACCTTCGCTTCGCTATCTTCTAAACGATCGCGTACTGCACCTTCCATAAATGCCTCAAATAACGGACCAACAATTGCCCCTAACTTTACTGCACCAAGAAGGGCAAAATATAATTCTGGGGAACGCGGCATAAAGATAAAAACGCGATCTCCTTTTTCCACATCACCGTAATTTTTCAAGACATTTCCCGCTTTATTAGAAAGATCTTTCATTTCTTTAAATGTATATTTCTCTTTTCGAGAGCCATCTTGATAATACAGGGCGACTTTATTTTTTCGTTCAGATTTTACATGCTTGTCAATTGCCTCATACGCCATATTTACTCGGCCTGTTTCATGCCAAGTAAAATGTTGATGAACCTCTTCCCAGTTAAAATGTGCGTATGCTTCTTCATAATTTAATAAATTATGTTCTCCTTTAATGACAGGAAGCGTTTCCACTTTCATACTTTACATCCCCTCCCTATATATTCTATTATCTATTATAATAACATTATTTAAAATTTTCAGTATATTTGTTAATTTTTTGACAAATTTTTAATGACAAAATTCGATTCACATCACATATAGTATAAAGTACGATGTATAGTAGATTCACAAACCCTCAAGGCGGTGAGTAAAAAGTTGATTCATAAAAAAATATATAATGCTAGAAACTTAAAAACATCTAAAGGGACTTTAATAATTGAAGGGCCTGTTTCTACACATAATCTTGAAACATATGAATTCCATCCCGATTTAGTTGCGTTTCGCCCTGCCGAGCAACAATATAAAGCAATCGTTGCAATTTCTAAATTACCAGAAGCTCGCATTATTATCGCGCGGCACGACCATACAATTATCGGATACGTTACATACTTATATCCTGATCCACTTGAAAGATGGTCAGAAGGGAATATCGAAAATGTAATTGAACTTGGAGCGATTGAAGTTGCTCCAGCATTTCGTGGCTGCTCTGTCGGAAAAAACTTATTAGAAGTTTCTATGATGGATGATCATATGGAAGATTATATTATATTAACAACTGAGTATTATTGGCACTGGGATTTAAAGCAAACTGGTTTAAATGTTTGGGAATATCGAAAAGTAATGGAAAAAATGATGAATGCTGGTGGTTTACAATGGATGGCTACAGATGATCCAGAAATTTGTTCTCATCCTGCCAACTGTTTAATGGTTCGCATTGGCAAACGCGTCGATACCAATTCTATTCAAGCATTTGACCGTCTACGTTTCCAGAATCGGTTTATGTACTAAAAAGGGGGCGAATGGAATGATTGTAGAAGAAATTATGAATCAAGATGTTATCGCACTGCATCCAGATGATACAATCGAAACCGCAATCCGAACAATACGTACAAAAGGGATTCGGCACATTCCCATTGTCGATCAAAATACCCAAATTGTAGGTATTATTTCTGATCGAGATGTAAGAGATGCAAGTCCGTCTATCCTCGATGAGCAAGTTTCACTCGATATGTTAAAACAACCGCTTCACCTTATTATGAAACACCCTGTTATGACTTGCCATCCCCTTGATTTCGTTGAAGAAATTGCAACATTATTTTTCGAAAATAAAATCGGTTGCCTTCCTGTCACAAAGGCTGGAAAATTGGTGGGCATTATTTCTGAATCTACAGTACTGCATACATTAGTAAAATTAACAGGAGCGCATCAACCAAGTTCTCAAATTGAAATTCAAGTGAAAAATGAACCTGGTATTCTTGGAAAAGTAGTTACTATTTTTAGTGATTTACAAATAAACATTGTAAGTGTTCTCGTCTACCCAGCAAAAGATGAGAATGAGAAGGTGCTCGTTTTCCGCATTCAAACGATGAATCCTCTAAGAGTGATTGAAGCACTTGAAAAAAAGGGGTATCACGTCTTATGGCCAAACAGTATGGGGATGCAAGCATGAAAAATGTATTCGTGTATTCAAATAAGTTTCAGGGCTATTCTTTTAGCCCTGAGCATCCTTTTAACCAACTTCGCGTAACACTTACATATGATTTATTAGTAAAGAGTGGATTTTTATCCCCTTCTCAAGTCATTCCACCCCGAATGGCTACAGATGAGGAAATTGCACTCATTCATACAGAGGAGTATATCAATGCGGTAAAACGTGCTGGAGAAGGCAATTTAGAACAATCAATCGCTATGACATACGGGCTTGGAACAGAGGATACCCCCATGTTTCCTCATATGCATGAAGCAAGCGCATTGCTTGTTGGGGGTACATTAACAGCTGTGGATGCTGTTATGTCTGGAAAAGCAACGCGTGCATTAAACTTAGGAGGCGGACTGCATCACGGATTCCGCGGAAAAGCATCCGGCTTTTGTATTTATAACGATAGCTCGATCGCTATAAAATATATACAGAAAAAATATGGACTGCGCGTTTTATATATCGATACAGATGCTCATCATGGCGATGGTGTACAATGGTCTTTTTATGATGATCCAAATGTTTGTACCATCTCACTTCATGAAACAGGGCGATATTTATTCCCTGGAACCGGTGCAGTGAATGAAAGAGGACAAGGTGTGGGATATAGCTATTCTTTCAATGTTCCACTCGATGCCTTTACAGAAGATGATTCTTTTTTACAGTCTTACCGTACTGTTGTAAAAGAAGTCGCCGCTTATTTTAAACCGGATATTATTTTAACGCAAAATGGCGCCGATGCGCATTATTATGATCCACTTACACACCTTTGTGCAACGATAGAAATTTATCGCGAAATTCCAAAGCTCGCTAATGAAATTGCAAACGAATATTGCGATGGGCGCTGGATTGCTGTTGGTGGCGGTGGCTATGACATGTGGCGCGTTGTCCCAAGAGCATGGGCACTCATATGGATTGCAATGAACAACATCCAAAACATCTCAGGTTATCTCCCTCCAGAATGGATTGAAGCGTGGAAAGGACAAGCTGAAACTGAACTTCCTCTCACATGGGAAGACCCTAACAACATGTACAATCCTATCCCTCGAAAAGCAGAAATTGAAGAAAAAAACGCACTAACTGTCGCAAAATCTCTCGAAATTATTCGGAATAATACAAAAAAGGCGTTGTATTAGGGAATAGGAGATTTTCTCCTATTCTTTTTTCAAGGAAGATGATATTTTATCCGAAGAATATTAATCTTTCTTTTATTGTTTGATACAAAACTTATTATTAACAATCTAAAAGAGCTAAAATCCTTAATAAATAGTAGAATTATACTACGTTCTAAAACATTTAAATCACATAATTTGGATAATATAGAATAAAACGGATACACTTTTCTGAATTTACTTTCATTCTCATTTCCTCTTTATTTCTCATATAAACTTCTATAAAATATGGTGATAGGAATTATAATCTTCATATTAAAATGTAGAGAGGACGGGCATAACATATGTGGAATGAGTTTAAAAAGTTCGCTTTAAAAGGGAATGTCATGGATTTAGCTGTCGGGGTTGTAATTGGTGGTGCGTTTGGTAAGATCGTTTCTTCATTAGTAAGTGATGTGATCATGCCATTAGTTGGGTTACTACTTGGTGGAGTAAACTTCACAGGACTTTCCTTTACATTTGGAAAAGCTGTAGTAAAATATGGTGCATTTATTCAAACTGTTGTTGATTTCTTAATCATTGCATTCTCAATCTTCTTATTCATTAAATTATTCAACAAGTTAACATTCAAAAAAGAAGAAGAAAAGAAAGAAGAAGTTCCAGAACCAACAAAAGAAGAAGTTCTTCTTGGCGAAATTCGCGATTTATTGAAACAACAAAATGCTTCTAAAGATCAAGCATAATAAAATGATAAAAGGCATGCCCATATGGGACATGCTTTTTTTATATCTTATAACGTTTCAGAATTCATATGAATAAAAAAAACAATACCAGCAACCATTAATACCATCATACTACCAGCAAATAATGTAATGCCGCTAAATACAAAATTTGTACTCCATTCCGCTGAAACATGTTCAATGAAAATAGAAGATACATATGTGATAAGGGCGATTCCGGCAAGAATACTTCCTGGAACAAATCGCTTTAAACCAGTTTGTTTTAACGTCATATAAGCAAAAAAAGCAGTCATACAAAGCGTAATAATCCAAAGAATGATCATCTCTTCCCCTCCTCACAAGCCTTTTCTTTCTATTATACATGACATTGTGTATTTATAGGGAATTTTGATTCTAGATCATACAGAGAATTCTATCATGTCTCTTCCTTTTTCTCCTTCAAATGAGATAGCCAAAATTTATATAAAAGGGCATTCCTAATTCCTTTCATTTTAAAGCTGAATTTAAGTTTCCCTTTACTGTTTCACGATTCTGAGTTGAACTCCTTCTCAATAGGGATAACAAAAAAACTCACAGCAAGCACCTTGCTGTGAGTTTTTATCCTTACTTCGTCGAACTTCTAAATTGAATACGATGAGGTAAGATAACTGTATGATCTTCTACTTTTTCTTTATTCATATATTTTGTAAGTAAACGCATCGCTACCGCACCGATGTCATACATTGGTTGTACGACTGTTGAAAGCTGTGGGCGTACCATTAATGCAAGGCGTGTATTGTCAAATCCAAGCACTTCTACATCTTCTGGTACACGTAAGCCAGCGTCTTGTGCTGCATGGATGACACCTAATGCCATTTCATCGGAAGACACAAAAATTGCTGTTGGGTTTTGATCCAGTGCCCAAAGTTTTTCAAATGCTTCTAACCCTGAATCATATGTGTAATCTCCATCAATTACAAGTTTTTCATCATATGAAATATTAGCTTCCTCTAAAGCTTTTTTATAACCTTGTAATTTCTTTGCGCTTCCTGCTTTATCAATGAAAGGACCTGATACGAAACCAATTCGCTTATGGCCTTTTTCTAAGAAATACTTCATTGCATCATAAGCTGCTTGTGTATAATCAATATTTACTGATGGTGTTTCATTCTTCTCGTCAAATGATGCTGCTAATACAATCGGTACTGGAGATTTTTTAAATTCTTCGACATGGATATCTGTAATATCTTCACCCATGAATACAATCCCATCTACTTGTTTACCTAGCATTGTGTTTAATAAGTGGAACTCTTTTTCTTTATTTTGATCCGAGTTACTTAAAATAATATTATATTTGTACATTGTTGCAATATCTTCAATCCCACGTGCAAGTTCTGCATAGAATGTATTGGAGATATCAGGAATAATAACCCCTACTGTAGTTGTTTTTTTACTTGCTAATCCACGCGCTACCGCATTTGGACGGTATCCTAAGCGATCAATTGCTTCTAATACTTTCTTTCTTGTTGTAGGCTTTACATTTGGATTACCGTTTACAACACGTGATACAGTTGCCATTGAAACATTTGCTTCACGCGCTACATCATAGATTGTTACGTTCATCTTTTCGCACACTCCTTCTATCTATGTTATCTATTTTTATGTATCGGTTCACTTGAATGAAAAAAAGACATCAACTCTATTTGAAGATGCCACCAATCGTCCCGAGTCCTTTTACTAATGATACGATAAAATTGCAGACTCATACAATATGTTCCCGCAAAAGTTCTGAAAAAATTCGCTTCTTTTCTCGTATTTTCGTATTTTTTATGTAAAAAAGGACATTTTCTGCAAAAAGTCTATGCGAAAAATATCGCATAGACAAACATTCCTTACTATCTACCACGAAACGCTTTTAGTTCTTTCATAAACTCATTAAACTCCGGAATATCCATTTGCTGTGCTGAATCCGATAATGCAACAGCTGGATCCGGATGCACTTCAGCCATAACAGCATCAGCACCGATTGCCATTGCTGCTTTTGCGGCTGGTAATAGAAGGTCACGACGCCCTGTAGAATGCGTTACATCTACTACAACAGGTAAATGTGTCTCCTTCTTCAAAATCGGCACAGCGGAAATATCTAGTGTGTTACGAGTTGCCTTCTCATACGTTCGAATGCCTCGCTCACATAAAATAATATCTCCATTCCCTTGTGCCATAATATATTCTGCGGCATAAATAAATTCTTCAATAGTAGCTGATAAACCTCGTTTTAATAATACTGGTTTCTTTACAGCACCCGCAGCTTTTAATAGTTCAAAGTTTTGCATATTGCGAGCACCAATTTGAATTACATCTACATAATCAAGAGCCATTTCAATATCGTTTGGATTTAAAATTTCGCTAATGACAGCTAAATCATATTCATCAGCAACTTGTCGCAAAATTTGTAATCCCTCTAAGCCAAGACCTTGAAAATCATAAGGAGATGTACGAGGTTTAAATGCACCACCGCGCATTAATTTTAATCCTTGTTCCTTTATCGCTTCCGCTACTTGGCACACTTGTTCATAACTCTCTACAGCGCATGGTCCCATAATAAAGTGCGGATTCCCGTCACCAATTCTCTCACCTTTAATCGTAACAATTGTATCCTCTGGCTTTTTCTTACGAGAAACAAGAAGCGCCTTGCGATGATCATCTTCTTGTAACTCTAAGCTCATCTGAAAAATTTGTTTAAAAATATGTTGAAGTGTTGATGTTTCAAACGGACCATTATTATGTTCTGTAATTAAATCCAGCATGTTTCTTTCACGTACAGGATCAAATCTCATGATCCCTTGCTCTTCTTTTACTTTACCGACTTCTTGAACAAGACGACCCCTTTCATTTAAAAGCTTTAACATTTGCATATTTATTTCATCAATTTGAGAACGTAAACGATCTAATTCTTGTGATGCCATAGGACAGCCACCTCTTTCTCAGTTGTATATTTATATATTTGTTTCATTATCTTATTATCACGTTTAAGCTAACTTATTATAACGAATAGACGTCAGGTTGTCACATGATATACATTGCATTTGGAATCGTTCTCTCATCTATTCATTCCGTATATGCGCTCTCTAAAACTCAATCTAAGAAAATTATAATAATTTTTTTCAAAAAAGAAAGAAGCGAGCCTCTTCGCTCACTTCTTACTTGATGTTCTCTTCCAATGCTTCTTTTTTAATATTCCAATGAGAAGCATGCCACACTACAATCCCATCTTTTATGTATAACACTTGAGGTGATTCGTGCTTAATACCGAAATGTTCAGCAATGCGATTGGAAACATCTCTTGCATCCTGTATGTATAAGTAACATGCGGTAGTTTCATCGTTCTCCTTACAATAAGCTTGAAATTCTGTATATGCTCCTTGGCTAATTGGACACGTTGTACTATGTTTAAACAAAATGTATGGTTCCGCTGTTTCTACTAACGCTTCAAACTCTTCTATTGTTTCGATTTTTTTCATGCTCATTTTACTCACCTCTCATACGAATCGGAAGTCTCGAACGCTTTTCTTTCTTTTCTGCTTTCTCTAACTTTCTCTCTGCTTTTTCTAGTTTTTTCTCTTGTCTAGTAGCTCTAAAATGATTATATACTTCAATCGCTGCACTGCTCCATTGAACAACTTGAGCAACTTTATCTGCATTATTTTCAATTTCATTTGTAACTGAATTTGATACATTACGTAGTTTCGTATTTAAAGAATGAATTGTCGTTCCAATTCCATCTACGCCTTCTACTACTTTATTTAATGATTGTGACTTTTGTTGAATATCATCAGCTAATGCATTTGTTTTATGTAATAACTGCTCTGTTTCTACGCTTATTCCTTGCATTTGCTTTTCTAATCCCTCTAGTGTACTTGCAACATTTTCTAGCGTTTTCTGTAATGATAATAACGTTCTGCATGCATAAATTACCAATACAGCAAATGCTACTGCAATAATAGCTGCACTTACGTATAAAAGAACTTGCATCTCATCACTTCCTTTATCTTTTTCATACTTTCTCCTATTATACAATCATTTTCCGTTTCATTCTAACCCTTACAGTTTCGTTCGAATTTTCTTACTTGTATGTCAACTGTAACATAAATCATTAAACAAATTCCAGCAAGTAGGGTACAATAACAATGTATACATAATTCATTAGGGGAGGCTTTACATATGAAAGATCCACGTATTGAAAAATTAGCATACAATTTAATTAACTACTCTATTCGCTTACAAAAAGGCGAAAAAGTATTAATCGAAAACTTTGGCTTGCAAAGAGAACTTGTTACAGCACTTGTAAAAGAAGCATATGCAGCTGGCGGTTTTCCATTTGTCTCTTTAAAAGATCATGCGGTAGATCGCTCTTTATTAATGGGTGCTACAGAAGAACATTTCGAACAAATCGCAGCATATGAAGCAAGCGTAATGAAAGATATGGATGCTTATATTGGTCTTCGCTCTGGCGATAACATTAATGAACAAGCTGACGTTCCAAGTGAACGAATGAAAATCCACGGTCAAACAGTTGGTAAGAAAGTTCATAGAGACATCCGCGTTCCAAAAACACGCTGGGTTGTTCTTCGCTATCCAAATGCGTCTATGGCGCAACTTGCAAAAATGAGTACAGAAGCTTTCGAAGACTTCTACTTCGAAGTATGTAACTTAGATTACGGTAAAATGGACAAAGCGATGGATCGCCTTGTTGAACTGATGAACAAAACAGATAAAGTTCGCCTAGTTGGTCCTGGAACTGATTTAACATTCTCTATTAAAGACATTCCAGCTATTAAATGCTCTGGTCATTTAAATATTCCGGATGGCGAAGTATACTCTGCACCAGTTCGCGATTCTGTTAATGGTACAGTCTCTTATAACACGCCATCACCATATAATGGTTATACATTCGAAAACGTACAGCTGAAATTTAAAGATGGAAAAATTATTGAAGCAACTGCAAACGATACAGAACGCATTAATAAAATTTTCGATACAGATGAAGGTGCACGTTACGTTGGCGAATTTGCAATCGGCGTAAACCCATACATCCTTCATCCAATGGGCGACATTCTATTTGATGAAAAAATCGACGGTAGCTTCCACTTCACACCTGGACAAGCGTATGACGATGCATGGAACGGAAACAACTCTAACATCCATTGGGATTTAGTATGCATTCAGCGTCCAGAATACGGCGGCGGTGAAATTTACTTTGACGACGTATTAATTCGTAAAGATGGCCGTTTCGTTGTACCTGAATTAGAAGCGTTAAACCCTGAAAACTTAAAATAGCATCAAAAAACGCTCAGATATCATTCCGAGCGTTTTTTTCAATTCATCTCTATTTTCACCTGTGGATTCTCTTTCTCAATCAATGCTAATAACTGATTCATATCTGTTGGCATTGCAATCATATGTACTTTATATTGATTCGTTGTAATTTCAAGAGATTTCCCAACTTGGCGTACCACTCTTATATCTGATAACACAATATCATCATTCAATATCCCATACTTCAGTACACCATTTTTCACAATATGTTTTTTTATAAATACTTCCCAAACGAGTGGAACATTGACAACGAAGCAAATTCCCATTCCAATTAACGCCGTTCCCCAATTTTCTTTATTCATCAGAAGCAGTACAATGGGATAAACAACCATAATAATGAACATTAGAATGACAAAAATCATAATCGGTTTGCTTCTTTGAATAGGAAAGTTCATATCACCACCACCTCAACTAAATAATACTATATTTTACAGTTTAACCTATAAAACTTTCTAGTAACTCTTCTCTTATATTAATAGGAAGTAATACAAATTCCTCATCGGATTTCCTTCCACTCTGAAGCTAACAAACTATAGACTGCTATATCATGAAAATGGTCATACAACCATTCTTCCTCTCGCAAAATACCATCTAACCGAAACCCAAGTCGTTCTGGAACCGCACGGCTTTTCTTATTTTGTACTCCACAACGAATTTCAATTTTATTGAGCTTTAAATTTTCAAATGCATAGCGAAGTACAGCCTTTACGCTACGCGTCATAATACCTTTTCCCCCAGCATCTTCTGCAAGGTAATACCCAAGACTCGCCGCTTTCTTCCCCCAGCTCACCGGATGAATGCCTACCATCCCAACAAGCTTTCCTTTATAGCGTATACCACTTTCAAAACCGTCTCCCTCTGCAAATTTCTTTAACCATATCGGAAAAATGGCATCATACGCATCAGCCGATTTCGTACCATCTACCCAAGGAAGCCATTTTCTTAAATGATTACGATTCTTATCTATTAATTGATATAGTTCTTCTTTATGCTGCTTTTCAAGTAATTGAAGTTCGATTTCGCTATCGACTCGAAGTGTGAACATTTTTACATCCCCTTTTATTTTCTTATTATTCTAACATCTATCGTTTAAAAATGTCCTCTCAACATATCGGCAATTTTTGAAATATATCGGCGTTTCGACAAGAGCTATCGACTTACCAACATCTTTCGACACCAAACATGCTACAAACCACGTATCAAAAAAAGACGCACAGCCACCGCTGCACGTCTTTTTCACCTCATTACTTCTCAGCAACTTGCACTTCTTTTACATAAGCTGCTTCGAATTTTTGAATGTCACCTGCGCCCATAAAAATAAGAACGCCGTTTTTATGTTTTTTCAGTACATCTGTTGTTGTATCTGTAATTAATTCTGCACCGTCAATGCGTTTTTGCAAATCTGCAATTGTTAATTCACCTTTGTTTTCACGTGCTGATCCGAAAATATCGCATAAATAGACTTGATCAGCTTTACTTAGGCTTTCCGCAAACTCATCTAAAAACTTCTCTGTACGTGAAAATGTATGTGGCTGAAAAATAGCGATAATTTCACGCTCTGGATGCTTTTGACGAGCCGCTTCAATCGTTGCATTAATTTCTGTCGGATGGTGTGCATAATCATCAATAATAACTTGGTCTCCCACCGGTTTTTCATTAAAGCGACGTTTTACGCCTTCAAATGTTGTTAATTGATGTTTCACAACTTCGACATCGATATTTTCATAATGGCAAAGCGCTATTACTGCTAATGCATTTAATACGCTATGATTTCCGTATCCTGTAATTTTAAATGTTTCATAATACGTATTACGAACGAATACTTCAAATACAGTACCGTCTGTTCTCTTTTGAATGTTACGAGCTTGGAAATCATTATCTTCACCAAATCCATAGAAAATAACAGGTACTTTCGCTTGAATTTTTTGAAGTTCTTCATCATCACCACACGCAATAATTCCCTTTTTCACTTGAAGTGCCATCTCTTGGAATGCATGAAATACATCATTGATGTCTGCAAAATAATCCGGGTGATCAAAATCAATATTTGTCATAATTGCATAGTCTGGATAGTAAGACAAGAAATGACGACGATATTCACAAGCTTCAAACGCAAAATACTTACTATTTTCTACCCCATGCCCCGTTCCATCTCCAATCAGATAAGATGTCGGGTTGGCACCTTGCATAACATGGGCTAACAAACCTGTTGTTGATGTTTTTCCATGCGCACCTGTTACAGCAACACTTGTATACTTACTCATAAGGTCTCCTAAAAAGTGATGGTAACGGTGAACTGGAATATTTAATTCTTTCGCTGCTATAATTTCTTCATGCGTATCAGGAAATGCATTTCCTGCAATAATCACTTGTCCTTTTTTAATATTGTTTTTATCAAAAGGAAGGATCGAAATACCACGCTTTTCCAATGCTACTTGTGTGAAGAAACGCTTTTCATAATCAGAACCTTGAACAGTATTCTTCATGTCATGAAGAATTTGCGCTAATGAACTCATTCCTGTTCCTTTAATTCCTACAAAATGGTAAACTGTCATCTTAAAGAACCTCCAACATTTCGAACTAATACAACGGCCTATCTATAAGACAGTATATGAATCTTTTCTTATTTTGGTAATCATCATACATTTCCGATAAAGCGAACCTTTTTTAGCTCTCATTAATCGTGACAAATACATACGTGCTTCGTTTTATGTCCATAACAAAACTATTATAGCAAAAAACAAGCCGTTATACTATGATAACAGAAAAACTGATAGGGTCAATCACCTATCAGTTTTTCTCGTTTATCCCGCATTAACGGGCAGTAAGACTCCCACCTCAAGATGCAGAGAGAAGCAAGGAAGATAGGTGGGAGTAGGGCTGCCCGTAACAGCCCGATTGGTGAGGGCTCATAATCAGTGGGGGATGAAGAAAACCCCCACTGATTAAAGTTTCACTTTATTTCTCTTCTCTTTTTTCTAATTGAACGCGCTCAAGACGCGGATTTGGACGGTATTTACGCCCAGCTTTCGCTTCTGGCTTTCCATTTAATTCCACATTATCACCAGTAAAGCCGATATTCATTTTCAGCAAGCTACTGCCAACTCCGTATAAGTCTACAGGAACATTTTGCTCTTCAAATTCACGAATACGTTTCTCGTCAAATCCACCAGTTACAACAATATCTACATGTTGGAACCCTTCCTCATCAAGCGCCTTCCGCAGTGCAAAAACAAGCGATGGATTTACACCACGTGGGTCAAATGTTCCAAGTACTTCTGGATTACGGATAAAATATTGATCAATCATTGTACGTGATGTATCAATACGGACACCTTTTAATTCTGAACCGAATTCACGTGCAACACGAAGACCATCTGTAATTACATCATTGTTATAGTCAATTAGTACAACGAGATCATCTTCTGGAAACTTTTTATGATATGCTCTTGCAGCTTCAACAACATCTCCATTAAACATTTGAATTAATGCATGCGGCATTGTCCCCATTCCACTTTTGCCCCACCATTCATTCATTGCATGCGTTGCCTGTGCACTCATACCACCGATGTATGCTGCGTATCCATCACCAGCTTGCTGTGTGTAATGATCATCACGATCTCCCATAAAAATAACAGGTTTTTCTTTTTGACCGCTACGAGCAGCTTGTACAACATTATATACATTTGTTGCTACAGATGTACGTCGTGCTAAAATCCCATCGATTACACCTTCTAAAAACCCAAAATACTCATAAGGTCCCGTGATTGTCAAAACTGTTTCAAACGGCTTAATTTTGTCCCCATCCTTTAAAGAATGAATTTCTAACTCTTCTGGATGTGTCGCAAATGTTTGTAACAATGCAATTACCTCATCCGTTCCGCAAAGCACTGCATTCTCTTTTTGGAAAAACTGCATGGTTACAACACTTTTCGGACGAAATTCTTGAATAATATCACGAGTTTTTAAAAAATAAACAGCAGAGAACCATCCTTCTCCAACTCGTTCATCAAATTTAAATGTTTTATTTGTTAATCGATCAATTTCACCTTTTAATTTTAATTCGATTTCTTTCATGTCGTTTTACTCCCTACTTTACTATCCAACATTTTCTCTTAGTATACAGCAAAACCGCTTCCTATACATGAATTTCCTGCATAGCAGCAAATTCATCCTCTGAAATTAGGACATCTCTCGGTTTCGTTCCCTTTGCTTCAGATATAATCCCTTGCGCCTCCATCTCTTCAATAAGACGTGCCGCGCGATTATAGCCGATACGGAATTTTCTCTGTACAGAAGATGTAGAAGCTCCCCCTTGTTCTACAACAAATTGACATGCATCAAAAAATAATTCGTCTTCCGCTTCATGTTGTTCTGTTTTCGCTAATAAATCTTCTTGCTTAAATAAGTAATTTGGTTTCATTTGTTTTTTCACATGTTCAACTGTTTTTTCAATTTCATCATCCGATACGTACACACCTTGCACACGTACTGGCTTAGATGTACCATTTCCTAAAAATAGCATATCACCGCGCCCTAGTAATTTTTCTGCGCCTCCAATATCAATAATCGTACGAGAATCAACTTGAGATGATACAGTGAACGCAATGCGAGTTGGAATATTAGATTTAATTAATCCAGTAATAACATCTACAGATGGACGCTGCGTGGCAACTAATAAATGAATACCGCAAGCACGTGCTTTTTGAGCGATACGACAAATCGCTTCCTCTACGTCACCAGGAGCCACCATCATTAAGTCTGCTAATTCATCAATAACAATAACAATATATGGTAATGTTTCACCTGGAATTTCTCTTTCACTTACGATTGTATTATACCGAGTTAAATCGCGAGCTCCCGCATGTGCAAACAGCTCATAGCGTCGTTCCATCTCATCAACCGCCCATTTTAATGCCGCTGTAGCAGCTTTTACATCTGTAATAACAGGAGCTACAAGATGCGGAACAGAATTATATGGTGCAAGTTCAACCATTTTTGGATCAATTAACATAAGCTTCACTTCATGAGGTTTCGCCTTATATAAAATACTCGTTAAAATCGCATTAATACAAACACTTTTCCCTGACCCTGTTGCACCTGCAATTAATCCATGAGGCATCTTTCTAATATCCGTTACAATCGGTGCCCCCGAAATATCAAGCCCTAGTGCAACCGTAAGCGGTGACTCACTCTTTGTAAATACTGGGCTTCTTAAAATTTCTCTTAAAAAGACCGGCTTACTTTCTTTATTTGGAACTTCAATCCCAATCGCACTTTTCCCTGGGATTGGCGCTTCGATTCGAATATCCTTTGCAGCCAAGCTTAACTTAATATCATCACTTAAATTTGTGATTTTATTTACTTTCACACCCGGATCAGGCTGTACTTCAAAACGGGTTACCGCTGGTCCTTGTGAAACATTGATAACATGAGCCCCAACATGGAAATTATTAAACGTCATATCTAGCAATTGTTTTTGTTCATCTAACCATTCCGTATTATCTAATGTTGTTTGCGCTGGAATCGTGAGCAATGTTAATGGCGGCATCATGTATTCCGGAGGTGTTTGCAATACATTACGCACATCATTTTCTCTTTTCGCTACAACATACTCTTTTTCACTAGAATTTGCTGTAGCATCTTTCGTTTGTTGTACAGTTGCTATTTGTTGCACAGATTGCTCAATTACTTGCACTTTTTCTTCTACTTGTTGCACTGGTTTCTCTTCTATCTGCACTTTTTCTACTTGTTGTACTGGTTTCTCTTCTATCTGCACTTCTTCTACTTGTTGTACTGCATTCATTCTTGCTCTATGTTTTTCCATTAGTTTTCTTCTATCTTGTTTTAACATAACAACATTAAATGGTACATGACGTTTTTTCTCACGTTTTGGTTCTTCTGTTTGTACAACAGGCTGTGTTTCTTCTGATATAGATTGTGTTTCTTCTCTTTCTTCAATTAAGGTGTTCGCAAAGCTTTGAACATCTTTTTTCGTCTTTTCAAGGCTTTCTGAAGTTAACGCAATTTGTTTCTTATCCTCTTGAGATTCCATTGCTTCCTGCTGGGCAACGTATTCAGTGGTATTTTCTATTTCCTTAGTAGATTCTTCTTGTAATTGCGCCACATCTTCTGTTTCTATTTCTGCTTCCTCTAGTGCTTCTGCTTCTATTTCCACTTCTGCTTCCGTAGTTGTAACTATTTGTGTAGGTTCTGAAGCTGAAACTTCCTCTTCTAAAAATTCTTCTTCTGAAGAATTTTCTGTTTCTATCACAATCGTTTCAACAAGTGCTTCTTCCGACTTTATAATGACTGCCTCTTCAGCAGCTTTTTTCTCATCTTGTTCTTCTATGTGTTTCGTATCTATTGCCTCTGATTGCAGAGTTTTTCTATCATCCTCTAATAACGCCACTACATGTTGCTCTGACTCAAAGTCATCTGTTTGCTGTTCTATTAAGTCATCTGAATTTTCTTCCAATAAAGAAGCTTGATGCTCTATTTCATAGCTATTTTTCTCTAACCACTCATCAACAACTGATTTTCCTTTTTGTTTACTCGTTTCTTGATTATCCGCTACTGTTCCCTCTTCTTTAGGAAAATCACGTACTGCTTGTTCTTCGGAGAAATAGGAGAATGTATATCCCTTCTTCTCTAACCAAGCATCAACAACTGATTTCCCCTCAACGGATATTTCAAGGTCTTCTCTCTCCTTTTCTTCCTCTTGTACAACCTTTTTTTCTACTGAAGGACGATGATGTCCATAAATAGGAGAGATGATTTCTGTTGGACGAAATGGTCTTCGATTATTTTCTTGTACTGGTACAGATGTTGGTTGAACAAACGGCTCTGGCACTTCTTCTGACTGATGCACAAATTTTGATTCTGTATATGTAGAAGTTGGTTCTTGTTCTACATATCTTTGACGATGTCTTTCTGCTTTTACAGCTCTATGAATAGGCTGCACTTCAAAACTTGACGGTGCTTCTACATCCTCTTGATCCAATCCACCATCTGGTATTAAAGGAAAACGGCATTTTACACCTAAATTTCGGCTTGCCATTTGTGCTTCTCTTTCTTCAGTGTAGTGGTTTACACGAGGAATTTTGGGCTGACTTTCAGTTTTTTTCGATACTTCTTTAAACACTGCTGTTTTTTCTTCCTGATGTTCCTCTTTGTTAAACAGCTTTTTCATCCAATCTAACATGCTTACCACTCTTTCTACTAAATAGTAACATTCTTTATTGTATCAGCATTCGGCAAAAAGTGCAGGTAAAATTACGCTCATTAATATGACAAGTCATATTCCAAACCTTTTGTAAAATTTATAAAAAATAGCAGTCTTATATAAATAGACTGCCGCTTATCGCTTACGCTCTCTACATTCTTTTGTACTTTATTTATCTTGAAGTTGATTTATAATTTCATTTATACTATCAGCTATACAAACTGGTTCCCATATTTCAGCACCTTTGTTTGCTGTATAAATTGGATACAATGCATCATCTGTATCTATAAAAATAGGATCCCCCATATCTGTTTCATACCCAATAACAATCCAGTTCTCTTTCCATTCCCCTTCATTCTCACCTATAAGTGAATGATTATTTTTATCATATCGATAACCAATTTGTCCTTTTTCTATTTCGTTTTCATGAAACAAATAAATTTCATAGGAATCAATTTCAACGTCATGCTTTTTTGTAATTTCAATTCTCTCAAGAAGTTCTTTTATTTTCGGTTGTTGCATCATGTACGCTAACCCCTTTTGTTTTTCTAAATTTTAACTAATTTGGTTTTGAAACACAATATACTTTATAAAGGAAAGCGTGACAATATAGCGACACTTCAGCAAAAAATAGTCCCATATAATGAGGCCACTGATGAAAACGATTGAGTGTTTATTTTTATATATTCATAAAAAATTATATGTGTCGTAATTTGTTGGTAAATCGATATTTCGTGTCGAATCGCCGATATCTTTCATCTTGCGCCGATAAGTGGAGCTGCTTCGCCGATATCTTTCATCTTGCGCCGATAAGTAGCGCTGCTTCGCCGATATCTTTCATCTTGCGCCGATAAATGGGGAGGCTCCGCTGATATCTTTCGACTTGCGCCGATAAATGGGGAGGCTCCGCTGATATCTTTCGACTTGCGCCGATAAATGGGGAGGCTCCGCTGATATCTTTCGACTTGCGCCGATAACTTTTTATGAATAAGAAAAAGGAGTCTATCACCTACTATATACAGGCGATAGACTCCTTCTTTTACACTCCACTAAAACTTGAATTCTTGTCCAACTTCATAGCTATCTTCTAATACAAGAATTCCTTTTTCTTGTGGTGCGTCTGGTAGTTCTAATTCACGAGCAGAGCAAAGCATACCAGCAGATGGGATTCCGCGTAATTCAGCTGGTTTAATTAGTATGCCACTTGGCATGACAGCACCAATTTTTGCAACAACTACTTTTTGTCCTGCCTCAACGTTTGGCGCACCACATACAATTTGTAATGTTTCTGTGCCAACTTCAACTTTACAAATGCTTAATTTATCAGCATTTGGATGTTTTTCTTTTTCTGCTACATAACCAACAACAAATTTTGGTGAAAAATCTGCTTCTACTTTTTCTTCAAAACCGTTCTTCGCTAAAATTTCGTTAATTTTTTCAACAAGTTCTTTTGTTAAAGTAATATTCCCTGTTTCTTTTATTTCCATATAAGAAGAAACACCGAAGATGTTAAATCCTGCTGTTACATTGCTTTCACGATCATAAATACGCGCTACATCTCCTTTGCGATCAAATGTGCGGTTCTCTAAAGCAATGTCTTGTAAGACAACAATTAATGTATCTCCAATTCCTTCAAGGTTATAAAAAACGTTCACTTTGTTCATCCTTTCTCTTTTCCATTCGTCTTCTTCCGATTTTTCGCTAAAATAAAGATTGGTTCAAACTCACCATCTTCATATATAAATGAAAGCGATGTAATTGGAACATGACCTTCAGCAAAAAACTTCATTGTCATTTGTGCAATAATATCATAACCGATTTCGTTCATGATATCAGCAATAATTAACACATCTTGATGCGGAACAGCCACTACCATATCACCTGAAATTTTTTCACGCATAGATTGTAAGAACGATTCATTTAAAATACGACTCGCATCATAACCATCATTTGTGTTCAAGAAATAAAATGTGTTTCCAGCAACTTGATCTTGTTTAAACTCATAATTTAATGAACGAACATTAAATAATGCCATTTCACGCACTTGCTGTTCTGTTAGTCCTAATTTTTGTAACAAACGTTCATCTATTAAACGGTATGTTTTATTGGAATCTAATGCGTAATAAATGCGTGTTTCGGCTGTATGCTCTGTCATAATAAATGGATTTCCTTCTTCCGCTTCTTTCGGGAAAGAAGTGGACCGAATGACCGGAAATATTTTCCCTGATTGACTCTCTTCTTTATGCATAGCAAGCAACGCTTCTGTTACGTAATATACAACATCTTCAATTGCGGCTTCTTTTTTCACTTCCCATTTTGCGACAACTCCTGGAAGTGAAACGTTAATCCCTTTTTTCGTATCTTTTTGCTCAATTCGTAGCACATGTTTTTCACTATCATAATGAAAATCCCACTCTGGGCGAGCTAACCTTTCCATTAACTCTTCTTTCATCTTCTTATTTGTCATTTTCATTTCGCTTTCCTCCCTTCCAAAAAAATAACCTCCCCGCGAAGGTAGAGGTTATTTCACAATTTTATTAACAGATTGCTTTATTTTAACCCTTCAATAAACGCTTCGATTTGCTCTTGTGTTTTTCGATCTTTATTCACATAGCGACCAATCTCTTCGCCTTTATTGTACGCTACAAAGCTTGGAATGCCAAATACGTCTAATTTCACGCAAAGATCGATAAATTCATCACGATCTACATAATAAAATGAAAAGTTACTGTATGTCTCTTCTACTTCTGGCATAAATGGATCAATAAAACGGCAGTCTGGACACCAATCTGCTGAGAACATAAAAATAACGTTTTCCTCATTTTTTAACTCTTGAAATTGCTCCATACTTTCTAATGACTTCATCTATATTTCCTCCTCTAACGAAGTGTATCGTTTCATACTATAATCTTTCTTTTATACTACCATACATCGTGTGCTGTGCAAGGTTTATGCTTGCTTTTCATTATACTTATATTGTCCAATTAATAGCTTTACAACATGAACAAATAACGCTGTACGATCCACGTAATGGTCTGTAAAAATTCCGATTGCTCCTTCATGGCTTCGAATATCTTTTCGCTTCACAAATTCTTCCATCACTTCACTTAATTCTTTTCCTGCTTCAAGTGGTGCAAGGAAATCATCCGGCAGCTTAATCCGAGCGCCTCCTGCAACAAACACTTTCCCCGTACTCGTCGCTAAAGCACCCCAGTTACATAAAAACAATCCGTGCTCCGTTTTCATCACGCCGCCTTCTAATCCAAAGCCGATATCTGCTTGGACTACCTCTACTGCTCGCTTCGCTCTATTCATTGCCCCTTGCATCGTTTCCTCATCAGAAAAGGGCTGCGGCGCTAC
The DNA here is from genome assembly GCF_022662815.1 of Bacillus cereus group sp. BfR-BA-01492. Taxonomy (NCBI): domain Bacteria; kingdom Bacillati; phylum Bacillota; class Bacilli; order Caryophanales; family Bacillaceae; genus Bacillus; species Bacillus cereus group sp. BfR-BA-01492. The sequence goes on from NZ_JAKUEH010000002.1 coordinate 289,884, forward strand.
TCCCGACGGAACAGAAATGGCGATAATGTCCGCATCTTTCCATACTTCCTCTACAGCTCCTACTTTTGTTTGATTTTTCGATCCAACTGCTATTTTCATCTCTTCCACCTCTATCTCTATATACCCCTTTGCTCGAGTGAAACATCGTATGATTTGCCTTACAATTCATACTCCCATCTATGACGACATTCCGTCAGCATATATTGCCCTGTATCTCTTTCTAAATCCTGCTTATAATATATATATCCGCATTGCTCTGGTGAAGAAATCACATTAACGGGGTTATCCGCGGATTGTTTAAATTGGCTCAAATCAGGTATGACTTCAATCCAACTTTCCTTCGTTTTTTTATCATACTGCGCTTTCAAATGATAAATTACCAAGCTATCTGCTTCTTTAAGTGCATTGCTGGCTAAATAAGATTTCCCTCCATAATATCGATGAACTACAGTAATTTCACCATATTTTCCTTGCTTCATATCTTCCATAAATTGTACGATTTTATGAATATCTGCACCCTTTATTTCTTCTTCTTCAAAAATATTGAGATTCACTAAAAATAGTATACCGATAATGGATGCGACAATTCCAATTATTATCCATATTTTCGACATATAGTTCCTCCACTATTCATTTCTTATAGCACCTACCTTCCTTACTTCTCTCTGCATTTTGAGGCGGGAGTCTTACTACCTTAAAATAACAGGATAAAGTGAAACTTTAATCAGTGGGGGTTTTCTTCATCCCCCACTGATTATGAGCCCTCACCAATCGGGCTGTTACGGGCAGCCCTACTCCCACCTATCTTCCTTGCTTTTCTCTGCATCTTGAGGTGGGAGTCTTACTGCCCTAAAATAGCGGGATAAATTGTCCTCTATCACAAACTAGTTATATATTCATGTTATTTTTCAAACACCTGCGTCACGGTTATAAAAAATGAATGTATGTCAGTTTTTTCATTTGTATATATACGAAAAGAAAAGGCCAAAACTGGCCCTTTCTTTTAAGCATTATTTTTAATTGTTTCCAGCGTCATTTTATCTGTCGCTTTAACAAGCTTCGTCAATAATTCTTTTGCCGCCGCATAATCATCAACATGTAAAATGGAAGCATGTGTATGAATATAACGAGCACAAACACCGATTACTGCTGATGGAATACCGGAGTTGCTTGTATGTACACGTCCTGCATCTGTGCCACCTTGTGAAATAAAATATTGATACGGAATATTATGTGTTTCTGCTGTATCTAAAATAAATTCACGCATCCCGCGATGCGTTACCATTGTGCGGTCATAAATACGAAGAAGCGTCCCTTTTCCTAATTGACCGAACTGCTCTTTATCGCCAGATGCATCATTTGCTGGACTTGCATCAAGCGCATAGAAAATATCCGGCTGAATCATATTCGCAGCTGTTTGTGCACCACGAAGTCCTACTTCTTCTTGCACAGTTGCACCAGCATATAATGTATTTGGCAAAGTTTCATCTTTTAATTCTTTTAATAATTCAATAGCCAAACCACAACCATAACGGTTGTCCCAAGCTTTCGCCATAATTTTCTTTTCATTTGCCATCGGTGTAAACGGACAAATTGGAACAATTTGTTGCCCTGGTTTCACACCGATTTCAAGTGCTTCTTCATAGCTGTCAGCACCAATATCAATTAACATATTCTTAATATCCATTGGTTTTGCACGCTGCGCGTCACTTAATAAATGCGGTGGAATAGAGCCAATCACCCCAACAATAGGGCCATTTTTTGTCATAATCTGTACACGCTGAGCTAGTAATACTTGGCTCCACCAACCACCTAATGTTTGAAAACGAATCATCCCGTTTTTCGTAATTTGTGTTACCATGAAGCCAACTTCATCCATATGACCTGCTACCAGTACACGGGGACCATTCTCGTCTCCTTTTTTCAATCCAAATATACTACCTAAACCATCCTGAACAATCTCATCTGCATATTTGCTTAATTCTTGCTTCATAAAGCGACGTACATCATGCTCAAAGCCTGATGCTCCTTGTAATTCTGTTAATGTACGAAATAGCTCTAATGTCTCTTTATTCATGAAGTTCCCTTCTTTCAACCCTTAGTAGAATACCTTATTTATTGTAACGAAATTTTCAAAATGTTTCTAGTTTCTTCTTTTTTCATTAAAATTGAATTATAATTATCATTAATACACTATTTTATAGAATTGAGGTGAGCATATGAACTGGAAAGGTTTAATAGCTGGTCTTGGCGTTGGTTTTGCAGCTGGTTATCTTGTTGCAAACAAAGTTCAAGAACAATCCCATATCTCTTCCGAAAAAGCATTGAAAATGGTGAAGCAAGCATTACGTCATAAAGGTGAAGTTACTGGCTCTTGGGTACATATGGTTCCAGAGACGTTTGAAAAATATGATGTCGCATACGAAGTGTATCGCGGTGGTCTCACAACCATTTTAAACGATATACAAGAACGATTTGAATTTTTAGTAGATGCGAAAACGGGTACAATTTTAGAAGTCACTGCTGCCTAAGTATGTGATGAAATTCTATCATTTTTTCATGTATAAAAAAGAGAGGATTCAACGAAAAGACTTTGCCCCCTCTCTTTTCTACTATATTTATGCTTCAATACTCTCTTTTCTATCTAACTTTTGAACGATCTTTCCTTCCTCATCCCATTTCACAGCGCGATAATAGGCATCATGGTAAAAAGTAAACCACGCATTTCTCTCCGTTCCATACTTCATCCATTTTTGCTTCTGTTCAATCGACGTCATTGGGTAATCATCATACGCCATGACCCAAAGGACATTTTGATGCGCGTGAGTCGGTAATAAATCCGCTAAATGAAGCATCGTCTCTCCCATACTTTCTAAAACAATAACAGCATGACCATCACTATGTCCGCCAGTGTGAATCATTTGTATCTCACTTGTAATTTGGATTTCTTCTTTAAAAGTAACGACTTGCTTTGCAATTGGCTCCCAATTTTCCTTCCAATATGTATTTCGCGATCTTATATTTGGACTTCTCATTTCATTCCACTCTATATCCGACACATAAATTTTAGCGTTTGGAAACATTGGAACAAGCTGCCCGTTTTCCCACTTTGTCAGCCCAGACGCATGGTCAAAATGAAGGTGCGTCATTAAAATATAATGAATATCTTCCGGATAAAGCCCAGTACGTACTAACGACTCATGAACAGATGACTCTTCTGTTACCCCTTGATTTCGCTTCATTTTTTCACTCATTTTTTCGTTTCCAATTCCTGAATCAATAAGAATATTCCCTTCTTTCGTTTGTACAAGTAACGGATCCGTTCGCAAATAAATTTGGTTTGTTTCATTATGCTCATATTTGCGAGACCAAAGCACTTTCGGGACGACTCCAAACATTGCCCCGCCATCTAAATGAGTATTTCCACCACGCAACCAAGTTACTTTTATGTTTCCAATTCGTAAAACTTCCATTGCACTTCCTCCTTTTCTTATTTCATTTTAACATAAAATTCAGACTATTTCTCTTTCAAAAAAAACCTGTGCTTTACTGCACAGGCTCCGTACGATATTTTGCTTCTACTCGATAAATACGATGACCTTTACTAGAGAATTTTTCTTCATACTCTGTCATAATATTTCCTTCAAAGTCACTATTATGAAGGTCGAGACTTAAGAATGTAAATAACATGCCGTATTCAGCCATACTCATAAGAGAGTATTCGAATAAAGCTTGGTTATCTGTTTTAAAGTGAATTTCTCCATCCTTGACTAACACTTCTTCATAATTGCGTAAAAATGTTTTATATGTTAAACGACGCTTTGCATGACGTTTCTTCGGCCATGGGTCAGAGAAATTTAAATACACGCGATCAATTTCACCTTTTGTAAAGAAAACTGTTAAATCTTCCGCATCCTTATTAATTAACTTTAAATTTGGTAATTCTTCTTCAATTAACTTATCAAGCGCATCTACAATGACACTAGTAAACTTTTCAATTCCGATGTAGTTAATATCCGGATTCGCTTTTGCCATTTCATAAACAAAGCGTCCGCGTCCTGTCCCTACTTCAATATGAATCGGATGATCATTTCCAAACACTTCTTTCCAATTACCGCGATGCTCCTCAGGGTTTCCAATTACAAATTGTGAATATTCTTTAATGCGATCCATTGCATACGGTTTATGTCTTAAACGCATAGATGTTTCCCTCTCTTTATTAGACTATTTTTTTCCTTCTTTCTTTTTTCAGTAGACTGTCAAATAAAAAACCAAGTACGTACGAGCACTCGGTCCGTTTCTTTCAAGTATAAGATGTGCCATTTTGACAAAAACTATATAGAGCATAAACGAAACAGTGCTTTCTTTAATTTGTTCAAACAAGAACAACAATCGAAAGGATGGTCCGATCATGCCGATTAATCAACAACATCAGTTAGAAATTTTAAAAGATATTTTAATCAATCATCAAAGTGATTGCTGCGGAACAGTTGCAGAGTGTGAACAGTTAGAACGTCTCATTCAATCATTGCTTGCAAATGACAACATCAGCGCAGATGCAAAAGCAATGCTAAACGATGTATATTATTATAGTCAATCGGGTAAATATTCTTCTGATTTGGACAATCATATTTCCAATAATCAAGCACAACTTACGGAGTGGATTGCTGGAATGGACAATTTTTCTTAATTCTTTACTATTCAGCAAGTAGTTGCTGTAAATATTGATGCCAATATTCAGCTTCTGCTTGCTGTTTTTTTGCTATATGCCATTGAATAGATAAAATAGTTTGTGCTACTACATACCACTTCATACGTCGAAGTAACGAATCCGTCTTTTCAATGCCATAGTAGGCTAACCATTCCTCCCATTGTTCGCGCGGCACATACCAATATAATAGCATTCCAAGATCGAGAGCAGGATCTGCAATAACAGCCCCATCCCAATCAATTAAGAATAACTCATCTTCATCCGATAATAGCCAATTATTATGATTCACATCACAATGACATACGACAAACTCATCGTATTCAATGTCATATAATGAGACTTTCAAATATTGAAGCCCCGCTTTAATTGTTTGGCTTTCCTTTATATCTCCTCTTAAAACAAAATACAATTGCTGCAATAACTCCTGCGCATGAAGCGGCTGTTTCCCAAGCCGTTGGATCATCTGTACAAGCGCTTTGGAGGAATGTATTTTCTTTAAAAGCTTTGCAACACGTTCCAGTTTCATATCCTCTGGCTCTAACTTTTTCCCTGGTAGCCACTTTTGAGCTGAAATTACATCACCGTTCGTTATCCTTCTTGTCCAAAGTAATTTTGGAACAATTCCCTCTGCTGATAATACCGCTAAAAAGGGCGATGTATTCCGCTTTAAAAACAGCTTTTGTTGTCCATTTTGCGCAATATACGCATCGCCTGTTACTCCACCAGCCGGTATAAGACTCCACTCTTTTCCTAATAATTGTTCCAACCATTCCATATCCATTACCCGTTAACAAATCCTTATCTTTTATAATTATGAAAAGAAAAACCGCAACATTTTCACATGTTGTGGATTCATATATTGTACTGTAGTTGAATGCAAGAAAAAGAAAACTTGGCATGAGCCAAGATACGGACAAACCGTTTATTCTTTTACTTTATTTTACAAAACCTATATAAGAATGACAACTCATTCAAATCGTTACCTTTGTCAATTCTACATTTATTACATTCTCATCGTCAAGTAGCGATTTGTCACATTTTCACCAATATATACGTGCTAATAGGCGCCATTTGTAGTTCACTTCCTTCAAATGAAGAAATTGCTTGTACTTTTGCTTCATTCTCGTTTACGAATACGTGCCATCTTTCTTGTTTTGGGAGTATAACCTTTTCTGTTTGTAGACCATTATGAAATAAAACGATAATCTCTTCCCATGGCCCAAATGATTCTACTTTTTGTAACTGATAAGCAATGACAGAAGAAGGTGTTGGAAAGAATTTCATATGTTTTTGAATGAAGTCAGCTGATTGAAAACGAAATGCACCATGTTCTTTCCTGATTGCGATTAATCCTTTGATATAATCAACAGTCGCTAATTCTTTCTCTTTTTGAGCCCAATCTATTTGATTAATCTCGTCCGGAGCATTATAACTGTTTTCATTTCCTTCTTTCGAACGATAAAATTCTTGCCCTGCATGTAAAAACGGAATCCCTTGTGAGAAAAGAACCATTGCTGTGGCTAAACGATGGCGACGCTTTAAAATCACTTCCGCTTCTTGATTACTGCGTACGAGTTTATCCCACATCGTCATATTATCATGACATTCCACATAGTTTACAGTTTGAGTCGGTTCCAAAAAAAGCCCTTGTTCTTTTACACTGGACAGACTCCCTTGTAGTACATATTGCAAGTCCCTTTCTCCTACTTGTCCTCCAAATGCAAAACCTCTTTTCTTTACGTCGAAAGTGCTCCCTTTTATCCAATCACGAAATTGATCATTAAATTGTGCAATATGCGGAAGTTTACTAGCATTACGTAACATCGCTTTTTCTTCTACTGCAAGCGGTGTTTCTAAATCCCAACCCTCGCCTAACAAGATTGCATCTTGTTTCTTTTTTCGCACTTCCTGTTCAATTTGATTCATCGTTTCTACATCTAAAATTCCCATTAAATCAAAACGAAACCCGTCAACATTATATTCAGTTAACCAATATAAAACAGAATCTACAATAAATTTCCTCATCATTTTTCGCTCAGATGCTAAGTCATTTCCAACTCCAGTTCCATTTGACGGCATTCCATTTTTATCGTGCCGAAAATAATAACCTGGTACAAGCTTTTCAAACGATGATGTTTCCCTTTTATATACATGGTTGTATACAACATCAATAATTACGCGAATCCCATGCTTATGAAATGTTTCAATTAATTGTTTACACTCTAACATGCGATTATAGGGATCAGACGGATTTGTTGCATATACTCCTGTCGGAACATTGTAATAGAGAGGATTATATCCCCAATTATATGCAGCAAAAGGGGCCATCTCATCTACACCTGCAAAATGATGTAATGGCAATATTTCCACATGCGTAACACCTAAATCTTTCACATGAGCGAAAGCCGTTGGCGTTCCGTGTTTTCCTTTTGTATTTTCTTCCATAAGACCTTTATACATCCCTTTTCTCTTTACGCCACTATTTGGATGCATAGTCATATCGCGAATATGCATTTCGTATAGTATGGCATCTACAGAAGAAGGTAACTTAGGCAATGTATATTTTGTGACAGAGACTTTTTCCATATTAATAACAATTCCATATTGTCCATTTGCCGATACTGATTTTGCATACGGATCCACCGCTTCATTCCATACTAAGTTAATACAAACGAGAAATGTATACTGCGCTCCTTCTAAGTCTCCTTGAAGAATACAAGACCAAACTCCCTGATCTCCTCGGTTCATTTCATAATCTGTATACTCTGCATTCTCTTTATAAATTCGAACCTTAGCAAACCTCGCTGTTGGAGCCCATACTTTAAAAACTGTTTCTTCCTTTTTATAATTCGCTCCTAAATCTGTTCCTTCGTAAAAATATGTTTCATCAAAAGCAGCTGTGCGAATCACGGCTCCAATTTGCAAATCAGTTTCCGTATCCCGTTCATCCCGCACTGTATAATATTTTCCTACATCTAATACTTCTTCTGTATAACATTCATATTTCGTTGCATTAGGAAGCAAAGTTGTTTTAAAAATGGAGAGCTCTCTCATTTCATTTTCTTCCTTTAAAGAAAAAGTCTGGCTTGTTCCATATGTGTGCGGGAGTAAAATTGTAATCTTATTCATTTCATCTAAATAAGCTTCAAACGGACGTGCTACTCTCAACATAAAAAATCACCATCATTCTCCAAATTAAAGATTCATCTATTGAGTAATCATGCATACACCAATTCATTCATTTCTATAAGTATATTCACCTGCTAAAAAAACGTTTTCATACATTACATTTCTGTAATTTTATTTCTGTAATTTTATTTCTGTAACGGGATGATATTTAGGTGTATCTTTTACATTCGATCTGTATAGTGTCACAGTATCCACTGGAAATGATACCGGTTTTAATTCCTTTATATCCTCTATATGAAACATCGCCTCTCCTATCCATTTACGCGCAATCGTAATATGCGGGTGAAAGGGCCGCGTTTCAAGTGAAAAACCACTACGTTCACAAATGCTATGCACTTTCTTTTGTAAATGAAGCAACGCTTTACTTTCTTCTAATCCAGCCCAAAATATACGTGGACGTTCTGGAATACCAAAGGTAGAAAATCCTTGTAATAAAAGCGAAAATTCCTGTTCATTTTTAAGAAGATGCAATCCCTCTTTTATCTCTTGTAACTGCTCTTGCGTTGCACTGCCTAAAAAGGCCAGTGTAATATGATAGTCTTCTTTATGCACCCATGAGCGAAATGGTAACGTATCGTTCATTTCTTCCTTATAATTTGCCAATCGTTCTTTTATATCATGCGGTAACGTAACTGCTATAAAATAATGTGGTACCATATTATATCTTCTCCTTTTTATTATTGTTGCTCTTCTTTCCTATCTCATTCAATTATTAAAAAGAAGCCCGCCCTCCAAATGAAGGGCGGATACCTCGTAAGACTACAACTTGTTTTATTTTGCCAATTCATAAATAGCTTGTGCATAAATGGCTGTTGCTTTTAATAAATCTTCAATTTCAATATACTCATCTTTTTGATGGGCAAGATCTTCTTTTCCAGGGAATAGCGGTCCAAACGCTACACCAGCTTGCAATGCGCGGGCATATGTACCGCCACCAATCGCTAATAGTTCAGCCTTTTCACCTGTTTGTTCCTCATATACGCGCTGTAATGTACGAATTAATACATGATCTTTATCAACATGATGCGGATGAGAATTCGAATAGTTTGCTACTTTAAATCCTTTTGTACGTACATATTCTTTTAATCGATCAATTGTCTCTTCAAATTGGGTTGTGACAGGATAACGTATATTTATTCCTAAAGTCCCGCCCTCTTCTTCCGCAAACGAAAAACGACCGACGTTCACTGTTAAAGGTCCGCTAATTTCATCTTCATAGGCAATTCCTGCTTTTTCTCCCCGTGTATCATCGATAAATGTTTCTGCAATAAAAGAAATAAAAGAAGCTCCTTTTTCAGCAAGTTCTATCGTTTGTAAAAATTGAGCTAGTAACAGCCCTGCATTCTCTCCTTTTTCAGGAGTAGAACCGTGAGCTGATACACCCTCTATTTGTAATGTGACAATATTTCCTTCCATCGACTTCTTACCTATTTTTTGAACCGATTGTAAATATTGTTCATAATCTTCTACAAGTGTACTTCCTGTTTCAGTCTTAATTTTCGCTTCAGCAAAATCAGGTACCATATTTAAACGGCGACCAGCAGAGAATGAAATAAGCTCATACTCTCCCCCTTTTGCTTTCTCAACATTTTGTACAACTTGTATATCAGAAATTCCTTTTTCAGCATTAATAATTGGGAAATCCGCATCTGGAACAAAACTAATTGTCGGCATTTCTTCCTTCTTAAAATAATGATCTACACATTTCCAATCGCTTTCTTCATCTGTTCCTAAAATCATACGAACGCGCTTAGAAAGCGGTAATCCTAGCTCTTTCACAATTTTCATTGCATAGTAAGCTGCCATTGTTGGACCCTTATCATCAATGGCCCCGCGTGCAAAAATCTTGCCATCACGAATATCAGCGCTATACGCAGGAGTTGTCCAGCCATCTCCTTCCGGCACAACATCAACATGACATAGAATACCAACTAACTCTTTCCCTTGTCCCATTTCCAGATGACCTGCATATCCTTCTACATTTTTCGAAGTAAATCCTTCTTCTTCTCCCTTATGTAACATGAAAGATAGTGCCTTCGCTACACCTTCACCAAACGGCGCGCCTTCTCTCGCACTTTCTTCATCTAAAACACTTTTGATTTGCAAGAATTGCTGCGTATCACGAATTAAGTCATTCTTGCGTTTCTCAACTTCTTTCATCCAATGAATTGCTGACATTACGTCTTCACCTTCTTCTCTATTCTTTCTTTCATCATAGCAAACACAAATCTCTTATATCAATAAAGAGAGAATGAATAACGAACAATTGTAATATTTCAGATATTTCTCATTAGTTTTTCTTTTATTTTTCTAAAAAAATTTGCAGGAATTTGACGTTTTACGTAGAAAGTTATTGGTAGTTGACCATAGAGATATAGAATGTCAACTACCAATATTTTTCTATTTTATTATTTGTTAAACTTTTGTAAAATTTAAGTAAGTTAAAGCATGAATTTTGTCATGTGGAGTACAATGGTAGTAACGACCTTCTTTCCTGAATGGGGTCAAAAAAACTAGTAGAGGAGTGGTTTTCTCTTGAAACCTACAACTACTCGTATGCTAACACGCATTAAATCGATTTATATGTACATCAATGAAAATGGTACGGTAACGACGAAAGACCTTGTAGATGAGTTCGGGATTACACCGCGAACTATACAACGCGATCTGAACGTGTTGCAGTTTAATGAACTCGTGTATAGCCCTTGCCGCGGTAAGTGGACAACGACAGGAAAGAAAGTGAGAATGACCTCATAACGAAAACAATTATATGTAAAATAAATACATACCCCTTTCTATTCATTTAGAAAGGGGTTCTTTCTGCACCTTGAAATCGGTATCACTCTTGATTTTCGTGTTGCACTTGATACATTTTTAACATTTCAACCTCTTCATCTGTTAACTCACGGTATTGCCCAAGTTCTAATTCCTCATCTAGCATTAAAGGTCCCATCTCTACTCTCTTCAAGTAGACAACTTTTTTTCCAACAGCTTCAAACATGCGCTTTACTTGATGGAATTTACCTTCTGTAATTACAAGCTCAATTTCAGATATATCATCGCTGTTTAAAATTATTAGTTCGCCAGGCTTTGTTTCATAGCCATCATCTAAAATAACACCTTTTGCAAAGTCTTCCACATCTTTTTCTGTAACTACCCCTTCTATATGTGCATAATATTTTTTCGGCACATGCTTTTTCGGTGATAGGAGCTGATGCGTCAACTTTCCGTCATTTGTTAATAACAGCAAACCTTCTGTATCAATATCAAGTCTTCCAACTGGAAACGGATTAAAGATTGCATCTTCAAATTCCAGTAGATCAACAACCGTTTCATGATGGTCATCTTCTGTTGCAGAAATGACCCCTTGTGGTTTATGCATCATTAAATAAACAAACTCTTTATATTCAACAACTTCACCATAAATTGTAACTTCTTGCTTTTCTATATTCACATGAAACTTTGCATCTTTGACTGGTTTTCCGTCAATCTTTACGACGCCGTCTTTCAATAATTTTTTTACTTCTTTCCTACTCCCATATCCCATATTTGCTAATAATTTATCTAATCGCATTCAATCACCTTCTTTATTTATCATAGAAAAAGGACGCTACTTACGCCCCTTTTGATTTCATTTTTATTTTTAATTTACTGCCAAGTTTACGCTGAATCTTTTCTAATGCTTCCCCACCAAATACTCTTTCAAGTACACCTGTACGAATTGCTAAATATCCATAAACAAGTCCGCCAATGCACGCACAAATTATGGTAGTAACAAGCGCTCCCATACGACTTTCAGATGAAATGATAAAGGAGAGAATTCCTTGTGATAGTTTCACAACAACAACCATCACAAGTGTTAACACTGCAATTTGAAACGTTCTTTTATAAACAACGTCAAATGAGTAATGTGCATATCTTCGAATTTGTTTGTTTGTATACCAAATGGAAGCTAAGAATCCTACACCTGTTGCTAAAATAGCTCCAACGGTTCCGAAGTAGCGAATAAAAATGACATTGCATAAAAACTTCAAGATAACCCCCATCACAAGGGCAATAATTGCATGTTTTTGTTGGTTAATCCCTTGCAGAATCGCTGCCGTTACTGTAAATAAAGCAAAAAGTAATGCAACTGGTGCGTACCACATTAACACTTGTCCACCAAGCGGGTCTGCCTCATAAAATGCAGTGTAAATCGGATATGCCAGTATCGAAATTCCTACAACTGCCGGTAATGTCAAAAACATGTTTGCTTGAAATGTTTGTGTAATCTGTAATTTTAAATAGCGGAATTGTTTTTCTGTAAATGATTTCGTAATTGCCGGCACAAGCGTTAAGCTAAAAGCTGTCGCAAGTGAAACAGGGATCATAATTAATTTGTGCGTCCACATTGTAAAAATCCCAAGTGCTCGCTCTGCAATATCTCCTTGTCCAATTGCTTGCATAATCGCATTAAATGTCAACGTATCAATTTGTTGATATAAAGGAATTGTTAAACCAATGACGACATATGGAATTGCATAAGCAAATAACTCTTTAAACAATTGAACCGTACTTACCGTTGATTCCGGCACTGTTTGTTCGATTAAATATTGATCAAGATGCTTTTTACGTTTCAACCAGTACCATATGAGTACACCAAGCGCTCCAACAGCGGAAACAAATGCTGCAAAAGTCGCTACACCAACCGCTGTCGCCACAGATCCACCTATTATTTTAATAACAATGAAACTACCCACTAATAAGAAAACGATGCGGATAATTTGTTCAATAATTTGCGAAATTGTCGTTGGCCCCATTGATTGATGCCCTTGAAAATAACCACGAATTAAACTTGCTGCTGGTACAACAATGAGCGCAAAACTTACAAGACGAATAATCATTGTAACCTCTTCTACACTACTGTGTATACTTTGTTTACCAAGCATTGCTTCGGCAAATAAAGGTGCGCTTATATAGAGAACTAAGAACGAAAGCAGGCCTGTTACAATCATCATAACCATTCCCGAGCGGAACATTCGTCTACTTGTTTTATAATCGCCAAGCGCATTGTATTTGGAAACAAATTTTGAAACTGCAAGCGGCACCCCTGCCGTTGCGATACTTAAAAAGATTGTATATGGAATGTATCCATATGTATAGAGCGTTCCGCCTTCTGTGCCTACTAATGCATGAAATGGAAAGACATAAATCATGCCTAAGAACTTTACGAGAAATGTCCCTAACGTCACAATAAGCGTTCCGCGCAGAAATTTTGAATCGGACATAAATAAATCCTCCTACATATGATAACGCTGAACTCTAACCTTTGTATTGTACCACAATCTTCGTTGAAACATCATCTCACTGTATTTTTCTTTTCTTTAAAAACATGCTATTCTTTTAGGCAGGAAATGTAGAAAATGAGGTCGATTATTATGCATTATGATGTTATTGTCATCGGAGGAGGCCCTTCCGGACTGATGGCGGCAATTGGCGCTGCTGAAGAAGGCGCACGCGTCCTACTTCTTGATAAAGGAAATAAATTAGGGCGCAAACTTGCAATTTCTGGCGGTGGACGTTGCAATGTAACAAACCGTTTGCCACTTGATGAAATTGTTAAGCATATTCCAGGAAACGGACGCTTTTTATACAGTGCTTTTTCTATCTTTAATAATGAAGATATTATTACATTCTTCGAAAATCTTGGCGTCAAACTGAAAGAAGAAGATCACGGACGCATGTTCCCTGCCTCCAATAAAGCGCAGTCTGTTGTCGATGCTTTATTAGCACGATTAAAAGAATTAGGTGTGAAAACTCGTACAGATACACCTGTTGAAACCGTTGAATATGAAAATAGTCAAACGAAAGCTGTCGTTCTGAAAACAGGAGAAATTTTAGAAACAAATCATGTTGTTATTGCTGTGGGCGGAAAATCCGTTCCTCATACCGGCTCAACTGGAGATGGGTACGCTTGGGCCAATAAAGCAGGACATACTATTACCGAACTCTTTCCAACAGAAGTACCTATTCTTTCAAATGAACCATTCATTCAGGATCGTACGCTGCAAGGTCTTGCACTTCGCGATGTCAACCTTAGCGTTTTAAATCCGAAAGGAAAGACAATTATCTCTCATAAAATGGATATGTTATTTACACATTTCGGTATCTCTGGACCGGCCGCTCTTCGCTGTAGCCAGTTTGTTGTAAAAGCACTGAAAAAATTTAAAACAAATCACATTCAAATGAGCATCGATGCATTACCTGATGAAAATAATGAACAACTCTTCCAGCGCATGATGAAACAAATTAAGGAAGAACCGAAAAAGGGCATCAAAAATGTGCTAAAAGGTTTCGTACCAGAACGATACTTCTTATTTTTATTAGAGCGCAATGAAATTGATGGGAGTCAGCAAGCAGGGCAAGTATCTCACGAAAAAATCCGAGCACTTGCAAAAGAATTTAAAGAGTTCACCTTTACAGTAAATGGGACGCAACCTATTGAAAAAGCATTTGTGACAGGTGGTGGTGTTTCCGTTAAAGAAATTTATCCGAAAGAAATGGCTTCAAAATTAATGAACGGTCTTTATTTTTGCGGAGAAATTCTTGATATTCACGGATATACAGGTGGCTACAATATTACATCTGCCCTCGTTACCGGTCGAATTGCTGGAATGACAGCAGGACAACGCGCCATTCTAGAAAGAAACATGCATTAAGGAACGCCGTCTTTTATCATCAAGTACACGGATATTCTTTGTCAAATTACCGATAAGCTAGCTCTCTTCAGCAAAAAAGAAACAGACTTCCTGTTTCTTTTTTGTTGCTTTCTATAGCTTAGTACCTTTATATTTTATAATGTTGAATAATTGTAACAAAGGGGAAAACATATGAGAAAAAAAGTCATGATATCTTTAATGTTAATGACGTTTCTTTCCGCTGTGGAAGGAACGATTGTCAGTACAGCTATCCCCCGCATAACAAGCGACTTATCCGGCGTCGAACTTGTTAGCTGGGTATATGCCATTTATATGTTAGCAACAGCAGTTTCCACGCCAATTTACGGAAAGCTAGCAGACTTATTTGGTAGAAAGAAAGTACTTCTTATTGGTGCAACAATTTTCTTAATCGGTTCTGCGCTTTGCGGAATTGTTACATCAATGGAACAATTAATTATTTTTCGTGCGCTTCAAGGTATCGGAGCTGGCGCCGTTATGCCAATTACGATGACAATTATTGGAGACTTATATAGTGAGGCAAAAGAGCGTGCAAAAGCACAAGGTTGGATGAGTGCTGTTTGGGGCGTTTCTGGTGTTGTTGGGCCATTAGTGGGAGGCTTTTTAGTAGATTCCCTTTCTTGGCGCTATATTTTCTTCTTAAATGTGCCATTTGGAATTCTTGCCTGCTTCATGATTGTAATTTCCTACAAAGAATCTGTTCAATCAGCAAAACATCATATCGATTACGCTGGGGCAACGATTTTTTCACTAGGTACAATCGCTTTACTATACGCACTTTTAACAGGAAGTAGTAAGCAAAACTGGGGAGATATCACGATTATCGGCCTACTAATCGGTGCCGCTATTGCATTTATTCTTTTCTTATTTGTGGAAAAGAAATCTCCTGAACCATTAATTCCTTTAACACTTTTTTCGAACCGCACATTATCAACTGTAAACCTATTAACACTTATTGCAGGTGCAATGATTATTAGTATTACGATGTACCTTCCGATTTGGAGCCAAGGTGTATTAGGAAAAAATGCAACAGAAGCTGGACTTATTTTAATGCCAATTCCTGTTTTATGGACATTTGGCTCCATTTTTTCTGGCAATTTAGTTGGTAAGTTACAAACGAAACAAATCATTTTAATTGGAGCTAGCATCTTATCCGTTGCTACATTCCTATTATTTACGTTATCAACTCACTCACCATCATTTCTTATTTATATAGCAGTAGGGCTGTTCGGTTTAGGAATGGGACTTATTACACCGATTTATATGGTCACAATCCAAGCAGCAGTTCCTGCCCGTACACGAGGTACAGCAGTTGGTTTAAATACATTCATCAATACATTTAGCCAAACATTAGGAGCCGCTATCTTTGGAACTATTTTTAATACAATGATCCATAAACAAGGAATGCAAAGCGTTAATCTCGTCTCAGGTGGACACGGGGGAGCAACAAATATAATAACAAAGTCACAGGAAGCATTAGCTTCTAGTGTACACGTTATTTATATGGGCACTTTCATATTGGCGGTGTTTACATTCATTATTGGTTGGCTTCTATTAAAACCAGCTCCGCAAACAAGTGAATAATAAAGCGAGGATGACCTTCCGCGGTCATCCTCTTTTTTTACTCTTCATTTTCAACTATATATTTCAGCATGGACAATTTGTTATTCCAAAATTGTTCATAATACGAGAGCCATTCACGTATTTCAGCTAACGGTTCCGGATGCAAACAATATATTTTTTCTCGTCCGCTCTTCCTTCCACTTACTAAATTTGCCTCTGAAAGAATATGAAGATGCTTTACCACAGCTGTTCGGCTTATCGAAAAGTGAGCAGCTATTTTCGAAATTGACAACTCTTCTTCAGTTAGTAAACGAAGGACTTCTCGGCGTGTTGGGTCAGCAATTGCTTGAAATACATCATATTTTACCGCTGAGGAAGACATCTATCCCTCAACAACCTTTTTCAGTTTTTCATTTACAATCGCTACCCAGCCACCAGCCATTCTATCACGAATAACAGATACTTTTTCATTTGCTTTTGCAATTGTCTCCTCAGGTTGTTTCCATCCACTATGAATAAGAGTAAATTCTGTTTTATCTCCTAAGTCTTTCAAAATAAACGAAACAATCCAACCATCTGTATCCCATGAAAAAATGAAACGATTCGGTTCATCAATTTCTAATACTTTACACGGTGATGGTCCAAAAGGCGATTGTACATGAAATTCATGTTCTACCTTTGGTTCAAGGTTATTTGGCATAAACCAAGCGGCAACCCCTTCAGCAGTCGATACTTTATCCCATACTTTTTGAATTGGCGCATGAAAAATAGCGGTCTGTACAATATCTTGTACCATATCTTTTTGTTTCATTTTCTCTCTCCTTTATGTAACTCCAAAATGTAACACCTTTTGGTTTCATTTTATACAATATAACACTTTTTGGTTTCATGTCAACAATATGCATTTTAGACTGTTGAGAAACTCTCAACATTTTTTCAACAGGACAAACACACTCTCAACATTTCCTCATAATATGCTCACAAAGGTAAATAAAAAAGAAAAACCTCACGCATCATTTACGATGCGTGAATGATCAATCTACCTTACTTGCTTTTAGTCTCTCCTCCTTCCCATGGGATTAATAAGCAAACAAATATAATTGTGAAGGTACGCCCACAACTTATATTGCTCTATGAACAGGTAGTACTTCCTCAACATTTTGAACACGACAATTTGGCGAGAATCTGCATCTACTACTTGTTCTTTTTTTCAATCAGCTATAAAAATTCACTATAAAATAAAGGAGAGGAAAGTTATGTACTACTGCATTAGTTGTTCTGAAATCCATCTAAAAAAAAGTAACAATGATAAAATATTTAAAAATGGTTTTTACATCGATCCTTTTTTAGGTGAACGTTATCACCTAGGTATGTGTAAAAACGTACATGATGCCAAAACTGAGGAAGTTGTTTTACCAGAAGCAAACACTAAAGCAACTCCATCTATTATGAATACTTTACCCACACATGTCGTCCCTACTTAAAAACATAAAAAAGAGCTGGAAAACTCCAGCTCTTTTTTATGTTTTATAGACGATCATTGCAGAAAAACAATAAATTTGATTTTCATCATCATTAATTGAAACCCCAACTTGATATTTAATATCTATCAGTTGTTCATCATTCAATTTCTTTAAAAAAACATTCACAGCATCTTCTAAATCTTTTTCATGACTTTCATCAAATACTTTCACGCGAATCATTTGAACACCGTCCTAGATCGCAGCTCTCCGCCACTAAATGATTGCCACGGTGCGTATCTATGATGCGATAAAATTTTCCACCTTCATGTACATATCCGTCTTCTAACACATACTGTTTCTCTTCAGTATTGACATAAAATTTACCTATCATAAATTTATTTGTATATAATTCCAAGTAATCTGCTTTAAATTTAGCTACTACATGATTTGTAATATCGATTTTAATTGTGCGTCTCACCTTTTCTCCCTCCTTTAATAAAGAACGGATTTAGGTATATTGTATTAACGATTTTACATTTTATGCTTCCTTTTAAGTGGATATGCCTTGTATTTACTCCATCATATCCTCCCTCTATCTCTTCGTTCTTCCTCAAAAAAGCCACCTTCCTATTGACCAACAACTAATCAATATGGTATTATATAAAATTTGACTTTTTAAAAACATTTATGTTATACTAAAACTAGTTACAACATCTGGAGGTGGATGATTTGTTTCAAATTGGTGATAAAATTGTTTACCCTATGCATGGAGCTGGAATCATTGAGGCGATTGAAGATAAAGAAGTGTTAGGTACGACACGTCAATATTGCGTTATACACATGGTGATTAGCGATATGCAAGTAATGATTCCTATGGATAAAGTTCAAGATTCTGGCATACGTTATGTCGTGGATCAAACAACATTAAGTCACGCTTTAGTTGACGTTCATAACGGAGAACCAGACGAATCACTCTCATGGAAACAAAGATATACATTAAATATGGAAAAGATGAAGAGCGGTGATTTTGTAGACGGAGCTGAAGTCGTACGTGATTTACTCCACCGCAATAAAGAACGAACATTAAACGCGAGTGAAAAACAAATGTTAGACAATGCACGCAGAATCTTAATTAGTGAAGTCGCACTTGTTCAAGATGTTTCCGAAAATCAAGCAACCGATTTCTTACGAAATACGATTAATCATTAATAAAATACACATCTACAACGCAAACATAGTCAAACGCTTTTTTTTTTGCGCAAAAATTATTGCTAATCATAAATATCCTAAAGTTTCAACTTAGAAAAAAAGAAGAGACGCTCATCTAAGCGTCTCTTCTTTTTTTCTAAGTTTATACATGATTTACATTTCATAAGACGTTACGTTTCCAACCTAATAATTGATGAAAAATATTGAGCAGTTTCAGTATACCATCACGATCAATCATAGCCTTATGCAATGTTACATATAAAGCGAAACTTGAATCAGTGGGGGTTTGATCATGTTTACGTTTATTCCGATTTCATAATATTACCAATACACTTCTTACCCTTTTGCAATTCCTAGCATAATTCCAGCTGCAATAATGAAAAGAATCCCAATGATAATTGCAATAAATTGACGCTTTGTCTTCTTTTCACCTAATATAAAAATTCCACCTAAAGTTGAAATCACAATTCCCATTTGTGAAAGAGAAAAACTAGTTGCTACTCCTACGCGTGGTTGTGAAATAAATAAAAACATATTTCCAGCTGCCCAAATTAGGCCTGGAATGATATTTCGAATTGCATATTTATTAAATGGCTTATGCCGAAATGTTAGTAAAATACCGCCTATTACCATTCCAATTGCTTGCGGCAATAAAGCCGACCATCCATTTACATGAAATAAGCGTATAACTACGACATATACTAAGTAACCGAAAGTTGAAACGAGTAAAATTATAATTCCTTTTTTAAAATTTCCTGCATGCGCTTCATTCTTTTCTTCTTCACTTTGAAGTGATGTCAAAACAATCCCAACAATGATACAAATGATTGCAAGAATACCTAATACAATAGATACGGTTGTTGACCATTCACGAAAAATTAAAACTCCAAATAAAGTTGTCGCGACTAATTGCATCCCTGTTGAAATCGGCATTGTTTTCGAAACGCCCAGCAAATCAATACTTTTTAATTGATTCGCTTGCCCGAGCGCCCAAAATAATCCCGATACAATTCCTACACCAATCACTACCGGTGTTAGCACTGGTTGTACAAAGATATAAATACCTATCGAAAAAATAAGTGCGCCTAATGTTGTTCCGAGCGTTTGACTATATGGGCCTCCGCCAAGTTTCACATTAAAAAGTACAATACTTCCCCAAAATAACGCAGGTAAAATCGCTAAAAAGATATCCATTTTCCCAAACCTTTCTATGCTAAAATCTATAACATTTTGTATCCTTTATATTCCCCTCAATCTTTTAAAACAATACAAAAAACAGCAGGCTTCTAGTTTTTCAACTGAAACCATGCTGCTCTCTTTTTCAAACAATGGAATTATTTATGATTTAACATAAGCAATAACTTTTCTTGACTATACATCCAAACTGTAATAATGAGACAAGCAAGTGCTACTTCTGAAAGTGCCATAAATCCAATTGCATAATGACCTGTTAATTGGAACAGTACTGTTAAAATAAGCGGAGGGAAAAATCCACCTAATCCACCTAATGCTGCCACAAGTCCATTTACAACCCCTGCTTGCTTAGAAAAATACATCGGTACAAGTTTAAAGACTGTACCATTTCCAATTCCTGCACAAAATGCAACGAGTAAACAACCAAATGTATAGACATTCATGCTTGGCATAAATGATAAAATAATACCCGATAATGTCAATCCAATAAATACAAAGATTAAAATTTTAAATGGATTAAACTTATCACCAAGCCAACCACCTATCGGGCGCATAATTGTTGCTAATACAATAAATCCAGCTGTTCTCATACCTGCATCGACTTTTTCTAATCCAAAGTGAGACACTAAAAAGTTTGGTAAGTACACTGTAAAGGCAACAAATGATCCAAACGTTAAGAAATAGAAAATACATAAGAACCAAAGTTTCTCGTTTTTATACACACCTTTTAATTGTTCCAGTAATGGTGTATTCACTTTTCTTTCGTTGCGATCCCCTAATAAGAAATTTAATAACGCAAATAATGCTAATAAAATTAAAAATGACTGTACAGTTGCTCTCCAACCAAATGAACTTGCAATGACTGGTGCTAAAAAAGAAGTAACTGCTGTTCCTGCATTTCCTGCCCCATAAATACCATTTACAAAACCGTGACGTTCTTTCGGATAATATTTCGGTAATGACGTCACACCTACAGAAAATACAGCGCCACCAATCCCTACGAATAGGCCACCAATAATTAAGTCCATCATAGAGTTTGCAATACTAACATAAAAAACAGGGAATAGTAAAATAATAAAACTGATAAAGAATAATTTTCTTGCTCCATATCGGTTTGTCCAATACCCAATTGGTATTCGAAGCACCGATCCTAAAATAACAGGTACTGCTGTTACAAGGGAGATTTGTCCTGCCGTTAACGTAATATCTGTTTTAATAAATGGCATTAACGAAGATAAAATCACCCATACCATAAAACCAATAATAAGATTAGAAGTTTGTAATCCTAACTGAAAATTCGGACTTCTCATCTTTTCCGCCTCCTAATTTGTTCAATATTTCACAATTTTATATTCATTCCCTCCAGTCTAATCACGCAATCTCGTGATTAGACTGGAAAAAATCAACCTCCACTTACAGGTGGAATAAGTGCGACAACATCGCCCGCCTGAATTGTATCCGTATCATTTGCATATTCTTCATTAATTGCAACCATAATTTGCTGGTCAACTGATAAATGATACTCTTTTACAAGCAACTGTTTTAACTCTGTAACTGTTATATTGTCACATTCTATTTTCAGTTCACTTGTTCCAGCTTCTTCTTGCAAATTCGCGAACAATAATACTTGAATCATGATTCCAGCTCCTTTCCCGGTTCTCCATCTGGATACGATACTCTTTCTAATTGATCACCAATCCACGAATCGCCATCTTCCCAAAATTCTTTTTTCCAAATGGGTACAATTTGTTTGATTCGTTCCATAATATATTCATTCGCTTCATAAGCAGCTTTTCGATGCGGTGTTGACACCGCAACAACAACTGCGATATCAGAAATTTGAAGGGTACCAGTGCGATGCGTAATCGCAACATGTGTCCCCGGCCATTTTTCTTTCACTTCCGCACCAATTTTTGCAAGCATTTTTTCAGCCATTGTTTTATAAGCGACATACTCTAAATATAATGTACGGCGCCCTTTCGTAAATTCCCTAACGGTCCCAATAAAGGTTGTTACTGCGCCGCATTCTCGGCTAATCACTTTATTTGTTACTTCTTCAATTGAAATCGGTGTATCAATTACTTCATAATACGTATATATCATTTTGCACCCCTTACCATTTCTACAAGCCATTTCATATAAGAATCGGCATCTGTTATATGAAATATTTTATATGTTTTTTGTAACTGTAAAATCGCTTCATCCCAAGCAATCACAGCTTTTATGTTATCTACTTGTTCCAATAAAGACATATCATCTAGCGAACGAAGTAAGACAACTTTCGGATATGATTCTGTTTTATATCCTTCTATTAAAATGAGATCTACTGCAAAGAATTCATATAACTGAATTACATCCTTTAATACCCAATGATTACGAAGTGCTGAAATAGATAACAACCCAGCTCCTTCTACACCACTTACGACTGCACCAGCTTGTCTATGCCGTTCACTATCTTTTTGCGGAAGTTCAGGAAACCCACCATGACCATGATGCTTAATCGTAGCAACTTTCCTTCCTTCGTTTGAAAAAGCATGAACTAACTTCTCCATTAATGTTGTTTTCCCACTATTTTGATACCCTACTATTTGTAAGATTGGAGTGGCTCTGCCCATGGCCATTCACTTCCTTGACTCGAATCAAGCAGTAGAACAGAGACGGTCATACCTGTTTCGAACCCTCGCGTTCCTCCTGGTAATACAATGAATGCATTTGCCTCTGCAAGAGACGATACTGCACTCGACTTATCCACCCCTACCGGAGTTGCATGTAACATACCATTTGCAACACTTACTTTCCCCCTTACAAAACGTGTGAATGGATTTGCTTTTGGGAAATCTTTTTGCAAAACGGCATCCGCGCGATATACATGTGGTTCCTTTGCATAAAGATACGTTTGTATAACTGGGTAAACGAATAATTCGAATCCAACATAGCAAGCCGATGGATTACCTGATAATCCGAATAACAGCTTTCCTCCCACTTCCGCTACTGTTGTTACACTACCTGGTCTCATGGCAACCTTATTAAATAGTACATTCGCCTGTAATCGTTCATAAATAGCAGGTAAATAGTCATAATCCCCTACTGAAACACCGCCGGTTGTAATTAAAATATCAACTTCATCCAGCGCCGCTTTCATAGCTTCATAACAGGCATCCAATTTATCTGCAAGTTGCCCATAATACCGCACTTTTCCGCCTGCTTTCGCAATTTGAGCTGCGATCATATAGGAATTACTATTTCGAATTTTTCCCGGTTCAAGTGGTTCATGCACTTCTAACAGTTCACTTCCAGTCGTAATAATTCCCACAACTGGTTGTTTTACAACATGAACGGAACTGTATCCAAACGTTGCTAATAACGCTGCCACACCTGGATTTATTGTCGTTCCTTTTTTCACAAGCACATGATTTTTCTTTATATCTTCACCTTTAAATGACACATTATCTCCTGCTTGGAAAGAACGCTTTAACTTCATATATGTTTTGCCATCTCTTTTAAAGCTTTCTGTTAACTCTAACATAACAACAGTATTACATCCTTCTGGAATCGCTGCTCCTGTCATAATTCGAACAGCTTCAAATGCCTTCACTTCTCCTTGAAAAACAGAACCTGCTCCAATCTCTCCCACTACTTTAAATTCAATTGGATTACTTTGACTTGCCTCTTTCGTATCTTCTGCCCGAATTGCGAATCCATCATAAGGAGAACGATTGAAGTGAGGTACATCGTGATCAGCTACAACATCTTCTCCAAGTACTCTTCCATAACTCTCCATAAGAATCGTCTCTTCTATTTCACCGCGCTGAGCATATTTCATCACTCTCTTTACTGCTTCAGCAACTGGAATTGGTACTCGTTTTTCTAGCATTTTTTTCACCCCTGTTTGCAAAATATCACATCTTGATTACACTTTATATTGTACAATGCTAATCATACTAGCAATTACTTCAAGGAGGAATTCTATGTCTTCATTTACTCATTTTAATGATCAAGGCCGCGCTAAGATGGTCGATATTAGCGATAAAAAAGTAACAGTGCGCACTGCAATTGCTTGTTCTAGCATCCTTGTGACAAAAGAAATTTATGATAAAATCTCCCATCATGAAATTGGGAAAGGAGATGTACTAGGCGTCGCTCAAATCGCTGGTATTATGGCGGCGAAACGTACTTCCGATGTTATTCCAATGTGCCATCCCTTACTTTTAAAAGGAGTCGATGTTTCCTTTGATTGGAAACAAGAAAAAAAACAATATCGTTTACTTATTGAAGTAAAAGTAAAAACAGAAGGAAGTACAGGCGTTGAAATGGAAGCTTTAACAGCCGCTTCTATGACCGCTCTTACCGTGTATGATATGTGTAAAGCTGTCGATAAAGGAATGATTATCGGCGAAACATATCTTCTCGAAAAAACAGGAGGAAAAAGCGGCGACTATCTTCGACATTCATAAATACAATGCCATCCGCTAAACCTAAAGGTTGCCTTTAGGTTTAGCCTATATACCTCGTATATAATCGCTTCGCTTCTGCCTTATCATTTGTCCCATGAACAAATGCTCTACCGTCCTTAAAGAGAACAAAACGATACTCCTCAATGAAAAAAGATAGTAAGTACGGTGTTACTTGAATATCCACGCTTTTTTGTAAGCGCTTTTTAATGTCTTCTAGATTAAGAGATTTCGAAACGCCAGGACGGATTTGAACCGTATTTCGTCCACATAATACTTCGGTTTTCATTTGAGATTCAAATGCCAAACTTGGGTACGTACGTAACTTCCCACAGGACGGACAGCTGTCTTTTTTCTGCCTATTCACTTTAAATGCCATATGCTGATTATTCCAAACATCAAATGACAGCATTGTCTCCCGAAGCGCTCCAAAATCTTCTACTAATATTTTTAAAGCCTCGGTTACTTGATGTGCAACGACCATTTGTACTGCCGGCTGTATTATCCCGGCTGTATCGCATGTGGCACCACTTGTCGGATGCTCCATCAAACAGCGGAAGCACGGTGTTTTTCCTGGAATAATTGTATACGTTACGCCATAACTTCCAACACATCCTCCATATATCCAAGGTACATTATATTTTTGTGAAATATCATTAATAAGAAGACGCGTATCAAAATTATCTGTTGCATCTACTATTAAATCTACATCTTGTATGAATTCTTCCATTTCTTGTATCGCCACATCTGTCACAACTGGAATAATCTCAACTTCAGAATTAATCTTCTGTAAATGTTCTGCAGCTGCAATTGCCTTTGGCTTACATTGCTTTGCATCTTCTTCTGTATATAATTGCTGCCGCTGCAAATTGCTCCACTCGACATAATCTCGATCCGCAATGGTCAGTTTTCCGATTCCTGCCCTAACAAGTGCTTCAGCATTGGCAGCACCAAGAGCGCCAGCACCAATAAGCAATACATGCTTTTCTCTTATTTTCCTTTGTCCAGCTTCACCAATACTTGGAAATAATATTTGCCTTGAATAACGTTCCTGCAATGTTTTCCCCCCTTTTTATCCTCCAATATAAGACATTTCAATTTTTGCACGATTTTTCGCGCTTTCTTCCGTCCGCTCATCAGAATATCGGTCTTTTCGATATCTCCATACATCTTGCATAACTTGTAATAACTCATTATCAGAACAATTTGTTCTCAGCAACGCTCTTAAATCCGTACCTTCTGTCGCAAACAAACACGTATAAAACTTTCCATCAGCTGAAATTCGCGCTCTTGTACATGAAGAACAGAATGATTCAGAAACAGAAGTGATAAATCCAACTTCCACATCACTTCCTATATAACGATAACGCTTTGCGACCTCTCCGAAATATTGTGGTTCAGCGGGTTCAATCGGGTATACATTGCCAATCATCTCAATTAATTCTTGTTTTGTAACTACCTGTTCGAAATTCCATCCGTTCGTACTCCCAACATCCATAAATTCAATAAAACGAAGCGGTATTTCCTGTTCTTTAAAATAAGTAGCCATTGGAAGAACTTGACTATCATTCATTCCTTTTTTCACAACCATATTTACCTTTACTTCAAGACCAGCTTCTTTAGCAGCTATAATCCCTTTTAACACAGGTTTCGTACTAATATTCCGTCCATTTATTTTCTGAAATACATGATCTTCTATCGCATCCAAACTAACGTTTACTCGTTGTAAGCCCGCTTCCTTTAATGCTTTTGCTTGTTTTGTCAAATGGATACCATTTGTTGTTAGCCCAATATCCGTTATACCATCAAGACTTGCCAGACGCTTAATCAGCTTCGGTAAATCTTTTCGGAGTAATGGTTCTCCGCCTGTAAGTCTAATTTTCTTTACACCCATGCCAACAAATAATTTTGCTAATCTTTCAATCTCATCAAATGTAAGTAAAAATTCTTCTTGTAAAAAGGCATAATCTGGTCCAAATACTTCGGCCGGCATACAATATGTGCATCTAAAATTACAGCGATCTATAACTGAAATCCGTAAGTCTTGAAGCGGGCGCTCGAAAGAATCTCTCACCTTCTCGTGCATCGTCACCCCTCCTTTTTGCTTCATTCCTATCTTTCTTCATTCTATTATAATATATTTTTGAACTGCGATGTTTTAGCTCGTGTTCTTTGTTTGCTTTTCATATTTTATTTGCCTTCATCATAATCAAGTAATCTAATATTTGTTGTGATATTTCTCACATCATGTGCACCATTCAAAAATTCTTCACAAATCCGTTCGTAATTTGTTCACATTGAAAGAAAAATTCCCCACAAAAAAACCTTGAAACAAACTGTCTCAAGGTAAATACTGTCTATTTATTGAATGAAATCATAATTATAGTAATGCTCTTTATCAGTCATCCACTACTAAAAATTTTCGTGATTTTTTAAATAAGCATATAAAAAAACGAGTATCAAAAAAACAGATTAAATAATCAAGAACTTCCTATATTATTATACTTAACAGATGTTCGCATGAAACATCTACTTCTTTATATAAAAATGAACTTATTTCTTATACTATATAGGAAATATTACTTGCATTTTCATCATACTTACACTCACAATAAAGGATAGACTGCTTGAAAAAGAAAGGTGATTGCTGTGACAAATCGTACGGCATTATCAAATGATTTAAAAGAACTACTTGCATCTGTTGAATATAAAATGAAAGTCAGCAAAGGAAGCTATATTTTTCAAGAAGGTATAGAAGCAAAAGAACTCTATATCATTCGATCTGGAAAAGTACAAATTAGTAAAATTAGCGCTGATGGACAAGAGTTAACACTTCGCATTTGTTCAAAGGATGATATTATCGGTGAATTAACACTATTTGCAGATCATGCAAAGTATTTATTAAATGCAAAATGTCTCGAAGAAGTTGAGATTGGTGTAATAAAACGAGATGCCTTAGAAAAAGCACTGCTTCAAAAGCCAGCTCTTGCGTTTGAATTTATGAAATGGATTAGTGAACATCTAAGAAGAATGCAAACAAAATTTCGTGATTTAGTATTGCATGGAAAAAAAGGAGCTTTATATTCTACACTCATTCGTATGACAAATAGTTACGGTATTTTAAAAGAAAATGGTATCTTGATTGATTTACCTTTAACAAATCAAGAACTTGCTAACTTCTGTGCTACTTCACGCGAAAGTGTCAACCGTATGTTAAATGAATTAAAAAAACAAGGAATCCTTTCTATTCAGAAAGGAAAAATCACAATTCATAATTTACAATTTTTAAAATGTGAAATTTCTTGTGAAGATTGCCCCTCTTCTATTTGTAGTATTGAGTAGTCTCTCTATTTGAGAGGCTACTTTTTCTTTTCTCCTTCACTCTACACGAAAAACACATAATGAAATGTGAAAAACACCACATTTTTACGAAAAAGATTACATTTTGATTTTTGACAATCTGTTGAACTGTGATAGATATCACATCCCTATTTATGCCCTTCTCTTATAGTGAAGATAAGAAAACGAGAGGTATTAAAGGAGTGAGCAGTATGAAAAAGAAATCTTCAGCATTCATGAAACGTTTAAAATATTTTTCGCCAATAGATCGCTATAACGAGAACCATACACAAGAAACATATGAAGATCGTGAATGGGAAAACGTCTATCGCAAAAGATGGCAACATGATAAAGTCATCCGTTCTACACATGGAGTAAACTGTACTGGCTCTTGTAGTTGGAACATTTATGTAAAAGATGGAATTGTAACTTGGGAAGGACAAGAATTAAATTATCCAACTACTGGCCCTGATATGCCGGATTTTGAGCCTCGTGGTTGTCCGCGCGGTGCAAGCTTTTCTTGGTATATTTATAGTCCACTTCGCGTGAAATATCCATATGTACGCGGCGTCCTTTGGAATATGTGGAAAGAAGAACTTCAAAATCATGCATCACCATTAGACGCTTGGAAAAGCATTGTAGAAAATCCTGAAAAAGCTCGCACTTATAAAAGTGCACGCGGTAAAGGTGGATTCATTCGTGCGAACTGGGATGAAGTATTGCAGCTTGTTGCAACCTCCTTACTATATACAGTAA
The DNA here is from genome assembly GCF_022662815.1 of Bacillus cereus group sp. BfR-BA-01492. Classification (NCBI taxonomy): domain Bacteria; kingdom Bacillati; phylum Bacillota; class Bacilli; order Caryophanales; family Bacillaceae; genus Bacillus; species Bacillus cereus group sp. BfR-BA-01492. The sequence continues at coordinate 318,475 of NZ_JAKUEH010000002.1, forward strand.
TGAAATATGGTCCCGATCGAAACGTTGGTTTCTCACCAATTCCAGCCATGTCTATGTTAAGTCATGCTGCTGGTAGCCGCTTTATGCAGCTAATGGGCGGACCTATGCTTAGCTTCTATGATTGGTATGCTGACCTCCCACCCGCTTCTCCACAAATTTGGGGTGATCAAACGGATGTGCCAGAAAGTAGTGATTGGTACAACTCTGGTTACATTATGACATGGGGTTCAAATGTACCAATGACAAGAACGCCAGATGCTCACTTCTTAGCTGAAGTGCGTTATAAGGGAACAAAAGTCGTTTCCGTAAGTCCTGACTTTGCTGAATCTACAAAATTTGCTGATGACTGGATGAGCGTAAAACAAGGGACAGATGGCGCGCTTGCGATGGCAATGGGGCACGTCATTTTACAAGAATTTTATGTGGACAAACAAGTGGAATACTTCACAAATTATGCAAAACAATATACTGATTTCCCGTTCTTCGTCACATTAAAACAACAAGGAAACCAATTCATAGCAGATCGATTCTTACATGCAAGTGATATTGGCCGTGAAACAAAGCATGGCGAATGGAAGCCTGTTCTTTGGAATGATAACACGAATGATTTTGCTACTCCTCACGGCACAATGGGCTCCCGTTGGGATAACGAGAAGAAATGGAACTTGCGCTTAGAAGATGAGCAAACGGGAGAAAAAATTAATCCGCGCCTTTCTTTACTTGGCATGGAAGATGCCGTTGGTACTGTACAGATTCCATACTTCTCTGATGAAGGGAATCAAATACTAGAACGAACAATTCCAGTGAAGAAAATGAAAACACGAGATGGTGATGTTTTCGTTACAACTGTGTACGATTTAACATTAGCTAACTACGGCGTAAACCGTGGACTTGGCGGGCAAGAGCCAAAAGACTTTCATGATTCGATTCCATTTACACCAGCATGGCAAGAAAACATTACAGGTGTAAAACGAGACTTAGTCATTCAAATTGCTCGTGAGTTTGCTCAAAACGCTATCGATACAAATGGTCGCTCCATGATTATTGTCGGTGCTGGTATTAACCATTGGTTTAACTCTGATACGATTTATCGCGCTGTTTTAAACCTCGTTCTTCTCGTTGGAGCACAAGGCGTAAACGGCGGTGGTTGGGCACATTATGTCGGGCAAGAAAAATTGCGTCCAGCTGAAGGATGGCAAACCATTGCGATGGCAAGAGACTGGCAAGGTCCTCCAAAGCTGCAAAACGGGACATCATTCTTCTATTTTGTAACAGACCAGTGGCGTTATGAAGATACACCAGTCGGTCATTTAGCATCACCAGTTGTCAGCAACTCACGCTATCAACACCATGGTGATTACAATGTATTAGCAGCTCGTCTCGGCTGGCTTCCTTCTTATCCGACTTTCGAAAAGAATGGAATTGAAATTTATAAAGAAGCTGTGGCTAATGGAGCAACGACAAAAGAAGAAATTGGAAAATATGTAGCGCAGAAATTAAAAGAAAAAGAACTGAAATTTGCCATTGAAGACCCAGATAACAAAAACAACTTCCCACGCAACTTATTTGTATGGCGTGCAAACTTAATTTCAAGTTCAGGTAAAGGTCACGAATATTTCTTAAAACATTTACTCGGTACAACAAATGGATTAATGAACGATGATAGCGATTCATTGCGACCAGAAGAAATAAAATGGCATGAAAAAGCCCCTGAAGGCAAACTAGATTTACTTGTTAACTTAGATTTCCGTATGGCTGGGACAGCACTTTATTCCGATATTGTTCTACCGGCTTCAACATGGTATGAAAAACACGATTTAAGTAGTACAGATATGCATCCATTTGTACATCCATTTAATCCAGCTATCGGTTCACCGTGGGAAGCTCGTTCCGACTGGGACATTTTCTGCTCTCTAGCAAAAGCGGTCTCTAAATTAGCAACAGAACTTGATTTTGATCCAATAAAAGAAGTGGTTGCAACTCCGCTTCTTCACGATACACCGCAAGAATTAGCACAGCCGCTTGGCAAGATTAAAGACTGGAGCAAAGGGGAATGTGAACCAATTCCAGGTAAAACGATGCCGCAAATTCATGTTGTCGAGCGTGATTATAAAACACTTTATGACAAAATGACTGCGCTTGGACCAAATACTGGTAAACAACCAATTGGGACAAAAGGTATTTCTTGGTCCGCAGAAAAAGAGTATGAACAGTTAAAGAGTCGCTTAGGAGTCATCCGCACTGATTCTATCGCAAAAGGATGCCCTAATATAACAGAAGCAATCCAGGCGGCAGAAGCAGTCCTTACTCTTTCTTCAACAACTAATGGTCATATGGCTGTAAAAGCGTGGGAGGCTCTTGAAAAACAAACAGATTTAAAATTACGCGATTTAGCAGAAGAACGCGAAGAAGAATGTTTCACATTCGAACAAATTACAGCACAACCAAAAACAGTCATTACTTCTCCTGCCTTTACTGGTTCAGAAAAAGGGGGGCGCCGCTATTCACCATTTACAACAAATGTAGAACGTCTGATTCCTTGGAGAACGATTACAGGACGACAATCATTCTACTTAGATCACGAAATGATGAAAGAATTTGGCGAAACAATGGCAACATTTAAACCAATCTTGCAACATAAACCGTTCCAAAAATCACGTCCGGAAGTAGAAGGAAAAGAAATTACGCTAAACTATTTAACGCCGCATAATAAGTGGTCTATTCATAGCATGTACTTCGATTCCTTACCAATGTTAACACTATTCCGCGGTGGTCCAACTGTTTGGATGAATAAAGATGACGCCGCTGAAGCTAGTATAGCTGATAATGACTGGATTGAATGTTTCAATCGAAATGGGGTTGTTGTAGCGCGCGCAGTTGTTACACATCGCATACCGAGAGGAATGGCCTTTATGCATCACGCACAAGACCGTCATATTAACGTGCCTGGTACAAAATTAACAAGTAACCGTGGTGGAACGCATAATAGTCCGACGCGCATCCATGTGAAACCAACTCATATGATTGGCGGATATGGTCAATTAAGCTATGGCTTTAACTATTATGGTCCAACGGGTAACCAGCGGGACTTAAACGTCGTCATCCGCAAACTGAAGGAGGTAGATTGGCTTGAAGATTAAAGCACAAGTCGGAATGGTAATGAACTTAGATAAATGTATCGGCTGCCATACTTGTAGTGTAACGTGCAAAAACACCTGGACAAATCGTCCAGGTGCTGAATATATGTATTTCAACAATGTGGAAACAAAGCCTGGTATCGGTTATCCAAAACAATGGGAAAATCAAGAAATATATAAAGGCGGCTGGGAATTAAAGAACGGTGAACTTCAGCTTAAATCTGGTTCTAAAATGAAACGTCTACTAAATATTTTTCATAATCCAGATCAACCGACAATCGATGATTATTTCGAGCCATGGAATTATGATTATGAAACGTTAACAAACAGCCCGCAGCGCAAACATCAACCAGTAGCTCGTCCAAAATCGGCAATTACAGGCGAATTTATCGATAAAATTGAATGGGGACCAAACTGGGAAGATGACTTAGCTGGTGGACATATCACTGCCTTACAAGACCCGAATGTAAAGAAAATGGAAGAAGATATTAAGACGGACTTTGAAAACGTCTTTATGATGTATTTGCCTCGCATTTGCGAACATTGTATGAATCCGTCTTGCGTTTCTTCTTGTCCATCCGGTGCGATGTATAAACGTGAAGAAGATGGAATTGTTCTTGTCGACCAAAATGCATGCCGTGCTTGGAGATTCTGTGTATCTTCTTGTCCCTATAAAAAAGTGTATTTCAACTGGCAAACGAATAAAGCGGAAAAATGTACAATGTGCTTCCCACGTATTGAGGCAGGTATGCCTACCATTTGTTCTGAAACATGCGTAGGGCGCATACGCTACATTGGCGTTATGTTATATGACGCTAATAAGGTAAAAGAAGCCGCTTCCGTAGAAAATGAAAAAGACTTATATGAATCCCAACTTACTGTTTTCTTAGATCCAAATGATCCGGAAGTAGCTGCTGAAGCAAAAAAACAAGGAATACCTGAAGAATGGATAAAAGCAGCGCAACATTCACCAATTTACAAAATGATTATCGATTGGAAAATCGCGCTTCCGCTTCATCCTGAATATAGAACAATGCCAATGGTTTGGTATATTCCACCGCTCAGCCCAATTATGAATATGGTCGAAGGGAAAGGAAGCAACTGGAAAGCAGCAGATATTTTCCCTGCAATTGATAATATGCGAATTCCAATTCAATATTTAGCGAATTTACTTACCGCTGGAGATGAATCCCATATTCGACTTACATTGAAAAAAATGGCTGTGATGCGCGCACATATGAGAGCACTACAAATTCAGAAAGAGCCAGATGAAATGGTATTAAAAGAACTTGGATTAACAAAAGAAGATGTAGAAGATATGTACCGCCTATTAGCAATCGCTAAATATAAAGATCGCTTTGTTATTCCAACATCTCACCACGAGCAAGTTGCTGATTTATATCGTGAACAAGGAAGCTGTGGTCTTTCTTTTGCTGGTGGTCCTGGCTCTTGCATGACGCTTTCTTAACTAAAGGAGGTAACAACGATGAAACAAAGTTTACAAACCGCTTTTTCTTGTACTTCCTTCCTTCTCTCCTATCCTGAAGCAGGATGGAGAGAAGCTTTACCCGAACTACAAGAAACAATCCATACGATTACAAATGAAGAAATTCGCACATTACTTACAAGATTCATAAAACAAGTACAGAACAAAACAGATGAGCAACTAATCGACTCTTATGTGTATACATTCGACTTCGGTAAAAAGACAAATTTGTACTTAACTTATATGAATACAGGTGAACAAAGAGAACGCGGAATTGAATTACTAGAATTAAAACAACATTATCAAAAAGCTGGCTTTATGGTAACGGATAAGGAGCTTCCTGATTACTTACCACTTCTTCTTGAATTTCTAGCAAACGCAACTGAAGAAGATTGTGATCCGCTTATAAGTAAGTACATGAAAAATATACAAGCTTTGCATAAGCAATTAAAAGAAGCAAATTGTCTATATGAACCAATCATCGCTTCCGTTCTACTTGCTATTGATGCATGGGATGTACAAACAAATGAGGAAGGAGCGCTCTAAACATGCTGGATCAATTTTTCTGGGTACTATTTCCTTATATCATTTTCGCAATCTTTATAGGCGGACACATTTTTCGATATAACTATGACCAATTTGGTTGGACATCAAAATCTAGTGAACTGCTCGAAAAGAAAATACTTCGAATCGGAAGTCTTCTTTTTCACTTTGGAATTATGTTTGTAATCGGCGGGCATATTATGGGAATTTTAATTCCGGAATCTGTCTATCGCTCACTCGGTATTTCAGAGCATACTTATCATATCATTGCTATTAGCTTCGGACTTCCTGCTGGAATTGCTTCTATTGTTGGATTAGTAATCTTAATGTACCGTCGTTTTACGGTAAAACGCATTATCGCAACAAGTACAAAGGGAGATTATATAGCTCTCATTCTACTGTTCATTGTTATGTTAGCCGGTCTTTCTTCTACCTTTTTCAATATTGATTCAAAGGGCTTTGATTACCGTACAACAATTGGCCCATGGTTCCGCAGTCTGTTCATTTTCAGTCCGAAAGCAGAATATATGGTAGACGTACCGATTTGGTTTAAAATTCATATTATTGCAGCGCTAGGCCTTTTTGCAACTTGGCCGTTCACAAGACTCGTACATGTATTTAGTGTTCCCGTCAAATATTTACGCCGCAGCTACGTAATTTATCGAAAACGCATGCCAATGCAACTTAAGAAATAATCCCCTACAATCAGGGGATTATTTCTTATAAAGTGAAACTTTAATCAGTGGGGGTTTTTTTCATCCCCCACTGATTATGAGCCCTCACCAATCGGGCTGTTACGGGCAGTTAATCTCCCACCTATCTTCCTTGCTTCTCTCTGCATCTTGAGGTGGGAGTCTTACTGCCCTAAAATAGCGGGATAAATCAGGTGCGGAATCAAAAGCATCTGTATTTGGCAATGCTTGCAAAGTTCCAGGGGAATTCTCCCCTTGTAATCCTGTATTTTGACTTTCAGATGTTTGTGTTCCTCTGGTATACGTTGTTGTCACTGTGTCACCTGGTTGTAAGCAAAGATTTGATGTTGTACCAACTACTGTTACAACATCGATGCACGTCGGTCCCACTGCCCCACTATATGTTTTAGAAGCAACAAATGAAGTATCACTTAAATGATCGCCTGTAAATATATTTCCATACTGATTTACAATGACAAATTTTTGAATATGAGCAGACATATTTATTCCTCCTTTCCTTTATGATCCTAATGTTAATTCACTCGTTTCTAATGGCGGGAAAAACTCTGGCGTTCTTGGCGTTTCAGGTTGCATACGTTTGCCATTTAAAAAAGTAGCGATGCTTGCCCCGCCAGCACCAGCATATACTTTTTGGACCCCTAAAGGTGAAAGGTTACAATAATCGCCTACATTCACGTTGCCTCTATTATTGATAATTTTCATCTTGCAAATTCGTGCACCCAAATGATCCCCTCCTTTGTACACTGTATGCATAAGAAAAAAACTTGAAACAGACACGTTTCAAGTTTTTATAAATTCATTATTTAATTTCTCCTTCATATTGCAGCATGCCGCCAACCATATTTACTGTTTTAAATCCTTGCTCATTTAAATAGTGGCATACATTTTCACTGCGCATTCCTGATCTACAAATAAAAATATATTCATTTTCCTTATCAAAGAATTCCAATTTATTTGGAATATCACCCATTTTTATATGTACAGCTTCTGGAATTTTTCCTTGCTCCACTTCTTCATCTTCACGTACATCTACTAGAAATAATGTCTCTCCATTTTCGAGACGCTTTTGTACTTCTTCTGTTGTAATTGTTTTTACTTCTGTCATCGATTGTTCCTCCTTATATACAATAAAACTTTGAAACAGTAGATTTCCTCTTTACTCACCAATTTTAGCATGCTGATGGCTGAACGCAAAGAAATGAAACTGCACCTCTTCTTATTTCTTTCTCAACTTTTTATCAATATTTATACTTTACAAAGCTAATATTCACATTGTATTCTCATAATACTTGTTTTAAGAAAGGAGCGAAGTGATATGACACTTTCATTTCTCTTTATGGGCCTTATTTTCCTTATTCTTGCTATCATTATATTAAATATGAAGAAAAATTATACTAAGCTATCATTTCAAGAAATCTCATTCCTACTTTTATTGCTTAGCATCGCTTTTTTCGGCGCATGCATTGCCACGTATATTTTCCGTTTAAAGTTTGTATAAAGAAAGGTGCTACTTGCTAAATGTGCACCTTTCTTTATACAAAACTAGATATTTTGCGATTCAAAAACTCATACAGTTTCTTCTCAAATAGATGGACCTCCATCACTCCAGCCATATGTCCGTTTGTACTTTCAATCTCATATACTTCTGCAAATTTCCCTTGTTTTTTCAGGCTATCAACCATTTTATAATTATAATGTGCTGGTTGTAATACGTCTTGCTTACATGGAATCATCAGTACATTTGCCTCAATTTGTGAAAGTGCCTCATCCATAGAGGAAAATCCATATGCAATATCATGTAATAATGTTGCCTTTGCAGTATACATCCATGAATTCGCATCTACAAAGTGAATACTTTGAAGCGTTAAACGATCAATCTCTTTCTCAAATGATGTCGGTGAATCAAAGTTTTCATATGGTTTTGTTTCAGTACTATTACGCGGAAATTCCTTTTCATAATACTTAGCATCAAACGCATTGATAAACATCATTTTACTTGCTACATGCAATCCCTTAATTGGTTGTTCTTCCCCATAAGCCCCATCCTGCCATTTCGGATCCAACTGAATGGCGTCAATTGCATTCCGCAAAACATTCACAGATGTTACAACTGGATTTTGCGGATTCGTAATTACACCTATCATTCGTTCGACCATATGTGGATAATGAACCGCCCATTGCTGCGCAATCATCCCACCTGCCGATGGTCCAATTACAGCGTGTAACCTGTTAATCCCTAGTTCTTTTATTAATTCATATTGAATGCGAGCAACATCTAAAAAAGTGAATACTGGAAAATCCATCCCATATTCCAAACCAGTTTCTGGATTCATTGACTTTGGCCCTGTCGTTATAACATACGGATTTTTCACTTGAACATTACAAAGATTATCCGTACATATAACAAAGTATTGATCCGTATCAATTGCTTTTCCTGGTCCAATTAATCCATCCCACCATCCAGGCAGTAAATCATTCTTCGTATACTTTCCTGCTGCATGACTCGTTGCACTAAAATAATGACAAACTAAAATCGCATTGGATTTCTCCTTATTTAACTTCCCATATGTTTCGTATCCCATTTGAATAGGAATTTTCTTTTTATTTGCAAATGTAAATTGTTTCAAAGAAAAACACTCTTTTTTCACATACACGTTCCATTTCCCCTTTCAAACATCTTATTCTTCCAATCTATCTACTAAACACCTCAATTTCTTCATTTACAATGGCAGTTGCTCTTACATATTTGATTATTTTTCATACTCTATCTCAAGCCCCATCATTTTTATAACAAATCTATTTTGCTTATAAAAATGATTACACGTCTCTAAAAGAAAACCTTCTTTTTCATATAACAGTTTTCTTTCCAGACATATGTATAAGAAACAAAATACACCATAAACTAACATCATCTTACATAAGGTAAAGAGGGAGAAAGCAATGATTTGGAACTGGTTACGAAAGAAAAAAACAGCAAAGATCAAAAAAGAAACTGCTAAGCAGGGCAAGCAGCAGCATCTTGTTCCAGCTTCTCAACAAGAAGAACAAAAGCAACAGCCTGTTCAAGAAGCAATCCATACACATACTAGTGACAATAGCATTTATGATTTCAGTCAACCGAAGAAAGAAAAGGTTCACACTCTTCAAGATTTGTTGGAGAAATTGAAAGCATCTAGCGACTTTGTCAATTATCACACATCGGATGATGAAACAATGCCATATTGGATTTCTTACTATCGGCCATCACTTGACGGTGAAAAGTTACAAAAATATTTAATGCCAACATTATTAGAGCGCACATGCTCTACATTAGAAGAGTTGAAAGAGCACATTCCAATGAGTGGAATTACAATTACAAATGATTTGCAAAAAATAGAAGATATGGTCCTAAAGGGGCACGCAATTGTTCAGTTACATGAAAAAGATCAAAAATGTCTGCTTGCAAATATCGCAATTGATAATTATCGAGCACCAACTGCACCATTAAATGAATCAACAGTAGTTGGTCCACAAGAGGGTTTCGTCGAAGATATTGATACAAATATAAATTTAGTCCGAAAACGCCTCCCAGTATTAGCATTACAAACGAAAGAAATTATCGTTGGAGCTTTTTCAAAAACAAAGGTTGTGATGATGTACTTAGACAACCTTGCTGAAAAAGAAAATGTTGCTTTCTTAGAAGAGTCCCTTCGAACAATTAAATATGATCAAATTAATGACAGTTCTTATATTCAAGAATTAATGGGTGAAAAGTCAATTTTCCCTCTCTATATTAATACAGAGCGCACTGATAGAGTAACAAAGGCTTTAATCGATGGAAAAATCGCGATTTTTGTCGACGGCTCACCTAGCGTTTTACTTACGCCCGTCTCTTATTTTGATTTCTTCGTTTCACCTGAAGATTACAACGTCTCTTGGATGTATGCTACATTTTCGAGAATTTTACGTCTGATTGCCGTTCTATTTTCGATTTGTGCAACCCCGTTATATGTTGCGATTTTAAGTTATCATTATGAATTAATTCCAAGCGACTTATTGGAAACATTGATTTTATCCAGAGCACAAGTTCCATTCCCCCCTTTAATAGAAGCGCTATTTTTAGAACTTGCAATTGATTTATTAAGAGAAGCAGGCGCCAGACTCCCAATGAAAGTAGGGCAAACGCTCGGTATTGTAGGGGGGATTGTAATTGGTCAAGCCTCTGTTGAAGCTGGTTTAACAAGTAATATTCTCTTAATTATTGTTGCTTTATCTGCACTTGCTTCCTTTATTACACCTATTTATAAAATGGGAAATGCTGTGCGATTATTACGATTTCCATTTCTGATCAGTGCAGAATTAGGCGGACTTTTAGGCATTGTACTTGGATTTCTTTTTTTATTTACCCATTTATTCCGCCTATCATCTTTACGCAAACCATATGCCCTCTTTTATCCAGCAAGGAAACAATCCTTTAAGGACTCTTGGGTGCGATTTCCTCTGTCTGTAATTGATACAAGAGATGTACAAGCAAGACCACAGCACGTAAAAAAGACTGCAAAAGGTATTCCAATAAAACATAAATCTGATTTTGATGAATAAAGCGAGGTGCATCTTATGAGTAAAGTTAAAACAAAATATCAAATATCACCTATCTTTGTTTTCTTCTTAATTCATGGTGCACAATTTGGAGCGGGGGTTTTAGGCTTTGCACGCATCAACGCAAAGCACGCAGGATACGATGGTTGGATAGGAGTTCTCATTATCGGAATGACCATCCACATTCTCATCTGGATGATGCATTTCTTATTAAAAGAAAATGAGGGGAATTTAATTGATTTACATCAAGAACTGTTCGGAAAGTGGGTGGGAACAGGAATAAACTTACTCTTTATGGCTTACTTTTTCATTGTAAGCATTTCCGTTATCCGAACATATGTCGAAATTGTTCAAGTATGGATGTTTCCTACCGCTTCTACATGGACATTAACCTTTTTCTTCTGCTTACTCAGCTATTACATTATCTCATCGGGATTTCGCGTTATGACTGGCATATGCGTAATTTCTATCGCCGGAATTTTCGGGTATATTTTCCTTAGTTTATTTGTTCTAAAATATGCACATTGGGAAAATTTACTTCCCATATTTTCTCATTCTGTTCAGGATATATTAAAAGCATCACAATCCTCTATTTACACGATGACTGGATTTGAAGTATACCTTATGATTTATCCATTTGTAAAAGGGGCACAAAAGTCTCATAAATTTGCACAATATGGCGCACTATTTTCTAACCTTTTATACGTATTCAGTACTATGCTAGCCTTTGCTTTTTTTAGTGAAAAGCAGTTATTACAAACAATATGGCCGCAGCTTTCTATGACGCAAGTTATTAAACTTCCCTTTATTGAGCGCTTAGAATACATTGCAATCTCTGCTTACGCTCTTGTCATTATGCCAAGCTTCTTACTTCCATTATGGGCTGCAACAAGAGGTACATATGAAGTCTTTCGTGTGAAACAAAAACAGATTTTAATTGCTCTTTTGTTCATTACAATCATTATTTCACAACTATTAACAAATCGACACGATATTAATGATTTTATTAGCATGATATCTCATACGAGCTTTTTTGTTCTTTATATGTACATCCCGATTTTATTTCTTATTATGTGGGTGAAAAGAAAATGGAAAAAATCAAAACAAAAGTAATTCTTCTTTCCTGTTTCTGCATGTTTAGTATGACTGGTTGCTTACAAAAAACAATTATTGATGATATTCAGCTCATTCAGGGAGCGGTTTTTGATACAGCGAAAGATGATAAAGTAAAAGTAACATTTGTTTGTCCTGTGCAGGAAAAAGGAAATAAAGTTCAAGTTTTTGAAGGAGTAGGGAATGCCGTAAAACAAGTAAAAGCCGATACTGCTTTAACATCTTCTCAACCGTTTGCAAGCGGCCAAATGCGCGTTGCTCTGTTCACAATGAACATTGCTAAAAAAGGATTGTCCACTTCATTTGACACGCTCATTCGTGATGTAAATGTCGGAAACGCCTTATATGTTGCCTTATTAGATGGGAATGGGCGTGAACTATTTGAAGAAAAGTATACAACGTCATCAAATGTTGCAATTTATATAAAAAAATTATTGGAACATAATATGCAAACTGGTCCTTTGCCAACTGACAATGTATATTTAGGTGCATTCCGTTATTACCGCGTAGGTCAAGACTACTATATTCCTATCTTAAAAAAAGCAAAGACAAAATAAAAATTACTGGTATTGCTCTTTTCAAGAAAGATAAATATGTCGGAAAAATCAATCACCGAGATCTGTTTGTATTTAAAGGATTAGTTGAAAAACATCGATTAGATTCACAGGAATTCAAAACAAACCCTGGATACACAATCATTAATAATATTCGCTCCGCCCCTACGTACCAAGTACATGTAAAAAACGGTAGACCTTCTTTTCTCATTACAGTGAAACTTGACGCACGTATTCAAGAATTATCCAGAAAATTCAGTTTGGAAAATAAGAAGAATACACAAAAAATTGCTAGATCTATCGAAAAACAACTCAATACAAGAGCAGCAAAACTCATTAAACATTTTCAATCTTTGGATGTCGATCCCATCGGCCTTGGGGCAAGATTTAGGCAGCACTATCGACCATTCAAATTAGAGAAATGGAAAGCAATGTATAAAGATGTACCTATTAAAGTGCAATATAAAGTAAATATTACAAATTCAGGGGTTATTGAATAATAGAATATAACATAAAGATTGAACTCCTCCTTCTAGCATGGTACAACGGAGAAGGGGAGTTTTTTATGCCTTACATAGAGAAAAAGGAGTTACGGGGGAGCTTATGTTAAAAAAATCGATAAAACCTATTTTAAATGGGGTTCTATTTCTCGTGGTCTTTTTATTTGCCCATACATATTTAAAAAACGTTTCTTTCATCCGTTATTTACTCATTGTCATTCCATCACTTCTTATCGGAATATTCGGAATCGATCTCGCTGTATCATTTTTCATAAAGAAAGAAGAATAACAAAGATCTTATGTTACAATGGAATTCGGCACATAGTAAGAAAGGATGAAACAACATGTCTAACGAAAAAGGTCTAGATAAAGGATATGAACTTGTCGCAAAAATGCATGAAGTATTCGGACACCCCGTTACAGATGTACCAACAAAATTAACGGAAGAACGTGCAAAAATTCGTGCAAGCTTTATGCAAGAGGAGTTAGAAGAGTTTTTAGAAGCAACAACTCTAGAAGATCAATATGATGCATTAATCGATCTTATTTATTTTGCATTTGGAACATTTGCAGAAATGGGCGTACGTCCAGATAAAGGATTTGAAATTGTGAACAATGCCAATATGGCAAAGTTATTCCCTGATGGAAAACCACGTTTCCGCGAAGGAGACGGTAAAATTTTAAAACCAGAAGGTTGGCAAGCACCTGAACCACAACTTCGCGCAGAAATCGAGCGTCAACGCCAAGAGGCATTAGCAAAATCATCGAAATAAAATCATATAAAAAGGAGCTATCCAAACGAGATAGCTCCTTTTCACTATTTCTTCTTTTTCTCTGTCGGTTGACTTTGCTTAGCAAAGTTAGATGAATCATCAAAATTCGGCTGTTTTTTACCAGCATTATTACTTCTTCCTTTTCCCATATGTAACACCTCCTCACCTTACTATGCCCAATAAAAAAATCCCCTTGCGCACAAGAGAATTTTTTATATGTGATAGATTCCAATCATTAATATCCGTTATGTCCCGCATGAACATCTGTGCCTTTAGAATCCCTTGTTGCTCCGCCGTACCAAGTTTGATGATGCTGCCCTTGGTGATGGTGTTGACCTTGATGATGATACGTGTGATATGCTGCAGCTTGTGGATATACTTGATGATGTCCATGATGTCCATGGTGTCCATGATGTCCGTGATGTCCGTGGTGTCCATGATGTCCGTGGTGTCCATGATGTCCGTGGTGTCCATGATGTCCGTGGTGTCCATGATGTCCGTAAACACCATATGGATTCACTCCTCCTGTACCTGCTACAACACCAATGCCTGGTGCTGGAAATGCAGTTGGTATACCTAATTGGCTACCCATTACAGCCCCTGGAGAGAATCCTCCTGGAAAACCTGGTGCTCCCCCTGGTATTCCTGTTTGCACACCAGCTACAGATGTCGGGAATCCTCCTGCTCCTCCGCCAATTAACATCGGAGCATAGTGATGGTCTCCACTAATCATAAATCCATGTGGTGCGTTATTATCCATCCCTTTCATTTCTTTCACCTCTTCTTCTCAAGTTTAGTCTACCTTTTTTATCATATTGCACACAATTGAATAGGTGTTTGTCTGTATAGGAATTCATCTTTTTTCCACTAAAAAAGAGCAGCCTTCTTATAAAGGACTGCTCTTTTCCATTAGTTTGCAACAATATTAACAAGTTTTCCAGGAACGACAATTACTTTGCGAACTGTTTTCCCTTCAATTTGTTCTTTAATTTCTTCAAGTGCAAGTTGTTCCATTTCTTCTTTTGATGCGTCTTTTTTCATTTTCAATTTTGCACGAACTTTGCCCATTACTTGAACAACAATTTCCACTTCATCTTCTACAAGTTTAGACTCATCAAATGTTGGCCAGCTTGCATATGTGATTGTTTCATTGTGGCCAAGCTTGTTCCAAAGTTCCTCTGTAATGTGCGGTGCAACTGGTGCAAGTAACTTCACGAAACCTTCTACATATTCTTTCGGAAGCGTTTCTGCTTTATATGCATCATTAATAAACATCATCATTTGAGAAATTGCAGTATTAAAATGAAGCTCTTCATAGTCTTCTGTTACTTTCTTCACTGTTTGATGATATGCTTTTTCAAGTTCTTTATTCGGTGCATCTGTAATTTTCTCGCTTAATTCACCGTTTTCTTGAACGAATAGACGCCATACGCGATCTAAGAAACGACGAGCTCCATCAAGACCGTTTTCAGACCAAGCAATGGAAGCATCTAATGGTCCCATGAACATTTCGTAAAGACGAAGTGTATCAGCACCATGACTTGCAACGATGTCATCAGGGTTTACAACGTTGCCTTTTGACTTACTCATTTTCTCGTTATTTTCCCCTAAAATCATACCTTGGTTAAATAATTGTTGGAATGGCTCTTTCGTTGGAACAACACCGATATCATATAATACTTTATGCCAGAAACGAGCATATAGTAAATGAAGTACAGCATGCTCTGCCCCACCAATATAAATATCAACAGGAAGCCATTGTTTTGCTTTTTCAGGATCTACAAGTGCTTCGTTGTTGTTTGGATCGATATAACGTAAATAGTACCAGCAGCTACCAGCCCATTGCGGCATTGTGTTTGTTTCACGACGGCCTTTTTTACCAGTCTCTGGATCTACAACATTTACCCACTCATCGATGTTTGCAAGTGGTGATTCACCTGTTCCAGATGGACGAATATTATCTGTTTTTGGAAGAACTAACGGTAATTCTTCTTCTTTCACCGCTGTCATTGTACCATCTTCCCAATGAATAACTGGAATTGGCTCACCCCAATAACGTTGACGACTAAATAACCAGTCACGAAGACGGTATGTTACTTTTTGATTTCCTGCGCTTGTTACTTCAAGCCATTCGATCATTTTTGCAATTGCTTCTTCCTTATTTAAACCATTAAGGAATGCAGAATCGATGTGTTCACCATCAGCTGTATATGCTTCTTTCGTAATGTCTCCGCCTTTTACAACTTCTTTCATTGGAAGATCAAAAGTTTTTGCAAACTCATAATCACGTTCATCATGAGCTGGAACTGCCATTACAGCACCTGTTCCATAGCTAGCAAGCACATAATCAGCAATCCAAATTGGTAATTTCTCTCCATTTACAGGATTGATTGCATACGCACCAGTGAATACACCTGTTTTTTCTTTCGCAAGCTCTGTACGTTCTAAATCACTTTTCGATTTTACAACATCAATGTAAGCCTCTACAGCTTCTTTTTGATCTTCTGTTGTAATTTCTGCAACAAGTGCATGCTCTGGAGCAAGTACGCAGTAAGTTGCTCCAAATAATGTATCAGGACGCGTTGTAAAGATTGTGAACTTCTTATCTGTACCGTCGATATTGAAATGTACTTCCGCACCTTCAGAACGTCCGATCCAGTTGCGTTGCATATCTTTTAAACTTTCTGGCCAATCAAGCTCATCTAAGTCTTCTAGTAAACGATCTGCATATGCAGTAATTTTTAACATCCATTGTTTCATCGGACGACGCTCAACAGGATGTCCACCGCGCTCACTCTTACCGTCAATTACTTCTTCATTCGCAAGCACTGTACCAAGTGCTGGACACCAGTTTACAGGAATTTCATCGACGTAAGCTAAACCTTTTTCAAATAGCTTTAAGAAAATCCATTGTGTCCATTTGTAGTAATTCGGATTTGTTGTATTTACTTCGCGATCCCAATCGTATGAGAAGCCAAGTGCCTTAATTTGATTACGGAATGTGTTAATATTTTTCTCTGTAAATTCTGCTGGACTATTCCCCGTATCAAGTGCATATTGCTCTGCTGGAAGACCGAATGCATCCCATCCCATTGGATGAAGAACATTATACCCTTGCATACGTTTCATACGTGATAAAATATCTGTTGCTGTATATCCCTCTGGATGTCCTACGTGAAGACCGGCACCTGATGGATATGGGAACATATCTAATGCATAAAATTTTGGTTTATCTGTCTCATCCGGCGTACGGAATGTTTTATTCTCTTCCCAATACGCTTGCCACTTCTTCTCAATTTCTTGATGATTAAAGCTCATGAGATTCCCTCCTTAAAATACAATTTATTTTCACCGCCTAAAATACAAAAAACCTCTCATCCCTAAAAAGGGACGAGAGGTTATAGATTCCCGCGGTACCACCCTAAATTAATGTAAATACTTACATTCACTTAAATCCGTAACGTGGATGAACGGCCATTGCTACTTAAGTTCACAATCGCAACTCAAAGGCGAGTTCATAATGAAACATGGATTGACTTGCACCAACCGTCAACTCTCTAAACCCGTTTCGCTTACTACTACTCCTTCTCGCTGTTATTAAAAATATGAGTGAATTTAAATATATTCTAAAACATGTTAAATGTTCCGTCAAACTAAACTGCAATTTTTTCGTCTGCTGTTTCTTCCACTTTTACTCTCTTATCAAAAATGCTTGTGGCAAAAAACGCTATTACAAGCATTACCATAATTGCTATAAACAATACTTCCATATTGTATAAATCAACAATCGCTCCACCAACAACTGGTCCAAACATTTTCCCTACAGTTGCTGCGCTATTGACAACGCCTTGATAAAAACCAAGTTTATCATTTGGCGCCAGTATATTTGCAATTGTTGGAACAGCCGGCCATACAAATAATTCTCCAATTGTTAATGTTACCATCGCGACAAGAAACATTGTAAATTGCTCCGCCTGACTTAATACAAGAAATGAGGCTACAAAAATACCAATTCCGATCATAATTTGTTGCTTTAAAGAACGCTTCATCGTACGAATCATCATACTTACAAGCGGCTGTGCACAAACAATCATCGCTCCATTGATTGTCCATAATAAACTGTAATGACGCAAACTAATATTTAACTCTTGCATATGCGTTGCAATGGCACCTTGCCACTGTACATACGTAACCCAACATAACGCATATGCTACACAAACAATAAGAAGTGCTTTAAATCCCGGTGTAAGCGACCATCCTTTGTTCGTTTTCACTTCTGCTTGTAGACTTTGCTCTTTTTGATCCTCCATACCGCGAAAACCGATAAAAGCAATTAAAAAGAAAATGAAGTATAAAATAAAGTTTGCTAAGAAAATATAATCAAAACGATAAGAAGCAACTAAGCCACCGCATGCTGTTCCAACAGCAATTCCGACGTTTTGTCCAACATACATCGCATTAAATGCACGTCTTCCACCTTCTGGCCAAACTGCACCAACCATTGCATACATCGATGGAAAGACCATTCCCGAACCGAAACCAATTAACGCAAGCCAAATGACATACAATGGCCAACCATGGAAAAATACAAGACCTAAAATGGCAACAAGTGTAATCACAATTCCAAGTAACGTCGATTTATATCCGCCCCACTTATCAAACAATGTACCACCAAGCAAATTTCCAATTACACCCGTAAGTGAGTTAATCATTAATACCATTCCGGCCACTGACAAAGATTTCCCTAAATGATCATGTAAATAAATTGTATTAAAAGGCCATAAAAAAGAAGCACCCGTGACATTAATAATCATCCCAGCTACTAATAGCCATACTTTTCTTGGCATAGTGTCCCCTCCTATTCTATTTTTTTCGTTCTTATATAACAGTAAAATTGTAGTCGTTTTTAAATAGGAAGGCAACTGATTAATAGTTGGTGAAATTCAGATAATAGTAGAAAAAATACCGAGCATTCTCTGCTCGGTATTTTTTTCCTTATTCTTCTTTCGGAAGAACAATTCCTTTATACAATTGAACTGTAATCAAGTAGTAAATTGCATAAATGACTACGAAAATAACAATTGGAATCCAAATGCGGAAGTACGGATCAATTAAAATAAACCCGAAGATATTCATCCCAACTAATACATGGACAATACCGACAATCGCCGGAAATAAGAATACGAAAAATAACTCTTTATAAATGGATTTTGTTAATAACTCACGGCGCACTCCAATTTTACGAAGCATTTGATAACGTGTAATATCTTTAGATGCACCAGAGAGAATTTTAAACATTAAGCAACTTGCCATCATTGCTAAGAAAGCAATTCCAAGGAAGAACCCCATAAATACTGTCCCGCTAGCAATCGTGTAAAATCCTGTATACAGTGTATATTTACTTTGCAAACCTTCTTCTTTTACATTTTTATATTTCGCTACTTGCAATTCGTCAAGTTTTTTCCATTCTTTTGTGTATGTGATAAAATCATCTGTTTTTCCAAGAAATACAATACCTTCTGTACCTTGTATATCATTATACATCTTTTTATCAACAATTTTTACGGTATGATCAGGATGGACATAGAAACGTTCTATTTTATAGAATACTTCATTCCAATCTTCTGGTAGTACCTTTGCGTTAGGATCTTTTTCATTTCTACCTGAAATTGCTCCAACTGGAAGTTCTTCAGACACTTTTTTAAACTTGGCAACATCTTTTAAACTTGTCGCATTTTCACGATTAGATGTATCCATTATAAGCGGACGATTTCTTTCTAAATCTTCGTTTAAATAGTAAACAAATTTATCGTCTACTTTATAGCGATATTCGCTCTTCTCTTGAAATGAAATCCCGTCTAAAATTTTCTTTTGTTCAGCTGTTGGATTATGAATTACCGCATCATACACTTCAAAAAGATCCACTGTCTTCATTACATTATTTTTAAACGCCATCCCGCCAGAAATGGCTCCTGCACCAAGTGCAATTAACATCGCTACTGTTGCAAGTACTCTTGTTAAACTATTAATACGGAAATTTAATTGTGCAAATGTAAAGGCATTCAATCCTTTTTCATTCCGTTTTTTGTTACTCTTTAGCTTTTTAATAATAACCGGAAGAAGTGCTCCAAACAGCATGTAAGTTCCTGATGTTACTGTAATTAGCGCAATAATAATGCCCATTTGCTTTAACTTATCCATATAAATCATGGAAGCATATCCGATTCCTAATAAAATAACTGCAAGTAACGCAATAATACCAGTTAGTTTTCCTTTCACTTTAAAGCGCTCTGCTTGTGCATCTGCATGAACAAGTTGTAAAACGGAAATGCGTGATAACTTAATACTGTTCATAATTGCTGATAATACAAATAGTACAAAAAAGAAAATACAAGTAACAGTCATCGATGGCATATAAAACGCTTGATAGCCACTTCCAGTAAACTCTAATTGTTTCATTAGTAATTGACCGATTCCTTGTGCAAGCCCTGCACCAACTATAATCCCAATTACTAGAGAGGCAACTCCAATAATGATTGTTTCCATAAACATAAGCAAAGTAATTTTATGTTTCTTTGCTCCTAACATCATATACATGCCAAATTCTTTTTGGCGAAGCGATAATAAGAAAGAATTCGCATATAAAATATAAAAGAACGTAATAATTGCTAGTAAAAACGAACCAGCTTGAAAGACGAAAGTAATAGATTGAATGACCGAGTTAGATTGAAGAAATGCTTTATTCAACGCTAACGTCTGGAACATATAAAAAATTGAAATAGACATGACAAGACCAATCAATAAGACGATATAATCTTTCAGCTTACTTTTTAATCCTGACATGGACAGCTTAAATAACATCCTGCTGCCTCCTTTCTTACGCTTTTTTTGTGCCTAAATCTGCAAGCACATCTAATATTTCTTTATAAAAATCTTCACGTGTCCCATTTCGACGAATCTCTTTATATAACTCACCATCTTGAATGAATAAAATACGCTCACAGTAACTTGCACTGTATGGATCGTGCGTTACCATCATAATGGATACACCTTGTTCTTCATTTAGATTCTTCATGGCTTCTAAAAGGCTTGTTGCATTTTTAGAATCAAGCGCTCCAGTTGGCTCGTCCCCTAAAATAATAGCTGGCTCATGCACAAGAGCACGTGCTGCTGCTGAACGTTGCTTTTGTCCGCCTGATACTTCAGATGGATATTTTTGAAGTATCGCTGAAATTCCTAACATTTCTGCTACCTTTTCTACTTTCGGTCCAATCTTACGCGATGGAACACCTTGCAGTGATAGCGGAAGAGCAATGTTTTCATAAATCGTTAAGTTCTCCAGTAAATTGAAGTCTTGAAAGATAAATCCTAATGTTTGAGAACGGAAATCAGATAGCTCTCCTTGCTTCATCTTTGTAATATCCGTTCCTGCAATTTCAACAACACCACCTGTTGCTTTATCTAACGTTGAAATAACATTTAGTAATGTTGTTTTCCCAGAACCAGATGGCCCCATAATCCCAACAAATTCTCCCTCTTGAATCGAGAACGATACACCTTTTAAAGCATAAGATTGATTTTCACCTTTTTTACCGTACACTTTTTGGACGTTTTTTACGTCTACAACTGATTTGCTCATATACATCCTCCTACATATTTTCTGTTTCCTATTTTGCCTCTTTTCCAGAATATCTGCCATTGCTTAATATTACATTTACCTTACATTTTTGTAATATATAAAAACATAAGGACGTCCCCATGCCTACCAAACTAAGATGATATACGTTTCATTTCATCTGTTTCAGCAGACTGTAACTGCTCGATATCCAATCGAATGTACTCAAAATCCTTTGTTATTGTTCCGTTTTTTATTCTCCTATATATACGTGTATGGAGCGTTAACCTCGAAATAAGCATAGACACATTTCCAGTCTTTTCGAGATAACATTCTCCAAAGTAAAAGAAGTTAAAAAAGAGAGAAAAGTAACAATAAAACAGTCCACCACTTCGTTAAGTGGTGGACTGTTTTATTGTTTTTTATTTCAGCGGGAATGCTTTTTGAATAGATGAATTGCTTTTTCAGGTACATAGAATTTTCCGTTGCTTTCTACAACGACGCTTCCTAATTCATAATCTTTTCCATCAATACGAATCATATTTTTATTAACAAATAATTGAGCCTCCGCTTTATTTCGTTTTACTACAAGCACCGGATTTGTTACATCTGTTTTATCAATCGTTACAGTTGCACCAATTTGTTTAAAGGCTGATTCAGCATCTAAGAATAATTTGTTTGTTAATTCTTCTAAGTTAAAGCCCATTACTTTAGCCATTGTCTTCGCAATATCTGTATTTTGGACTAAACCGTATGGCTTTTGTGGACCGTAAGAGTATAAAAATACATCTTCACCTGTATGACCACCTGTTGTAAAACCGATATTTGCACGATTAGCCAATAGTTTAGTAAGAATTGGCCCTACATCAGCTTTCTTTTGTGCAGCTTTTAACTTTTCTTTTTCATCATCAGTTAAGTTATCTAAACCGTAAAGCGTAGCTACCTCTTCTACATTAGATAAATCATCTTTTAGTTTATTTGTAGCACCTTCAAGTGTCATTGTTGCCTTTTTCAGTGGATCAATGTAGGCAGACACTGGTGTGGTATCATATCCTTTAGTAGTATTGCTATTACCAATGGAAATCCCGCTGTTACCATGATCAGCTACAGCAATCACCATAGTGTTCCCATCTTTTTTCGCAAACTCTAATGCTTCTGCAACCGCAGCATCAAATGCTAATATGTCACTAATCATCCCAATTGGGTCATTGGCATGTGCTGCCCAATCTGGCTTACTGCCTTCTACAAACAAGAAGAAACCATCTTTATCTTTTGATAATGTTTGAATTGCTTTACCCGTCATTTGAGAAAGTGTTGGCTGTTCAGGATTGGTTGCTTCACGATCCATATCAAATGCAAGTGCAGTATTGGAGAAAGAGCCCCAAATTTTATCTGATTTAGATTTTAATAACGCATCTTTTGTTTCAACAAAGTCGTACCCTTTATCTTGAATCACTTTTACTAAATCTTCGTTATCTTTTCGGATTCCATTACTTGTCGAAGGTTGCAGTGCCGCCTTTCCTCCACCTAATACAACCTCCATATTTTGGTAAACCTGTTGTTCACCAAGCACTTCAAAATTATTGCGATTAGCATGATGAGCAGAGAAACCGGCCGGAGTAGCATGCTGAATTTCCGCCGTAGCAACGATTCCTGTTGCACGCCCTGAACGTTTTGCACCTTCTAAGACGTTAGCAACTGGACGAAACTTCTCTTCTTCTTTGATTGGTTCTAGGCCAGGTGAATTCACCGTAGAAGGTAATACACCCACATACCTTGAGTTTGATTTATTTCCTGTCGCCAAAGCAGTTGCTGCTGGTGCAGAATCAGTAATAGCCGATTCTGCCGAATAAGTACGAACACCCCCGGATACGATTTGATCCAATGCAAGAGGTGCACCTTTATACCATCTAGCTAATGTTGTAGCTGAAGAGCTTGTCCCATCCATTACCATCATAATTACATTTGTAGGGTGCTCCCCTGTTTTTTTATCCTTAGCTTTTACTTGATGATCCTTCATCATGTTCCCTACACCTAATGAACCTAATGTTACCATTCCTACTAATGCAAATCCCATCATTCTCTTACGAAGATTAGTCATTGTTGCCCCTCCATATATCGTTTTCGACATAACCAATCTAACATTCGTCTGTAAATAAAGTTTGGATTTTTTATTAACTTTATGTAAATTTATAAACTTTCTTTTGCTTTTGATTGTAGTATCCCATATTCATCGAGCTAATATTTTCACAATGGATATACCATATATTCCCCTGAACACCATATAAAAAGCCGAGCTTACATAAGCTCAGCTTTTCATTCTATTAACCTTTTAACACAAACTCATTTCCTTCATTATCTTGAAAGATTGCGAAAGTTCCCCAAGGCATTTCATTGGGCTCTTGTTTAAACTCCACACCGTTTTTCTTCATTGTCTCATACGTCTCTGTCATATTGTCTGTTACAAATACAATTGATGCTTTTAACTCATTTGCATTTGGCATCATTGTTTTTGGATAAATAACTAAGTGTGACCGAGTTCCTTTTGGTCCTACTTCAATCCAGCTTGCATTTGGCCCCATTGGGTCATTACGATATACTTCAAATCCAGCTTTCTCTGTCCAAAATTCAAGTGCCTTTTGTTGATCATCTACGTAGAGCGCTACTGTGCCAATATGTGCAATCATTATTGTTTCCTCCCAATCTTTTCTCGGTTATCAAGTATAATATATTTCCCTATAAAAAAGCGACTTTCATCATGCTTTATAAGCCACAAGACAAACAGCTCCATTTCTGAAGCTGTTTGTCGCATCGTTGATTTCTTTAAATTTGTAATCGTCCAGTACGTAAGATTACAAAATAAAGCCAGGTCATACTTCGACCTGACTTACTCGGATTGCTTCGATTTTTGAGGTTGTCCTTTTTTACGATTACGTTGTTTCGCCTGAACAACTGGGTCAAGTTCATTTGAAAACTCAGCGTTATGCCCATTTTGTGTTTTTTGCTCTGGATTATTTTGATCAGAACGTTTTGCCACTTTCATTCACTCCTTATTAGTGCGGCGTAATAATCATTTGATGTTGCAATTGTCTAATTGCCATACGTGCACGATTTAACTGCTCACGCTGTTCATCATTCGCATATTGCTGCATCACTTGTAAATCATTATAAGCTTGTTCTAACTTTAACTGCGCATCTGAATACTCCATTGTATTGTAATGCTCTTGTCTACTTCCAATATCTAACTGCTCTTTTGCATATTCCATCGCTTGTTCAGCTTGTGTAATGTATGCTTCAAGTGATTGACGCTCTGCCATAACAAATTCCTCCTTGCCGTTACTTCCCCTTTAGTGTGTCCCTTCCATATCGACCTTATGAGTATGTTATAATGGATTTTGTTTTTACTGCACGCTCTTAAATGTAGGAGGAATATAAGTATGAAGGTTCAAAACCCTTTTCCATATACAAATGACAACAAACGTTACCACACGTGGAACTATCATTTACGAAAAGAATTTGGTGAAAAAATCTTTAAAGTTTCATTAGATGCCGGCTTTGACTGTCCGAACCGTGATGGCACAGTTGCATACGGTGGTTGTACGTTTTGTAGCGCTGCTGGTTCTGGTGACTTTGCTGGTGATCGCCGTGATGATGTTGTAACGCAATATTATGAAATGAAGGAAAAAATGCACACAAAGTGGAAAGATGGAAAATGTATCGCCTATTTCCAAGCATATACAAATACCCACGCTCCAGTTGAAGTATTAAAAGAAAAATTCGAACCTCTTTTAGCAGAAAAAGACGTAGTCGGTCTTTCCATCGCAACTCGCCCAGACTGCTTACCTGACGATGTTGTAGAATATTTAGCTGAATTAAATAAACGCACATATCTTTGGGTTGAACTTGGCTTACAAACTGTTCACGAGCGCACTGCGAACTTGATTAACCGTGCTCATGATTATCCAACATATGTAGAAGGCGTAAATAAACTTCGTAAACATGGCATTCGCGTATGTTCTCACATTATTAACGGCCTTCCACTTGAAGACTACGATATGATGATGGAAACTACACGCGAAGTCGCAAAGCTTGATGTACAAGGGATTAAAATCCATCTGCTTCATTTACTAAAAGGGACACCTATGGTGAAGCAATATGAAAAAGGACAATTAGAATTTCTTTCCTTAAAAGATTACGTCAATCTCGTTGTTGACCAACTTGAAATCATTCCTGCA
This sequence comes from Bacillus cereus group sp. BfR-BA-01492, assembly GCF_022662815.1. NCBI lineage: Bacteria > Bacillati > Bacillota > Bacilli > Caryophanales > Bacillaceae > Bacillus > Bacillus cereus group sp. BfR-BA-01492. Next base: position 343,722 of record NZ_JAKUEH010000002.1, read on the forward strand.
GACATGATTGTGCATCGCATCACAGGTGACGGCCCTCCTGACTTAATGATTGGTCCAATGTGGAGCTTAAATAAATGGGAAGTATTAAATTCCATCGATGCAGAATTTGTACGCCGCGGAAGTTGGCAAGGAAAATATGCAAACGAGGTGAAACAAGTATGAAATTAGAACGTGTACTACCATTTGCGCGCACACTTTTGCAAACAGCTGTCAAAGAGGGCGATTATGCTGTTGATGCAACCCTTGGTAATGGTCATGATACTTGTTTTTTAGCAGAGATTGTTGGAGAAAATGGGAAAGTATTTGGATTTGATATTCAAAAAGAAGCCATTGAAAATTCGGCGGCTCGTCTAAAAGAAAAAGGATTAGAAGAACGAACAGTTCTCATTCATAATAGCCACGATACGCTATTATCCGTCTTGCCAGCAGAAGCAAAAGAAAAAGTAACGGGAGCAATTTTCAATCTTGGTTACCTGCCTGGTGGCGACAAGCATATCGTTACAAAGCCGAACTCGACAATTGCTGCTATTGAGCAATTGTTAGAAATTATGGCACCGGAAGGAATCATCGTTCTTGTCATTTATCACGGACATCCAGAAGGAAAAATAGAGCGTGATGCGGTTTTACAATTTGCTGAAAGTTTGGATCAAAAACAAGCACATGTCCTTCGCTACGGATTCATCAATCAACAAAATAACCCACCATTTATTGTGGCCATTGAGAAACGTTAAATATATCGGCGATTTTTTTGATATATCGAACGTAACTCTACTTATATCGGCGCAAATTGAAATATATCGGCGTTTCGACATAACATATCGATCGCTCGACAAAAATCAACAAAAAGACGTGTGGTATGCGCACGTCTTTTTGTATTGTATCACCCCAACATATACCATATAATGGATACACATGTATTATAGAAAAGGGAGGATACACTATTTTGTTGCTAGAACTAAAAGAAATTCAAAAGAAATATGACAAACAACTTATATTAGAAAACATCCATCTATCCATTCCAAAAGGACAAGCCGTTGCTATAGTTGGTGGCAATGGTACCGGAAAAAGCACTTTGCTCAAAATCATCGCTGGATTTATTCATCCTACAGCAGGCACAATTTACAAAGAATCGAATATAAAGATTGGATATGTACCTGAACAGTTTCCAGAAGATATTCGTTTTACCCTCGAAGATTATTTATATCACCTCGGCCGTATTCATGGCCTCTCAAAAGAGCATTTACAAAGTAAAATCCCTTCATTGTTAGGGATTTTTCATTTACAACATGCCAATCATTCCGTTATAAGAAACTTTTCAAAAGGAATGAAGCAAAGAACAAATATTATGCAAGCGCTCCTTAGCGATGTTGATATATTAATTTTAGATGAGCCTCTTTCCGGACTTGATCCAAAATCTCAGCAAAAACTGGAACATATATTGCTTACATTGAAGGAACAAGGTATCACGATTCTCTTCACTTGCCATGAAAAACAACTCTTAGTAAGCTTTGCCGATCGAATTGTGACAATTGCCAATCATACAATTGCAGAGGACAAACTATTGGTCACTGATATCATTCAACAAGAACATATTTATATAGAAGCGACCGTCCCACATACATTTTCCATCCCAGAATTACAGAAACAACCTGGCTACGTCCATGTTATGTATGTCGTAAAGCTGCATCTTATTCAATTGCAAATCAAAAAAACTTACACAAATGACATACTTCACTATTTATTACATAACAATGCATCCATTACATTATTACAACCTACATCGTTAAAACGAAAGGAAGATTTCTATGATTGCACTCATTCGTTACAACATTCTTGATTATACAAAGTCATATAAATACGTACCTCCAATTGCGATATATATCGTAAGTTTACTTTTTGTTTATACTTACAAACCAAATCCAATTGTTTCCACGTATTTAGAAACTGCTCTTATGCTCTACTTACTTGCAGCGTGGATTACCATTACACTGTTTCATACGGAAGACCCTGTTCAAGAACAAATTACTCTTTCACATACTAAAAATATACAGACCTTATACCTTGGCAAATATGGAACAGCTCTTCTTATTTGCAGTATTCTTTCTCTTATTTCTGTTATATATCCTATTGCCTTTCAAATGTTTAAAGAAAAAATGACGCTTTCCTTATTTATCACAGGATTTCTTGCCCACTTTTCTTTATCTATACTCGGCGTTTCCATTGCAACACTATTTACACGAAACATCATAAAAAAAGCAAGCACAGCTTGGCTTAGCCTTTCATTTGTATTACTGATTACCATCGCATCTATTCGTCTCAAAAAAGAATGGCCTGAACTATTATGGATTTTTCCTCCTATTAACGATTTTATGATGCTGAGTTCTTATAAATATAACTTGGCTATCCATACACTATGGCTTACTACATGGGCACTTGCATACTCCTTTATTTTAATGATTTTATTTCTTTATCTTGTAAGAAGAAGGAACACGTAGGCAAAAACAAGAATTGCTAAATTTAAATTATGAAATTAGGAGGATATACAGAAATGATTGGAATACTAGCAGGAATGGGGCCGAAATCAACAGGGTCATTTATTGACACAGTAGTGGAACAATGTCAACAAATATATGGAGCAAAATATGATATAGATTTTCCACATATGATGATTTACTCTTGCCCGACACCTTTTTATATAGATAAACCGATTGATCATGAAGCAATGAAACAAGCAATTATCACTGGTGCTCAAAGACTTGAAAACATAGGTGTTGATTTTATTGCCATGCCATGTAATACGGCTCATTTATATTTTAGCGAAATACAAAATGCAGTCTCTCTTCCTCTTTTAAATATGATTGATGAGACACTGAAAGAACTACCAAGTCATATTCATAAAGTGACCCTCTTAGCAACGGATGCCACTGTTCAATCTCATATTTATCAAAATGAAATTACAAACCGTGGTATAGAATATATATATAAAGAGAGTTGGCAAAAAGATACAACGCAAATCATTTCAAGCATAAAGGAAGGTCACCTACATAAAGCAAATGAATTATGGCACACTCTTTCTATAGAGTTAGCAGGAACAGTAGATGCCGCTATTATTGCCTGTACTGATTTAAATGTTGTCATAAACGGCGAAACTGATAGCCTTTACTTTTTAGATTCATCTTTATGTCTTGCAAAGGCGGTTGTTCATCAATATATAAGAAACAAATCACAACTTACATCTTAAATATCCAAAATAGAAAAGACGTGTCTCTGTACACGTCTTTTCTGTATAAATATATTTTACAAAGCATCGCCACATATCTTTTTTAAAACATGATTTAGCACCTTCAAACAGCAAAATAAAACAGCAACTATAATTATAATCGAAACGACTGTTTTCAATGGGGAAAACGGGATATAATTTACAATCCAATTCCCACCATAATATATAAAAAGAAACGCAACAAAAGTCGCTACAATATATGAAAGAATCATGCCTATTAACTGCATAACCGTCAACTTTTCATACATTTCCTTTACTTCTTTTTTATGTTCCCACAATATATACATAAATAAAATGATCGAGAGAATGGAAAAGATATTTCCAATACTCATGGGCTACTTTTCTCTCCCTTCTGTTTCTAATTTACTAAAAAGACGATATCGCCAATAATAATAACTCCTAACATAGTCTGTACTACATAATCCATTACAATCAGACCGGCAGATTTAGTTGTCATCACTCTTTCTCATTAACCTTACCATAAATAGGTTAATGAGAAAGAGTGATTGGAGAATGAACTTATTTCAACTATATAAGTGGTATATAAAACAACCGACTCTTTTAAAGGAGCCGGTTGTCCATTTATTCTTCAATCGATAAAAATATTTTAATACTCCCATCCTTAGAGTAAAATTCAAAATCCGTTTGGTAAGCTCGTTTTATATCACTTTGCCAAATTTTTTCCCAAGCATGAAACACACCTTGCGGATTGCTATTGTCTACTTCAACAACGTAATAATTCCCACCTGGAATAATCATTCTATTTTCTGCGGCAAGCTCCTTTTCTGTGCCGATATACAAATCATACTCACCTGTATAATCACTTTCATAGTTTGTATAAACACTATATACGTCACCTTTTAAATCGAGCTGAAGAAACTCTTCCCATAACTTAAATATGCTGTTCATATTTTGGTTACTTGTTCTCACCTTTTTCCCATAAATCTGCTTTTCAGTAACTGTTGTATTCATGTATATCCCTCCAACATTTAATAAGTAAAGGGTATCATACAAAATATGACAACAGTCTGTCAGCTTTTATAAATATATTCAATTTCTTCTCTATATTTCTTTTTTAGCCATAACGGTTCTACAATTTTTACATTTCTACCAAACATAAATAAAAACGGCAATATATTTTTATTGATATCATATTGAAAAGTTACTTGTACATCTCCATCTTCAAGTACTTCAATTTCTTCATCCGTAAAGAAATCATATAGTTTACCTAATGTACTTTTAGAAAATACAAGAATGATTTGTTCTAACTTTTCTTTGCTCTCCCCTATAAATTCAGGCTTTCTATCATAAACAATCTCAATGTCATCATCGATTATGTCCATACTTCTAATTCTAGTCAATTTGAATAATCTTAAAGCTTTTCTTAATGCACAAACTGCTTCTAAATACCAACTGCCATTCATAAAATTTAATTTTAATGGCTGGATGATTCGCTTTGATAGATATCCTGTTTGTGATACATATGAAATCTGAAGTTTCTGCTCCTTCTCAATCATCACAAGAATTTTTTTCACCTTTCGTTTTGTCTCTTCTTCTATCGTTTCTCGGTGTAACGTAGAGGAAGAAACTGTCATATTTGACGTGTACTCTCTCTTTGTTTCTTTCAATACCTCTATTTTCTTTTGCAAAATGGATAATTGCTCGTCATCAAAAAGCTCGCTTTTTAAAGTTAAACCTTCTAGTAAAAAACGTTTTTCTTCTTCGCTAAATGTAAATTTGTCTAATCGATAATTATCAATTAACGTAAAACCGCCGTTCTTTCCTAAATAAGAAATAATTGGAATGCCAATTGCCGATAATGCATCGATATCTCGATAAATCGTTCGTTTGCTAACTTCAAATGTATTGGCTAACTCTTCAGCAGAAATGATATCTTTTTGTAGCAAACAAATAAGTATCGAAAGCATTCTCTCTGTCTTCACTAGCTCCCCTCCTTATGTGCTAGATATTTATAGATAGTAAAAAGCCACTCTTAAACAGAGTGGTCTTTTCACGTCACTGCGCCATTTTCTTTCGGTACATCTTACCGTTCCAATAGAAGAATTTTGAAGTGAAACCGCCATATTTCACAATGCGCCGTGCTATATGCTGCATATTCTTTTGCTCTGAAACTTTTTGATCCGACAAATAAATCCCCAATAATCCGCGGCTAATTAATCGATGAAATTTCGCATGCGGCAAGTTACCAATACTTTTTTCCGCCTCTTGCACAAAATGTTTCATTCTTGCTAATATGACCTGTTCATTTTCATAATAGCTACAAAAATTCAAATCGCCGCCAATTCGGTCTTCTTCTTGATCAATGAAATAATCCAGTAAAATATGAAGACCTTGTACGTAAGGAAAATACCCTTGTTTAATCTTTATAATATCCTCATCAAGTAATTCGTCATGGAAAGCATACGCCACGAGACAAAAAACCCCAAGAGTTGATCCTGCGCATGCTGAAAATTCAAACCAGCTCATTGGTGGAACACTTTCTTTATGAGCTTCAAACCACGTTTGTAAACGAGGCTCTCGTTCTTCTAATTTCACGTGCTTATGAATTTGCAAATCACAATAATAACATGCAAGTTCATGAAGAATAGGTGCAATTTTATCGTAATGTTTCGTTTTCCTTAACACCTCTTGACAAGTAGCTACAAGTTCATCTAAATATCCACCGTCATCTTGATCATCACGATAGCGATAATAATTGCCACCACTTTCACTTTCAGGTGTTAACGCCATTAACATTGATTCATGAAGTGCAGCAAAATCTTTCGGATCAAGCGATGTACTGCGATCACATAAATTATCTAAGTAGTCGCTAATCGTTTGATACGCTACAATAAATCGAATACATTCCTCCCTTTGCTCATTTGCAAGTAGCGCTAAAATACTACCACCCTCACAATGAAACGTTTTATGTTCAATACTTGCAAGCGCTTGACTATGGAGTTCGTCATTCGGAATATGATAAGCACGCTCTTTCCACATTGCCAGCTCATGGTGTACTACCGGAAACACATCACGGTATACTTTCGCCATGAGCGTTATGGGATTACTCGGTACGTTCACTTCGTCCTTCATCTCCTCTATTAAATGTACAATTTCATTATTTATTTGTTTCTATTATGTTATTGACATGCATTTCAGTAAATGACTTGATATAATTAAAAACTTCATCTCGCTCATACTCATTTAATAACTCGTGATAACAATTCGGCCATTCTTTATATGCCTTATCACTAATTTTTAAATTATCAAACCATTTACGGACACTTGTTTTATCTACTAGTTTATCCTCACACGCCTGCATTAGCAAGAGCGGAACGTCTGGGAACTCATCTATTTTTTCATGAGCAATTCGTGTAGATTTTATCAATTCACTATACCAACGAACGGATACCTTGCGCAAGAACAATGAATCATTTTCCATTGCATCTCGAACTTCTTTATTTCTTGTTGACATTTCCACTGTAAGATTCGTTGGAAATTGTAATTTCGGCATAGCAATATTTAATACCTTCGCAAGAGCTCGAAGTGGTGCCGCTGGAGTAGCTAACACCCCTAAGCATGGCGAACTTAATATAATACCATCTATATCTTCGCGCTTCGTTTCTTCCATCATTCGAATGATGATAAGTCCCCCCATACTATGTCCCAATAAAAAAATAGGTAGTCTATACTTTCTCGCTTCTTTTATCCACGCTTTGACCTCTTCTATGTATTCATCAAACGAATTAATATGTCCTCTATTTCTTGACGTTGTTCCATGGGCAGGAAGATCTCCCATAACAACATGATACCCAATGTGATTCCACTCTTCTGCCAGCGCTTCATAACGCCCATGGTACTCCATGGCACCATGCACAATTACGATGACAGCTTTTGCCGATTCCGTTTCATAATTCCACATATAATTCTCCTCCATTTCACTCTTTTTCATAATTTGATACACTAAAAATAGTCTCTAGGAAAGGAAGGCTTAACATGATATATCCTTATAAAGATAAAAATCCGAAAATTGCGAGTAGTGCTTTTATTGCTGACTACGTTACGATTACAGGTGACGTTACAATCGGCGAAGAATCCAGCATTTGGTTTAACACTGTCATTCGGGGTGATGTGTCTCCAACCATCATCGGAAATAGAGTGAATGTACAAGATCAATGTACACTGCATCAAAGTCCGCAATATCCCCTCATTTTAGAAGATGATGTTACAATTGGGCATCAAGTGATTTTACATAGCTGCATGATAAAAAAAGATGCTTTAATCGGGATGGGTTCTATCATTTTAGACGGTGCTGAAATTGGTGAAGGTGCTTTTATCGGTGCTGGAAGCTTAGTTTCCCAAGGAAAGAAAATACCGCCTCATACACTTGCATTTGGACGTCCCGCAAAAGTCATTCGTGAATTAACAGATGAAGACCGAAAAGATATGGAACGTATTCGTAAGCAATATGTTGAAAAAGGACAGTACTATAAATCATTACAAAAGTAATTCTTCTTGCTGCCATAACAATGGCAGCTTATTTTATGAAAATGCTAATGTTTTCTTTACAAAATTTTATTATTCCCTCAACAAAATCTTATTAAAATAGAAGATATCATCTCAATATATATGTAAATGAGAAGGGAGATGTTCCATGAAGATGAAATCTGTCAGCTCCTTATATAAAATAGAGTGTTACATTTTCAAAGGAATTAACCGTTATTTCGATCAAAAAACATTAAATGTCTTTTTCCGTACCATTACGCACATCGGTGGTGCAATCTTCTCTATCTCACTCGTCCTTTGTCTTCTTATTTTTTCAAAAGGGACGCTACAAAGTGCAGCAGCTGTTTCCTTAACAATGAGTCATATTCCTGTACAAATATTAAAAAGATGGTATCCACGTAAACGACCTTATTTAACAATCCAAAATGCAAAATATCCATCGCATCCTTTAAAAGATCATTCTTTTCCATCCGGGCACACAACAGCCATTTTTTCTGTTATCACTCCATTTATTTGCTATGATTTCAACTTACTCATTGCTTTACTACCATTGGCACTGTGTATTGGCGTTTCCCGTATTTATCTCGGGCTTCATTATCCATCGGATGTATTTGTAGGTATGTGCCTTGGCACATGTTCTGGCCTTATCTCTTTTTATCAATTCATTCCATTATTTTTGTAAAGGAGAGATTTTATGAGAGTTGCCATATTTACTGATACATTTACACCGCAAGTAAATGGGGTTGCAAAAACTCTCGATCGCTTAACTCATTATTTTAAACGACAAAATATTTCCTATTCCGTGTTTGCACCACAACATACAGCAGAGGATAATTTTATAGACAATGTGAACAAAATGAGAAGCATTCCGCTTACAATTTTATACCCAGAATGTCGCTTTGCTTTCCCTACCCCGCGTATTAAGGGGGAACTTCTTACATTTCAGCCTGATATTATTCATGTTGCAACACCCTTTAACATGGGACTTTGCGGGATGTATTACGCAAAAAAGCTAGGTATCCCTCTTGTCGGTTCCTATCACACTGATTTTGATGCTTACTTACAATATTATAAAATCAAATTTCTCTCCAATATGTTATGGAATTATTTGAAATGGTTTCATAGCCATATGCAAAAAAACTTTGTCCCTTCTTCTGAAACATTACAACAATTAAAAAAGAAGGAATTTCAAAATTTATATATATGGGGACGCGGCGTTGATTGTTCCCTCTTCCATCCATCCTATAATAAAGACGTATTTCGAAGAAAATATAATATTACCGCTCCCTATATCCTTTCCTATGTCGGACGAATTGCACGAGAAAAAGATATAGAAACTCTTCAACGATTCATGCAAACAACAATAAAAGAGCGAAACAATGATATTCATTGGATGATTACTGGAGATGGTCCTCTCGCTACAGAATTACAGAAAAATGCGCCAAGTAATCACGTAACTTTCACAGGATATTTACAAGGTGAGGACTTAGCTGAAACTTATGCCTGTTCCGATCTCATGATATTCCCATCAGCAACAGAAACATTTGGAAATGTCGCATTAGAATCACTCGCATGTGGAACTCCTGTGATTGGCGCAAATGCTGGCGGTGTGAAAAATATTATTACAGATAAAAAAACAGGTCTTCTTTGTGAACCGAAACAAACGGAATCATTTTTATCATCCATTTATCAATTATTAAAGTATGATAAAATGCGTAATCAAATGAGTATAGCCGCTAGATCGTATGCCCTTACTCAAAGTTGGGATGAAATCTTTCACGGTTTATCCATGCAATACGAAGAGGTGATTCAGCAACATAGCACCGAGTTACTTGCGTAAAAAGAAATAAAGTGCTCAGAGCAATAACTCTTGAGCACTTTATTTCTTTTTATATTTCAGTAATTCAGCATATTCTTCTTTCGTATTCACATTTACAAACCATGTTTTTTCTATATTCCATTCGTCTCCCGTCACATACTTTACATTACAATGTAATAAAAGTTGCTCCATGCTCCGTTTTTCTTCGTCTAATAATTTATAAATTTTCTCTTTCACATTTTTATGATACGCCCCTAATAACGGCTGCTTTCTCCCCTCAACAATCGGAATAATCGCTTCATATTCATCGTCAATTTGTCCTGTTATTTCTTTTATCCATTTGCTAGAAATATTCGGCGTGTCACAAGGTGAAATCATATACCATTCTGCTTCAAGATACTCCATACCAGATACAATTCCTGCAAGCGGTCCTTCTCCTCTATAGAAAGAAATATCTTCTATAACAGGAACTTCTATTAAATGAGCTACACGTTCTTTTATGCTAGCATGACTAATGACAACTATATCTTGCATTACATCCTGCATCACTTGAACAATCCGTTCAATAAACGTATACCCTTGCCAACTTACTAAAGCTTTCGGTTCTCCAAAGCGTCTAGACATACCACCAGCTAATACAATCCCTACTACGCTCTTCATTGGCGATTTAGCTCAAATATAATATGTCCGAGCTCTGGCAAAATCAATTTATTCATCGCAAGACGCACAGCTCCAGTCGACCCCGGCATAGCAAAGACAACCTTTCTACCCATTGTTCCCCCAATTGCTCTACTTAGCATTGCTGCACTCCCGATATCCTCTAAATAACTAATCGTGCGAAATAGCTCACCAAATCCAACAATTTCTTTATCTATTAATGCCGAAACTGCTTCAATCGTTACATCGCGCTTTGTAATACCAGTTCCTCCGTTTGTTAAAATAACATCGACATCTTCTTGATGATATCCACTTAATACAGCTTGCCTAATACTTTCTTTATCATCTTTTACAATTTCATAGGAAGTTACGAAATGACCTGCTTCGCTTAATAACTCGTGTAATAACTTACCGCTTTTATCCGTTTCTTCTGTACGTGTATCAGACACAGTAATGACTTTACAACGCACTTCTTTTGGCGCTTGTTTTTTATGTTCTACTACACTCATGCTCATTCTCCCCTTTTAGTAAACTATATTTTATTTTATCATACTCGATTCAACCTCTAGCCTATATGAAGTTCATCACACTTTCGTCATTATGTAGTGACGAAGCAAAATAATATGTTACAATATTAGTATATAAATCCATAAAGAGGAATCTCATTGTTTCTTCCACCACATATCACCCCTATGACTTATTCAATCACAATTACTATTTTTCATATCCCATACATCGAACCATATTTTCATGATGAGGAGGGTATACATGGAACTCTATCAAAAACTTACAACAACATTTCTTCTTTTGTTTGCCGCTTCTATAAGTGCAGGATTTGCGTTACAAGATGCTGTACCTCATGCAACGATTGGCGGAATTAGTTTTGCCACGATTTTTTTATTATGCAGTGCATTTTGCGCCGGAAAAGCGCGTCAAAAGAAAGGATGATTGCAAATGTTCCGCAGTAAGCCAATACTTTGTAAGTCTTGCAAAAACGAAATCAAATCTTATGAAAAAGCATGGATTCATATGCCTATCCCTAGTAGCGGGATGACAAATATAAAAAAATATATTGAACTTGATGGAGAAATATATTGCAATGCTTGCGCTGGGGTATGTACGAAACAAAATAACGAGATGAAATAGGAGGTATTTCCAAATTGTTTGAATCTAACCGAATTCGCTTACGAAAGTTATCAGAAGACGATATTCCGACTTATCATCTTTGGCGTAACGATCCTGAAGTTATGCAAACAACCAGCCCTATACTCGATACATATTCATTCGAAGAGACCGAAGCATTTTGCAAACAAATCATGCACGCAACTAATTCCAAAAGTTATATCATCGAATTGAAAAATGACAACCTTCCAATAGGAATTACCTCTCTCATTCAGATTGATTCCTATAATCAGAACGCAGAATGCATTATCGATATTGGGCAGAAAGATTACTGGGGACAAGGATATGGTCAAGAAGCATTAACTCTATTATTAAACTACGCTTTTCGAGAATTAAACTTACATCGCGTTTCTTTGCGAGTATTTTCGTTTAACGATAAGGCAATACATCTTTATAAGAAACTTGGCTTTCAACATGAAGGGACTTGTAAAGAAGCGATATTTCGAGATGGAGCATGGCATGATATTGAACTTTTTGCACTATTACAGCCTAACTATAAATAAAAAAGGTTTTGCGCGGAAGCGCAAAACCTTTTTTATTATATTATAGACCAGCTTGCTCTTTTAAGTCAGCTGCTTTGTCTGTACGCTCCCAAGGCAGATCTACATCAGTACGTCCAAAGTGGCCGTAAGCTGCTGTTTGTTTGTAAATTGGGCGACGTAGGTCTAACATTTTAATAATGCCAGCTGGACGAAGATCGAAGTTGTTACGAACTAATTCTACTAGTACTTCTTCAGATACTTTCCCAGTTCCAAATGTATCAACTGAAATTGATACTGGCTTCGCTACACCAATTGCATACGCAAGCTGTACTTCCGCTTTTTCAGCAAGACCAGCTGCTACAATATTTTTCGCAACATAACGTGCTGCATACGCTGCAGAACGGTCAACTTTCGTTGCATCCTTACCAGAGAATGCACCACCGCCATGGCGAGCATATCCACCATAAGTATCAACGATAATTTTACGTCCTGTTAATCCAGCATCCCCTTGTGGTCCACCGATTACGAAACGACCAGTTGGGTTAATGAAGAATTTTGTTTCTTCGTCCATTAATTCTGCTGGTACAACAGCTTTAATTACATACTCTTTTAAGTCGCGATCGATTTGTTCCCATGTAATTTCTGGATGATGTTGAGTAGAAATTACAATTGTGTCAACACGTACTGGTTTACCATTTTCATCATACTCAACTGTAACTTGCGTTTTACCGTCTGGACGTAAATAATCTAATGTTTCATCTTTACGAACTTCCGTTAAACGACGAGCTAATTTGTGAGCAAGTGAGATTGGAAGTGGCATTAATTCTTTCGTTTCATTACATGCGAAACCAAACATTAAACCTTGGTCTCCTGCACCAATTGCTTCAATCTCAGCATCAGTCATTTGACCTTCACGTGCTTCTAACGCTTGGTCAACACCCATAGCGATGTCAGCAGATTGCTCATCGATAGATGTTAAAACTGCACAAGTTTCTGCATCGAATCCGTATTTTGCACGAGTATAACCAATGCCTTGAATTGTTTCACGAACGATTTTTGGAATATCTACATACGTTGAAGTTGTAATTTCCCCCGCTACCAATACTAAACCAGTTGTTACTGTTGTTTCACAAGCTACACGTGCATTTGCGTCTTTTGATAAGATCGCATCTAAAATTGAATCAGAAATTTGGTCACAAATTTTATCTGGATGTCCTTCAGTTACAGACTCAGATGTGAACAGATGACGTTGTTTTGTCATGTGGTAAACCTCCCTACAGTAATTGTATATATTGTACGGAACTCATCCTTAACTTGCCACAAATTGCGACATTCATTTATTCTCCCACACAAGTATAAAGAAAAACCTTTCCCATTATATAGAGGAAAGGTTTGATTTGCTACTTGCATACTGCTTTTTGCCCTTCGCTCTTATCGTTCGAGACCGTTCGCCTCGCACAGGTTTTAGCACCTATTCACTTGTTTTTACCAGTACAAGTGAGGTTGCTGGGCTTCATCGGGCCTGTCCCTCCGCCAGCTCGGGATAAGAGAGTATCCGTCCCAACCTATACTAAAGAAATGCTATTCATTTGTCAATTAATATTCATTTATTCCTGCAAGTTTTTCGCGGTAAAATATAAATAGAAAAATTATACATTCACACAAACAAAAATAAATAAATAGTATACATTATTTATATAATTGTGTTATACTCTTGATGGGGATTACGAGAAATATTTCATAAAATGAAAAGGATGGTATATAAACTATGAGTACTGTGAATGTCCAAATTGGATTACATGAATTACTGAACGGAAGCAATGCACAGATTCAACTAAGCGTTCCGCAGTTAGTGGAAAAAGTACTGATGAGAAATGAAGGAAAACTAACTTCTACTGGTGCTGTTTCTGCTTCAACAGGAAAATATACAGGACGTTCTCCTAAAGATAAATTTATCGTGAAAGAACCATCGGTTGCAAATAAAATTGCTTGGGGACCTGTAAATCAGCCGATTTCTGAAGATCGTTTTAATAAATTATATACAAAAGTATTAGAGTACTTAAAGGAAAAAGAAGAACTATTTGTATTTAAAGGATTCGCTGGCGCTGATCGTAACTATCGCCTACCAATTCAAGTTGTAAACGAATATGCATGGCACAATTTATTCGTTCATCAATTATTTATTCGTCCAACTGAAGAGGAATTAGCAAATCATAATGCACCATTCACAATTGTTTCTGCACCAAACTTTAAAGCAGATCCAGCGGTTGATGGCACAAACTCTGAAGCATTCATTATTGTTTCATTTGAAAAACGCATTGTACTAATTGGTGGTACTGAATATGCTGGAGAAATGAAGAAATCGATTTTCTCGATCATGAACTTCTTACTTCCTGAACAAGATATTCTTTCTATGCATTGTTCTGCTAACGTAGGTGAAGAAGGAGACGTAGCATTATTCTTCGGTTTATCTGGAACAGGTAAAACAACTTTATCAGCTGATCCACATCGAAAATTAATTGGTGATGATGAACATGGATGGTCTGATAATGGCGTATTCAATATTGAAGGCGGTTGCTACGCAAAATGCATTAATCTTTCTCATGAAAAAGAACCACAAATCTTTGATGCTATTAAATTCGGATCCGTATTAGAAAATGTTATAGTTGACAATAAAACACGCGTTGCAGACTATAGCGATACAGCGTTAACTGAAAATACACGTGCTGCATATCCAATAGATGCGATTGATAATATCGTTCTACCAAGTGTTGCAGGACATCCAAATACTATTATTTTCTTAACTGCTGATGCATCTGGTGTATTACCACCAATCAGTAAGTTATCAAAAGAACAAGCTATGTATCATTTCTTAAGCGGTTACACTAGTAAACTAGCAGGAACTGAACGCGGTGTTACATCGCCGCAAGCTACATTCTCTACTTGCTTCGGTTCACCATTCTTACCGCTTGATGCGTCACGCTATGCAGAAATGCTTGGTGAAAAAATTGAAAAACACGATGCAAAAGTATTCTTAGTAAATACTGGTTGGACTGGCGGCGAATACGGCGTTGGAAAGCGTATGAATTTAGCTTATACTCGAGCAATGGTTCAAGCTGCATTAAACGGTGAACTTGATAAAGTAGAAACCGTAAAACATGACATCTTCGGTCTAGATGTTCCACTTCATGTACCAGGTGTACCTGATGAAGTATTAATGCCTGAACAAACATGGGCTGATCAAGCTGCTTATAAACAAAAAGCAATTGAACTTGCTAATCAATTTAAAGAAAACTTCAAGAAATTCGATAATGTCTCAAAAGATATTATCAATCTTGGCGGTCCAACTGCTTAAGAATGACCCTTACTCATATGAATAAGTATGTTGTAATCCAAAATAAAGCTACGCGTACTCACCGACAAAACCCAATGCGACTTTATCGATTACACATACTTACAATAAAAAAGAAGCTTACGATAAAAAACGTAAGCTTCTTTATATGAAATCCTACCTTCAAAAACGAAACAGAGTGTCTCACTTCTTTTGGAGAAGGAATGTTTTATACTTATCATCTATTTCTACTCATCTTTCATGCTGTAATACCCTAAGTTAATGACAATTAAGATGTAACCACCCATAATCCCAACAGCAAACGCCCACATTACCATATGATGTTCGATTTCATACATAATCATCGCTCCAAGTATTGCTGCTGCAAATCGGTTAAACATTCCAAGAGACGGTGCCTTTGTTTTTTTTACGATGCTATCCCCAAGCTTTTCAATGCGTCTACCTAAAATCCAAACACAATACATACTAACTAATAGACCGATCCCCACACCTAAAAAATGTGCAGAAAATGGAGTCATTGCCCATCCTAGTAGCATAATACCTAGTAAATAATACATTTGAATTTTAAACGCCCTTAATGACATATGAATCATACTATGCTCCTTTACTGTTATTCCTTTCTATCTACATACCATCACATTTCATTTGTTATATTTACAAAAAACATAAACACTGTATTTATGTTTTTTAAATACTTTTTGAAAATAACATTATACAAGATTTCTACTGTTCGTCCTAAAGATTTTGTGACGTTTTTGTAAACATTTTTCTGTCCATTTCCCAAAAAGTTGATATCAATCTATAAACATATGGATATGATGTAGTAAGCACATAAATAAAGGGGGCGTCTGATGATCTATTTTTTAATGGCTCTTATTCATTTCATTGTTCCAGCACTTATTGGCCTTTCTTTATATTGGTACACAAAAAAGCACAGTATCTTCTATGCTGTTCTCGGTGTCCTTCTCCCTGGCATCATTCTTATCACATTATTTCGTATACCGTTTCTTAATTTAATTCCTCTTATTACTGCTATTCTTTTTCTCATATTTCTTCCCAAAATAAAAAAATAGGAAAGCAGATCACGATTGATCTGTTTTCCTATTTTGATATATGTTCTGATACGATTGACTGTGATTCTCTCTTTTCAAATTTCACAAACCATAATCCGAGAAAAATAATACATCCACCAATGATTTGCTGAATAGAAATATGCTCTTTTGCCCATAATGCTGCAAATAACACTGCCACAAGTGGAGTAATATACATATACACCATCGTATGGGATGCTCCGATTTTTTGAACTCCTATATACCACATCACCAAACCAAATACTGTTACAAAGAAAATAGAATATAAGAGCGCAAACCATGTCATTCCTTTTTCAATTTGAAATGGTAATAAAAAGACATGCCATCCACTCAGTAGACAAAGTGGAATCGCCCCAACAACCGCTGACCAAGCTGTTACACGTAGTGCTGTATATTTTTTTATAAGCGGTCCCGCTAATACTGGATAAAGTCCCCAACATATTGAAGTAATAATCCCAATCCCATTTCCATAGAACGAGTTGGCAAATGAATGGCCCGCTAGTAACACAAGTACTGTACCTGCACAAGCTATAATAGAACCGATTAATTTTCGAATGGAAAAATTCTCTTGTTTAAGCGAAATTGTAAATAGGGTGGTAAAAATAGGTGAAATAGAAATGAGTAAAGAAGCATTTGTTGCAGATGTGTATTTTACAGTTTCCATAAATAACGTTTGATACAGTATAATGCCAACAACACTGACAATAATGAGCCTCGGTATATCTCTTCTCTCTATATAGAGAGACTTTTCAATAGAAAACGTAAGTAGTAATAACAGCGGCGCTGCTGCCATCATCCGAAGTGCTGTAAATTCAATCGCTGTAAATTCTAATAGCCCGTATTTCGCAATCGTATAATTAATGCCCCATATAACTACAACGCTAAAAATTAATAATTCAATTCCCCATCTCCTCATTCTGATCTCCCCCATAAGAATAATTATACAGAATTTTCAATCCAATTCACATTTCATTATCTAAAAAATTTCATAAAAAAAAGGAGCATATCTTTGCTCCCTCTTCAGTCATTACACTCGAATATGAAGTTTCATATTTGGATTATAAAATTGACTCGGGCTCTTTAATTGAAAATACTCACCCGATTCATGCAAATCAACAATCAATTTATCATCCATAAATACAAGTTTTGTACGATCTGCAATAAATTTTAATTTATTTGACGCAACATCTACATCGCGTTCCTCTTTTTCAGATACAGCTACTAAATCAATAATTCCACTCATTACACAGCCGCACCCTTCATTATCATAAAATAACTTCATAAATTTCGTCTCGTTTGGAGTCGTACCCACAATTTTTTTATAAGCTGTATCTGTTACAGTTACGTACATATTTATCCGTCCTATCTTTATATATTTTAACATCCTTTTATTATTCTATTGGTAACTTCTTATAATCTCCTGTCCGACGTCTCAACGCTATACATTTTAAATCCGTTTATCTGACTATTTTAGGGCAGTGAGATGATTTATAAAAACCTTGCCTTTTTAAATTTATGCGTCTAACTTCATTCTCTCTTTTACTAAAAAGGCAAGGTTTTTATCCAATCCATTCTATGCTCAAATACAATTGAAAAATCAATTATTCCTGATTTGCAAAAATTCCTATTTCATAAAAATCTCGCTCTTGCAGAATAGGGGATACATGCACAATAGATTTTCCAGTTATATTTAACGGTACAGTTGTAATAATAAAGTCCACATCTATTCCTTCCATATCTCCTTGTAACACCCTTTTATTTTTCCCTTCTATAAACTCTAGTTGATCACTATACCGTTTATTAATACGGCTTTTCATATATTCTTCCCAGCTTTTCCCTTCTCCTGTAAGAAGTAACACTTTTTTTCTATTTTTATTAGGCAATTTTCCTATTGCTGCGATCCTCATAGTTACTTTTGCAACTTCTTCATCAGGAATATCTGTTAGTTTCAATTGTTTCCCCCATTTTATATACGCTTTTTTTACTAAATCAAACGTTTCTTTATAGTTTTTCTTTATATATTTACACGTATCTTTTTCTGGGGCTTTTATTCTAGGAAGGAATTTTAATATATGAAATGTATTTCTACAATACTCAATCATTCCATATACAAAATCTTCATGGCTAGCTAAATCCATTTGTAATTCTTGCTCCAAAGTATCAATAAACTCTCTTACATACACGTAAGCCTGTATTTCCCCTGCTTTATAAAGCATTAATTCTTCTTTTTTAGAATTTGTTTCATTTTCACTTACATAACTCAATAATTTAATGATGATAATTAACAACACTTGCTCTTCAATACGTAAAGGCCTGTTTCCATCTCTCTTTATAATGTGCTTCCCTTCAAATATCTTTTGGTAATATAAAGATTCAAGTGTAGTTTTAATAACCGATTCACTAAATTGTACTTTATATCCTTGATTCATTCGCTTAAAAAGAATTGCCATAATAAAGACTAATCTTCTTCGGTCGCTAGAATAAAATAGAATTCCTAGTTTCTCTTCAATATAGTCTACATAACTTAATAGCACTTCTTCTTTATATTCTGGAAAAGGCCATTCTTCTTCTATAAAAGCTTCTAAATAACGTTCAGAAAACATCAGTATAATTTGAAACTCATTCCCTATAATTTGTAATGGTTTCTTTTCTAAAAACAGGCCAAATTTCTTTATATACCTGGCAAGTCTTCTTAACACCGTATTCGTAGAAGAAATAGGCAGATATAAATTTTCTGATAAAGATGTAACTGTGCTTGACCTTTCTTCTAATAACTGCTGAAGAACTAAAAACGTTCGCGACTGTTTTAAAAGCTTCGAAATCACCTCAGAAATTGATTGATCTTGAGGTAAAGATAATTTTACACCTTTTCCTTTTTTAGAATGTATCATTGCACCTGTTGGTAATAAATCATTAATCACTACTATATCTTTTCGTATCGTTTTACTAGAACAATTTAACCGTTTTTCCAATTCTAAAAGCGTGAACCACTTTTTTTCTTTCACAAGAATATTTAACAAGTTGATTTTGCGCTTAATTTCTTTTTCCATCGTTATCACCTTCAGTTATATTCTAAAGGAATTTTAGATTTTTTCCAAACTAGCTACAAATACTTGATCAAACTATATACTCTAGCTACTCATTAGACATCTTCGCTCTGTTTATTTTTATTTCTTGAAATGCTCCTCAAATTTATCAGATTTTTTGTCTTTTAAAGAATGAATCATGTTCCTTTCTGTTACAGGAAAAGTTTTTTATATGAAAACATGGCACTTTATACTCACTTTTGTTGTCTCGCTCATTTTATAGACTGGTGGCAATCTCCTTGCCTATAATAGTTTTTAAGTTACTCCAGGGTCTGGCTTGATATATATTTTACTAATAAGGATGTGCATATTTAGTTATCGACACTGCTTATCATAATTTTCGTTATCGTTACATTTATCATCTATAAAACAAACTGACAAAACTGAATCATGAAATCAAGATGAAAATACAATTCTTTAAAAAGAAAACGGCCCTCTCATGCAGAGAGGTGCCGTTTTCTGTAATCGATTATTTTGCTTCGCTTATAACTCTTAACATACGATTTAAAAATGCTGCTGCTTCTGCACGACTTGCCGTTCCTTTTGGTAAGAATTGATTCTTGTCATTGCCTTTCACAACACCTAACACATATACACGTAGCAATGCATTTTTATCATAGGCTTCATCTTGGTCTATAAATGGAAGCTCTTTAAATACACCAACAATTCCTTTCATTTGCAAGGCACGGTCAATCATCATGACTACTTCTTCACGCGTAATCGTATCGTTTGGAGCAAATATACCATTGCCTCGTCCATGAATGATACCAGCTGCCGCTGCTCGGTTTATGCCATCTACTAATGATGGATGTGCCAATCCAAGATCTTTAAAGTTCGATGTTCCTTCTGGTAATTGTAAAGCTCGCGCAATTAATGTTGCAAATTCTGCACGTGTTACAAGACGATCTGGCCAATACGAACCTTTTCCGTCTCCCGCCATAATGCCTTTTTTCGCAAGCTCACGAATTTCGTGTTCATACCATTTTCCAGAGATATCATCTTTTTTCTCTTTTTGTGTATTATCTATAACTTCGGGCTCGTCTTTTTTCTCTTTTTGCGTATTATCTATAACTTCGGGCTCGTCTTTTTTCTCTTTTTGCATATTATCTATAAGTTCTAAATCTACATCTTGAGGATCTTGAAATCCTTTTGGTGTAATAATATATTGTTTATTTGTTTGCTTATCTTGAGGCACCTTTTCATTGTTATGATATACATGCAATCTGCTAGGCTCACTATGGAACACTTCGACTATATCTCCATAGTTAAACTTTACATTTTGTATTTTATTAACGAATTCTTTCGCTTCCACTTGTCCGATTGTCGATACGGTGAGCTTTTCTTGTTTCGTATCTTTATCATATACTTTGAAAGAATAGTATGTTTCTGGAAAACGGTAATGAATCGTCTTAGTTACATCTGTCGTAATAGCTTTCAGTTGTCGGTTAGCATGAGAAATACTGATAATTGCACTATTCCAATCACTCAATCCTTGAAAGACTATACTATCCCCATAAGTTACGTTCATAGGGACAATAACCGCATTCTTATTACCTTCTTTATCAGCAATTTCGACAGTTGCAGTTACAGATGCTGAGTCAAATTGCCTCATATCTATACTTTTATTTCCAGTCAAATAAACGTTAGGTGAAAGATTCGTGACAAGCTTTGTTACATCAATATCATCAATAGCTCCTAAATCAACTGTAGTTGGAACTGGTATTCCTCCCATTGGAACCTGGTACTTTGAGACTCTTTCTTCCACAACTGGCCGCAAATCTCTTCCCTTCCATATTTCTTTTTGCAGTTTCGGTAAAAGCTTCAGCTTATTTTTTGTTTCTTCTGATGGTATCAATCCCCATACTTCAAAGAAAGGAGTTAAATCACGATTGGCAACTTTAGATGCCATTGTCATAAACAATTGTTTTTTCTCTTCATCAGAACCATTTCCTAATTGTTCTACAGACAATAAGCGATACATTTGATGCAATTTAGGATAGAAGTGCTCACCAAATGCTAAATCTAACTGCCAAAACATCGCTAGCTTCACAAAAAGACTATCAATTTCATCATAGTTTTTTTCTGATTGTGGTTTTGCTAAATACGCAAATACATCATCATATCTATTTTCCTCTTCTAAGCGAGAAGGATTACCAAATGCTCTCTGAACTGCCATACTATAAATATTTACAGTAACCTCAGTTAAACCAGACCATTTCCATGTTTGTTGCCTTTGATGCCCTGCTTCATGCCACGGTCCCCATCCATCTTTTTCAAAGGCTTCTAAATCTAAGACATATTTCATAGCACCGGAAACATATCCAGTTCGATAGTTTGTTGCATACATCCAACCATCGTGTTTATTAAAGTCTTCAACAAAATGAACATAGTGTGTATCAGCCTGTGCTACACCTGTATACTCCTCTGATACTCCAGATATTTTATCTTGAATTCGAATCGCTTCATCATGCTTACGCAATAACGGTGAAGGATCTTTTCCTCCTAAATATTTTTTAGCAGCTTTATATGTCACTGTGAATAAAGTTCTTTCTCCTTTTAATTCCACAGCATAAGCATCAGGAAACTTCTCTAACATTTCGTCCCAATCTTCTTTCGTATGTTTTCCTAATTCAAAGTATGGGATACGTACTCCACCTTTTAATACCGTTACTTTTACCTCTCCTGTAGGATTAGGATTTGCAAGATATAAAGGCCCACCTCTAAAAGAGCTAATCACATTTTTTCCGGGCTTTAAATCCCGTTTGACAGACTCACCATAATAAGAATGCGTACCTAAATAAGCTTCAATATTTTGATTCCCTTCAACATGTATGACTATTTCTTCACCTGGTTTCGCACATAAACCTGTTGGCTCAAATGGGCTGAATGCAAAGGCACGCTTATGCATATTTGCAAGTTGATCGACATTTCCCTTTCCTTTCAAAAGAAAAGTTCGCTCTTCTAATGTTGTTTCTATATTTTCTACCGACTCTGCCGCAACTTTCGTTACCTCAAAGTTTCCGCTGACAAATGGAGCCCATAAAACGTTGATTGCAATCAATGTTTTACAAGTCATCGCGACATAATTTTTTTTATTTTTCTTCATTCTTACTACCACTCCTCTTTATCTTGTTGATTCCATACAAAAAGCCGTTTCTTTAAGAGAAGCTTATCATTGTAACATCTTCTCTAAAAAGAACAGGCTAAACTTTATAAGTAAAAGGTGTATTGTTATTACCAATAGAATCACGGTGTATGAGTGTAAAACTAGCAAACTCATTTTACACTCATACACCATCACGTCTAAAAAGATTCTTCTTTTTAGACGTGATGAGTTTGGATTGGTAGTTTCTAAATAAGAGATTTCCATCGGCAACAACATATATTTAAATGCTCTTTATTATTTTCTTATATAGGTACTGTTTACACAATGCGAATAAGTTCCTTTAACAAAAGGAAAATATAATGACTAGCTATGAATAGAAAAGGAAATCTATACTTCTTTTCTTCTTTTTGTTTTATGTAGAATGACGTCAAAAAGAATTTAACCACTCTTATATATAGATTCTCCCTTTCTTTTGCAAAAAAGCGAGCCTTTATACCATTTTTTCTTTTGTCTCCTACAACTTTCCTATTCATGCGTGTCGTTAAAAAAGCAGATTGAAAGGTTCAATCTGCTTTTTTAATACTATTAAACTATTTATATGATAAATTTAAATTGTGTTTTTCTGTCCAATATTTTTGATTGCTAGTATCAAACGAAAACTCAATCCATCCATTTGGATCTTCACGATAAATATTTACAATCGCTCCAGTAGACAATCTACCCACTTTATTTTGTTCTGGAGTAATATTTTCACTTCTAATTTTACCATTGAACGGAAATGGTATTTGATAATACTGTGCTGATGATTTTACCGTAGCTTTTGTCCCAGCTGGAAAGGACTTATATGGAATTGTTGCTGGTAACGCATCAATATTTAATGTATTTGGATTTTTTGAAAGTCTTTTTGCATACATATAATCTTCTACCTTGAAAGGCTTAATACGCTCCATAATATTTGCAATTTTAGGAGCCCATCCTTTATCTGTTGCATACTTAACATTCATACCCGTTAACGTTGGACCATTATAATACATTCCTGTTTTTTCTAAGTAACGCGCACGTACATAATTTGCATTATAAGCAATACTTTCTCCATAACTTTGTAAATATTTCGCATTTCCAAATGGATCCCAATCATATGCACGTAATCCAAATAAGTTGTGTTTCCGATATGCAATTTCAGATTTTCCATAACCTGATTCTAAAATAGCATGTGCAGCTAAATATAATGCATTCACACCATAGTTATTTTGCGCCTCAATAAAGTCTTGTCCATGTCCTACTAATGGGCTATCAGGATGGTATTTTGCAATAAAGTTATCAATTTCTTTACCAGTAATATTGGAAGCTAATGTTAAATCTAACTCTACATATGATTTAGCAGTAATATTGTGTTTCGTATTTTCTTCTAGCTTTTTATCCATTACACGTAACATACGATTTAAAAATGCCGCTGCTTCTGCACGACTTGCTGTTCCTTTTGGTAAGAATTGATTTTGATCATTCCCTTTAACAATTCCTAATCCATATACACGTTGCAGCGCTTTTTTATCATAAGCTGTATCTTGGTCTATAAATGGAGCTTCTTTTAATGCTCCGACAATTCCTTTACTTTGCAAGGCACGATCTACCATAATGACTACTTCTTCACGCGTAATCGTATCGTTTGGGACAAATATACCATTGCCTCGTCCATGAATGATACCAGCTGCCGCTGCTCGATTTATGCCATCTACTAATGATGGATGTGCTAAACTAAGATCCTTAAAATTCGATTTCCCCTCTGGTAATTGTAAGGAACGTGTAATTAAAGCTGCAAATTCTGCACGTGTCACAAGACGCTCTGGCCAATATGACCCCTTTCCGTCTCCCGCCATAATGCCTTTTTTCGCTAGTTCACGAATTTCTTTTTCATACCATTTTCCAGAGATATCGTCTTTTTTTATTTGTTGAACTTCGTCTTTTGGCAAAATTACAGCAGGCTTATTTTGATTATAATAACTTCTCGCGCCATTTAAAAAGGCTGGCCATGTACCACGTGCAATTATTTTTGCTGGACAATTTTTTCTACTCCAATGTTGATGTTTCTTTACATTGTCTAGCGGAATATTTAATTCGTGCATTAAGTAAGCTGTCAATTTGCGAGCATTTTCTACTGCTTTCTCATAGTTTCCATCTCTGTTTACAGCAATTTCAATTCCAATTGATTGTCTATTTCCAGTCCCGTTTGTTCCATCACCTGCATGCCATCCATTTTCATTTAAAGGTAAATGTTGGTAAATCTCTTTATCATCTACTGTAAAATGCCATGATGCACTACGGTTTGTACTTCCTATCGCTTGATTCATCAAATATTCAGCATGATTTTTTGCGTCCGCACCGTTTCTTTCATTAGCAGTTTCGTGGATTGTAATATAACGAGGGTCCATTGCATAACCTGGGCGAATGTCGGGATTTCCTTTTGGAACAATCCATTCCGTAAACTTGACACCATATATATGACTCATATTCAAATTGGATGGCGCGTATTGAATAGAAGCATCTCCTTTATGATTGACTGTAGATTGAATAAGAGAGGCCTTTGTTCCTTCAAATTTCGCAGATGACGAATGAATCCACTTTATCCCATTAGATGTTTGAATTTGAAACCATTCTCCAGCTTGTGTAATCGCCTCAACGGATTGAGGTTGTAAAACATCATTCTCTTTGAATGCATGAAATGGTGCTGAATATACAGATGTTACTTCTGTAATTTGTAATTTTTTTGTATCTTTTGGTAAAGAATATACTTCTCGTTCTTCAAGAACATTCTCTTTATTTTGTACCCACCCTTTTATAGAATCCGTTTCAATATAATACCAGTTTTCTTTTTTCTTAGTTGCTTTTACTACTTGTTGAGATACTTGATGTATAATTGGAGTATTTAAATCATAAGAAGAATATATAGGAATTTCTTTCGGAATATATACAAGAAAATCGCCTTTTATTTCACCATTTGCTTCTATTTTTTCACCTTTTCCATCTTCATCTTTCATATGTTCCTCTATACTTTTCAGCGCCTGTATATCATAAGATGTTACTTCACCTAATTGCTTTACAGGGGAAACTGAAGCTGCAAATGCAGGTGTTGCGGTCATTCCTCCCTGAAGTACTACTATCATCGCTAAAACATTAAAAATCTTCTTTTTTATCATTGTTGTTACACGAAATATCCTATTTATTTCGTGTTTCATTCCTCCTTCTCTTAAATCACACATTATTTATTTATAAAACAAGCAAATATATAGTCGTATATACTTCTTATAAAATGAAACTTTCATCAGAGAAGAATTTTCTTTATCTCCCTCTGATTAATGGCTCTACTTCCACCTATACTCTTGAGATGGGAGTCTTACTGTCCGAAAAACTATCTTTACACTATACTGCCATTTTCTTAGAAGAGTCTTCATTTAAAATTCCTATAACTTTACATACTAAACTATCATTGATATCGTAGTAAATTTCTACTCCTTTTCTTCTTCCATATATTAATTGATGCATTCTTAATTTTGTTAAATGTTGTGATAGTGTCGATTGTGCCATATTAAGCTCTTTATAAATTTGCTTTCCATTTTTTGAATCACCCTTCATTAATAGATTCAATATTCTTAAACGATCCGGATGTGCCATAATTTTCAACTTATCTGCAAAATCCTCTAACTTATCTGCAAAACCTCTGTATTGTTCTAGATTTTTCATTATAACTATCATCCTTTCATCTTAATATACGATTAAAAAGTTCAAACAGGTTAAAATTACCTATAGATGTAAAATGAAATATATCATACGAAGTAGCTTTAGTCTTTATTAAAGCTGCTAAGTATCAGTACAAGTAATATACTACAATTAATTATTTTACTTTCATATAATAAAAACTCCTTTTTACAAAGGGAATTTTATTATATTGCATTTATAAAAAGGCAACAAAAAGAATCTCCATTCAAAATTCACATAATTCTCACAAATGACACGATAAATTCTTCACAATTCAATCTATAATAAATGTATAAGTAATACTCCCTAATTGACTTAGCTTGTCTAGTTATACCCCCGTTCTGAATATACGAAAAAAGAACTTGTAGCTCGCTACAAGTTCTTTTTTGTGCATGTCATTTAAAAGATGATTTCTTTACTATATTGTTTGCCTATTAATAAGTCATACTGAATTAATTTATATTGTTCTAACATTTCCTTTTGTTTACTTGTTAATGTTTTAATATTTGTTCCATTTTGATTCACTTTTAATTCGTCCTTTAAAACTGGTATTTCTTCATATAACTTAGATAAAAATTGATAAAACGGTGGTTTCTTCAGCTCCGTATAATCAAACACAAGATTAGAAAAATAAACCGGACTAACTCGTCCTAAATTGTCATTTGGTAAGTTAAAGTTGGCATATAGTAATAACGGTGTTTCAGCCATTGCTAGCCGTTCCTTAACGGATGTTTCATTCTCAATATACCCAGCCTCTTTATAAAGGGATTTATTGGTTCCTAATGATGGGAGATGATCTCCAAAGAAGACTAATATAGTTGGTTTGCCCAACTTATCTAGTTCTTCTATTAAATATTGCAATGCTTCATCAGAACGTCGTATTCCTTCCGTATAGGTCTCTAATTCCGCTTTAGACGCATCCTCTGTTAAACCATGTATTTCCGTTCTATTTTCTCCAAATCTTCCTGGAGTAAATGGAAAATGATTTTGCATCGTTACAGCATGAATAAATGTAGGTTGTGTCCTACGCTTTAATTCCTCTATTATCTCTTTGCTCATGGATATGTCACTAATATAATCTCCGTCAATGTCTGTATATTTCATCGTATCTTCTGCATAAAATGTATCAAATCCTAACACATGATATACTGTATCTCGTTTAAAGAAATTCCGACCATAACTATGAATTGCCGTTGCATAATAACCCTCTTTCTTCAAACTACTTACAATAGACGGAATTTCATTTTGATTTGTAATGGCTTGTTGGTACGGTATCGATCCAGGCTTCAAAAAGCTCATCGAATAACTTGTCAATGCTTCAAATTCCGTATTCGCTGTATTTCCTCCAAATGTAGGAGAAATTGTTTGTCCTCCTGGAAAGCTCTCTATATAATGATGTAAATGAGGGATTGGATCTTCACTAAATGATAAATTCATCAATTTCGTTGGATCCCAAAAAGCCTCACTCATAATATATATAACATTCGGCTTCTCCTTATTGTTTTGTTCCCCCATATTCTCTCCATACTTTTTCTTTAGATCATTCGCAATTTGAACCATTTTCTCTTTGGAATACCCTTTTGGCTCTTCCATAACTGTTGTATCTAAATTACTTATAAAACCTAGCACAAAACCATTATTTGCATAATTTTCATTTTGATTCCACAAAATAAATTCTACGCCCCACTTTTGAAACAGTTTGCTCATAAATGTATCAGTATAATTACTGTACACATACAAAATAAAAATAGAAGCAACGATTCCAAAAAGCCTCATGCTAACATGTACTTTGACAGGTTCCATATGTTTTCGAATATATAAAAGCAATAGAATACTTAATACAATACAGATAACTCCTAGCAACACATATTTCCATTCTAAAGGTTCTAATACCATTGGAATGACGGACTTTAAATGGACAATTTGCGTAAAGTCAGCAGGATAAAGAGGTTCACCTCTAAACAAGATTTTCAAGTAATTTACAATCGCAAACGTAATTAACGAACAACTTGTCAAAACAGTGCTCAAAAATAGGTTTCCAAGCAGGTGGTATACAAGAAGATATAGGGCATAAACAACCATTACACTCAATACAAAATGTCCAACATGCCAATATATCCAACTAAATACATACAGTATATCAAAATTGCTTTGTATGGCTAAAAAAGCCAAACAAATTGTATGCGCTACCAAAAAGAGGTATCCATACAGTTGAATCATTTGCATGATTCCATTTCGTTCTTTATTTCTTGTACGTATGACATATAATAGCCCAATCCATAGACTAATCGTCACCATGGTGAAAGGAATTTTTTCATTCAAAAATTCCTTTCCTTTATCGAATTCAAAAAATTTTAAAGTCATAAATAGGAATGTTACCAATAATAATGCCCACATTCCGCTATGAATAATAGAAATCAATGTATTCGTATGCTTTCTCGGTTGCTGAAGTGAAAACTCATACTTCAATGTTCTCCCTCTTTTCTTACAATTGATTTCACCCCGCATCAGTAAGAACCATTCTCTTCATAATAAAATGTATTATATTTCAGGCTATGAGCCCGTACACTTTCTTCTATTATACACATGAAGTCTTCCTCATACCCCAAAATTATCATTAGAATTTTTCATTTCACCGTTTTGTTTGCACAAATAAGTAAAGTATTTCATTTTATCCCACTATTTTAAGGCCGTAGCAGCTCGATTGATGAGGACTCATAATGGATGTAAGATAAATTCCTCCACAAGTTTTACTTTATAGGATATTATTGTAAACTCCCCACTGATGTAATTTTTACTTTATGATATAATGCAATTATGTTTTGGATAGGCTTAATGAGATTAGGACTTTATCACGAAATAAATAAATAAAGAAAGAAACAAAAAAGGAGATGCTTATTTTTGTTAGCCAAATTTAAAAGTTTGCCTAAAGCGGTATATGTAATTTTAACGCTTTCTTTCCTTCTGCATATTTTTTGTTTAGTAAAACAACCAGGACTTGATGGAGAGTTAGTAAAAGTCACATATGGCGCGAATGATGCATTTAACTATTCGTTAACAGCCGAACAGTTATTAAAACACGGTGTATTTGGTTATGTGTATTTAGAACCAAGCGAGGTACCTGGAAAAAATGCATATATCACACCTGGTCAACCGTTATTATTAGCGGGCGCAAGGATTATTTCTGATGTCACACACCTTCCTTACTACTACGTAGCAACTGTTATCAATATGTTACTTAATCTTGGTACAGTGCTCTTAGTATTTTTAATCGGAAAAGAATTATTTGAAAAAAATATTTATGGAATTGTTGCAAGTATTTTATACGCAATTTATCCAAGTAACTATACATACTTCCGTACATTATTAACAGAAGTTCCTTCCATATTCTTTTTATGTTTAAGTATATATATATTTATTCTTGCTTGGAAGTACAATAAAACAAAATTCCATATTTGGTTTGGAATCGTTGTATCTATGTTACTCATGATTCGTCCAAACCCAGCTCCAATGTTACTTATTCCGGTTCTTGTTGTCTTGTTCACATATGGAATCAAAGATTCCATTCGAATTGGACTACTGTGGTTTATTGGACCATTCTTTATTATTGGTGCCTGGGTATTTCGCAACTATTTGGCATTCCATAAATTTATTTTGTTTTCAACACAAAGCGCTGATCCATTGATTGCAGGTGCTGATCCATTCAATAAAATCGGCTATGAAAATGTTGTAAATGAAATGAAAGCAAAAGGACTCACTGATAAGGGTGAATATGCGAAAGAACTCATTAAAAATGGATTTAAGACGGATTTCACATATTGGTTCTCTTGGTTTACTGTCGGAAAAACAATCGAGTTATTTAAAACAGCCCCTGCTGTAGACCAATATCGCATCCATCATTTTATCCAACTTTGTCATAGAGTCTTTATTATCGGTACATTCTTAAGCAGTTTCTGCTTCATGCTGAACTCATTTAAACATAAGCGCGTTATGATGTTAGTAGCAAGCTCTATTATTTACATCATCTTCTCAAATTTATTCCTAGCAATTAATCGCTATGGATTTTTCATTAACCCGCTTATGTGTTTAATTCTTGCATATGGACTTATTTATATTGCAACAAAGCTTCCGTTTTTCAAAGTAAAACGCGCTTAATTCAAAAGGTTGTCCCAATAAAAAGGACAACCTTTTGAATTAAATTATATACCTATATCTTTTCAAATTCACTTTTATGCGCTGTCCCCATAACAAACAGAAGTTATCCGCAAGAATAGATAACCTCTCTCTTATCAACCTATACTTTGAACGCGACCAATTTGTCCATCTTGTAAACGCACTTTAATACCATACGGATGCGTTTCCGTATAAGTTAAAATATCTTTCACAGTACCACTGACACGTGTACGACGGTCCTTATCCAATATAATTTCCACATGAGTTCCAATCGAAATTTGTGATCTTGTCGGTTTTCCTCCCCGTACCTGTGTAGACTGCTGTTGTTGCTCTTCTTGTTTACGCTTTTCCTCTTCTATACGCTGTTGCTCTTCTTGTTTGCGCTTTTCTTCTATAACTTTTGTATCTCCTTCTATCTTCTTCTCATCTAGCTGCTCCTTTTCTTGTGCTTCCTTCTTTTCAGAACCATGGACACTCTGGCATGCAGTTAAAATAATTACAATGAAACTCATAAATAATAGTAAAAATAATTTCTTTTCCATTAAAATCCTCCTATATATAAATAACGAAATTATTTAGAATAACAAATATACAGATACAGATTTGTCGTTTTTTGCCGAAAAACCCTAACATTTCATTCTACGCTCTATATACATTCGCCCCTCTCACTTTTTCATCACGGAACGAACGAAAAATTCTTCCTATATCTACTCACATCTAGGCACTTACCTACATATCATGACAGTAGAGTGATTTCTAGGAGGTGTTTTTTATTGAAAAAATTGTTAGCGGTTTTCTGTATACTTGTCCTTACTGTTATAACGTTTGTCGCTTGCAGCAAAACGGAACATACAAAGCAACAAACGCAAAAAATTAGACTTGGCGAAGTAACACATTCTCTTTTTTATGCACCGTTATATGTCGGTATAGAAAAAGGTTTTTTTAAAGAGGAAGGACTAGATATTGATTTACAAACAACAGCAGGTGGCGATAAAACGATGACCGCCTTATTATCTGGCGGAATTGATATTGCACTTGTCGGGTCTGAAACATCCATTTACGTTCACCAGCAAGGAGCTAAAGATCCGATTATTAACTTTGCTCAGCTTACACAAACCGATGGGACTTTTTTAGTATCACGTAAAAAGTTAGATTCTTTTAATTGGAATGATGTAAAAAATGTCACTTTCCTAGGGCAACGTAAAGGCGGTATGCCACAAATGGTCGGGGAATATGTTTTGAAGAAGAACGGCATCGATCCGCATAAAGACACGAATCTTATTCAAAATATTGAATTTGCAAATATCGCAAATGCTTTTGCATCTGGTACAGGAGAATTTGTTCAACTTTTTGAACCAACAGCAAGCATTTTTGAAAAAGAAGGAAAAGGATATATCGTCGCTTCTTTTGGAGCAGAATCAAGAACTGTTCCTTATACAACATTTATGGCAAAGAAAAGCTTTTTGGAGAAAGATAAAGCCGCAGCTGCAAAGTTTACACGCGCCTTATATAAAGCACAGCAATGGGTTGACACACACACACCAGAAGAAATAGCCGATGTTGTTACTCCTCTTTTTCAAGATACTTCAAAAGATATTACTGTAAAAGTCATTGAGCGCTATAAAAAACAACATTCTTATGCAACGAATCCTTTATTAGATGAGAAAGAATGGGCACAGCTACAAGCAATCATGAAAGAAGCTGGCGAATTACAAAAAGAAGTTCCACATCAAGCGCTTGTGAATACAAATATTGCTGAGAGCGTTATTAAGAAATAGAGGCGAATTCAATGAGTTTCTTACAAATATCTAATGTTTCTCACTGTTTTTTTGCAAAAGATCATGCAAGGCTTGTTCTGGAATGTATGAACTTACACGTAAAAGAAGGAGAATTTATTTCGATTCTTGGACCAAGTGGTTGTGGAAAGACAACTCTTCTATCCATTATTGCTGGCCTTTTAAAGCCAACTGAAGGCCTCGTCTTTTTAGAAGGAGAACCTGTGACAAAATCAACAGCTTCCATGGGTTACATGCTCCAGCAAGATTATTTATTCCCATGGAAAACGATCGAAGAAAATATTATGCTCGGTTTGCATATTACAAACACATATAAAGAGGAGACAAAAAAGCATACATTGCAACTTTTAAAGCAAGTTGGATTAGATGGAGTCGAAAAACAGTCCCCAAGCGAGCTATCAGGCGGCATGCGCCAACGTGCTGCGCTCGTTCGAACTCTCGCAACAAATCCGAAAATTCTTTTGCTAGATGAACCATTTTCCGCACTTGATTATCAAACGAAATTAAAACTAGAAGAACTTGTTTTTTCTTTGCTTCAAACGTACAAGAAGACATCCCTTCTCGTTACACATGATATTGAAGAAGCTATTGCGATGAGCGATAAAATTTATTTACTTCAAGCAAAGCCTGGCAAAGTTGCAAGGACCTTTCATATCCCAAAAAGCATTCGTTCTTTATCACCACTCGAAGCAAGACATCACCCCGATTTCCCAGCCCTTTTTCAAGATATATGGAAGGAGCTGGAACGTCTTGGATAATATAAAACAACTACATGAACAATTTCGAAAAAAAGAACGAAAACGCACATGGATTACTCACATTTTACAACTATGTATTTTAACCCTTTTCTTTGTCTTATGGGAAATTGCTAGTAACCAAGATTGGATTGATCCTTTACTATTCAGTTCTCCTTCAAACATTTGGGAGTTATTTCTAAATAAATGGATTGATGGCTCTCTCTGGGTCCACATCTGGACGACACTTCTTGAAACAGGCGTTGGTTTTATTCTCGGCACTGTACTCGGCACCATTATCGCGACGATTCTTTGGTGGATTCCTCTTGTAGCCCGTGTCCTTGATCCATACCTTGTTGTCCTAAATGCAATGCCCAAAGTAGCACTTGGTCCAATTATTATCGTTATTTTTGGTCCAAATATTACATCTTCTATTGCGATGGGAGTTATTATTTCCATCATTATTACTATTCTTGTTATTTATAGTGCATTTCAAGAAGTCGATGCAAATTATATAAAAGTGATGCATACATTTGGTGCAAATAAATGGCAAACATATCAACAAGTTATTTTACCTGCTTCTTTCCCAACTATTATTTCAACATTAAAAGTAAACGTTGGATTATCATGGGTTGGAGTTATTTTTGGAGAACTTCTCGTTTCAAAACAAGGGCTAGGATATTTAATTAGCTATGGGTTTCAAGTCTTTAACTTTACACTCATACTGCTTAGCGTATTATTAACATGCGTTCTTGCTACCCTAATGTATGTTTTTGTAGAAGGCTTCGAAAAATTAATAATTAGAAAACGCAAAAGAAGCTGATCCCAAACTATACGATGGGATCAGCTTCTTTCTACACGTATCATTTATTTTGAATCGCATACTTTTGTATCCTTCACAACCGTATTTCCCTCAACTGTAACCGTATGAAAACAATCTTTCACACGCACTTTTACAATGTTATCTTGTCGATCTATCATACGATACTCACTAAAGTGTTTATTTAATGCCGTACGAATTTGTTCACCTTCAAAAATCGGAATACTATGAGACATTACCCAAATGAGACCAGCAATTGCAAGAACCGTTTTCATCCGCTCTACTCCCTCCTTGAGAATATATATTATCTCTATAGTATGTATATTTAAAATGTGTCAATTTTGTGTCATTTTTATATTTATTCGACTGTAAACCTTTTATTCCTTTTGCTCCATAAAAAAAGCAACCACTATTTTGGTTGCTTGGATCACTTACGATTCTTTTACTTGCTTCGAAATTTCATATAGTCCAGATAATACTTCTGCTCTCATTTTCACAAGTTCAGGGAATTGATAGAAGAATGCAATTTTTTGATACTTCAGTTCTGTTCCTTCTTTCACCTTCTTCGAATCTTGTAAAATGAATGCTGTAAATGTATCTGCTATATCTTCAGCGACATTCGTCGTTCCGTATTCTGAAACAAATTGATTATGCTTCTCTTCAAAAAATGTAATTCGCGCTTCTTCATTTGTCTCAATCTGCTTCTCTTTCCATTCTCGCTCAATCGGTTTCCAAAACAAATCATAAAATGTATGAATATACGAACCTCTCTTCGCACATCCTTCTTGTAAGAAAAGAGTTTTGCATTTGTTTTGATAGGATGAAATATCTTTCTCTTCTTCAAATGCCTTTATATACTTTTCATTAACTGAGACTTGTGTATCATTAAGTGTCAATACATGAGCTGTCTCATGTATTAATGTTTTCATTACTTCGTCTATATTGACGCCTGAATCAAGTGTATCTAAACTTAGCACCCAATCTTTTGGATTTTCCATACTAGGAGCAACGTGAGCAACAATCCCTTCATAGCCATCTGTCACAATATCAAACTCTACAATGTTCTTTCGATATTTAGAAGGAATTAATGTACGATATATCTCCCACAGCGTTTTATGATAATCGCTATCTTCATGTTGTTCCATAATCTCATTCTTTGCTTCCTGATCATCAGCAAATACTTTATTGAAACGCTTTTTATCTAGTTTTTCAAAGTATGGATCGATAATTTCCTCTTCATCTATGTAATAAGATGCTAAAAAGAAATAGTTTTCATCATCACCTTGCTTCTTTTCAGTTCCCCTCATACTCTCTAACTGTACATCTGTCTTTTCTATTTCTTTCGTTTCCTCTACATGATCTGTTGGCTCTTCTAATTGAGATAGACTTTCCATATTTTTGTATACTTTCTCAACCATCCGATCTCCAATTCTCGTACATTCTTCTTCTGTATTACATATTTCTTTCGTTTCGGCAACCTCTACTTCTTTACTGCATCCCGCTATCAGTAGACCTATTGCCATAATAAAACAGACAAACTTACTATAAAACTTCCCCATAAAAACCTCCATCATTCGATTCTACAAAAATATCATACGTATTCTTTCTAAAATATACGATACTTATTTTTAAAGGAAGAGGGATTTATTTTGGGGAGAATTTGAGCAATCACGTATGATTGATAATATATGAGAAGTACTTTCATTTGGAAAATCTAAGGCAACTACATTTTAAATTGATAAAGAAAACCATCCAAAATGCTTATAAGTGAAGGGGCACATTCAAAAACTCCCTTTTTCTTCATTCATATACTGTAAACTGCGGTTTAGTCGGATGGTCTATCACGAAAGCATTATCCGGAAATTTTGATACTTTTCGATACAATGCAAGATCGCCAATACAACCAGCTGTTAATAAAACACCTAGCAATGAGATGACTGGAAAATTCATGGCTACACCAACTACAATTGGCAAAATTCCTGTTGGTAAGAGTGGAAGCATTAATACTTTTTTCATATGCTTTACGAAAATTGGCTTTCTAGAATGAGCATAAGCGACACCTAATTTAAAGTTGACACCCCATTTTAATTCACTCCACGCAACACCACCAATATAATGAAATCCTATTAAATGCAACGCTTCATGAATGCAAACAAGAGCAACCATAGCGATAATGAGCATAAATATACTAGGTAATGTAATTACAATTTTAGATGTTTCAAAAAGAAATATATGCAAAAAAGCAACCCCCATCATCATTACAACTATAAAGACGATTGCATAAATATTTAATTTAAACATTGAAATAGAGACCGTAGTTTCTTTTCTATGCTCCATTTTCTCCCCTCCTAAAAGTAAAAATATCTTTACAAAATCGCATTCTAAAATTCAGTAAGTGTAAATATACATTTAATGAAT
The DNA here is from genome assembly GCF_022662815.1 of Bacillus cereus group sp. BfR-BA-01492. Lineage (NCBI taxonomy): Bacteria > Bacillati > Bacillota > Bacilli > Caryophanales > Bacillaceae > Bacillus > Bacillus cereus group sp. BfR-BA-01492. The sequence continues at coordinate 379,977 of NZ_JAKUEH010000002.1, forward strand.
TTTTTTCAAACTTATGTTACATATAGAAGAACTCGGCCACTTTACTTTATAAAACAGCCGAGTTCTTCTATATGTTTCATCGTACGCGCTAATACATCATCGCGCATAATAAAACTAAATTTTCTATCATGTTTAATGTTATCAGGAATTTCTTTTAATAAAACAGACCCTTTTGTTTCTTCATAATGCGTATGTTCTTCCACCGCACTAATGGTTGCGAAATAAATATTTTTAATAATAATTTTGTCTTTTCCTGACACTTTGTATTGCCCTAAGTAAGTTAAATCAGAAACAATACCGCCGGTTTCTTCATGAACTTCCCTAACTGCCGCTTCTTCCGGTGTCTCTCCCATTTCTACTTTTCCACCTGGAAATTCAAGACCACGGCGCAAATGATGCGTTAATAACCATTGATCCCTGTACCGGCATACAACCCAAACATGCTTTGGCTCAGGAGAAAATGGATAACGTTCAAACGATAATTGTACAGTGTTGTGGTAATAATCTTTAAATGTGTACATGCCATTACTCCCCTATTGATGGTTACAAGTTTTTCCTACCACAAATTGTAGCATATTCTCGCTTTCCTGCATAATGTTATCCAACTATAATCCATTGATTATTCCCATTTGTGCGACTAATTCTTTCGTTTCATGACTCCCTAAGTCATAAATCATCTTATATGCCTTTTGCAGTTCTGCATCATATCGATCATTATTCGAGTCGTGATGATACTCAACGAACGGGACATGGGAACGTACAAATGATCCAAGGTCTTCACGATACGCTTGATCAAAGTATTCTCGGAGCTGGATAATTTCCTCATCCGTTGCTCGAATTTCAAAGCTATATGTATCCGCTGTTTTCACTTGTGAAATTTGCCCATTTCCAACTGATATATAGTATGTTTTTCTATTCTCCATATAGCGCCCTTCTTTCTCTCTTTTTATTTTCTATTGTTTTCAACAATTACAAAATTATGTAAAATAACTATTTGTTTCATAATAAAATAAGGAAAAGAAGGGATATGAGGAACGTCATATCCGAAAAAAAGAAGCTGCCTTTCACAGGCAGCTTCCTTTCATTTTAACCAAATACTTTCTCAAGATCATCTTTATCTTGACTTAACCAGAAATTCATCAAGCGTTTTGCTCCTTCTAAATCATGAAGCTTCGCTTGCCCACATTGCGTTTCATTGGCAGCTGGGATTTCTGTTATTTGAACTGCATCTTTTAATGTTAGTTCTAATAAATCAATGATTTCACGAACTGTCGGTGTACCACTTACAACAAGATAATATCCTGTTTGGCAACCCATTGGTGAAATGTCGATAATATCAAAATGTGGATAACGATCGATATATTTACGTAAGTTAAACGCCAATAGATGTTCTAACGTATGAATCACATTTGGTTTCATCGCTTGTTTATTTGGTTGGCAAAAACGGATATCAAACTTATTTACAATACCGTCGCTACCTACTTTATGAACACCACAATGTCTCACATAAGGAGCCTTTACAATCGTATGATCTAATTCAAAGCTTTCTACTGATGGCATAAATCATCTCTCCCGCTTTCATTTTTAATTCCGTTATATCCAATATGATATAATGGAAATTCAAATTAGTAAAGTATTAAGTATGGTCCGTGCTATAATACTAGAAGAATATGCTGAAAAGGAGACCGTTATGAAACAGATTTTTATTGGGATTATACGTTTTTATCAAAAATTCATCTCGCCGATGACACCACCTACATGCCGTTTTTATCCGACTTGCTCTCATTATGGACTAGAGGCATTTCAAACACACGGTGCTCTCAAAGGTTTTTGGCTCACACTAAAGCGTATATTAAAATGTCACCCTTTTCATCCAGGAGGATTCGATCCCGTCCCAGACAAAAAGGATGACAAATGAAATTTTTAAGCTTCGTAGCCATTCACAACTAAATCTAATTTCCCCGTATCAGGATGAATAACAAGACCATGGACAGGTACTTCTGTTGGAAGTAACGGATGATTACGAAGAACTGATACGCTATGTTCTACACTTTCTTCTACACTTAAGAAACCTTGTAAGAATTTTTCTAAATCAATTCCAGAATAACGAAGTGTATCCAATCTCTCTTCTGATACACCGCGCTCTTTCATTTTTTCAATTGTACTGCTTGCTTGAATTTTTGCCATACCACAATCATGGTGACCAATAACGCATACTTCGTCAGCACCAAGTTCATATACAGCAACTAAAATACTACGCATAATACTACCAAATGGATGAGAAATAACAGCCCCTGCCACTTTAATAATTTTCACATCACCATTACGCATATTCATTGCTTTTGGTAATAACTCAACAAGACGAGTATCCATGCAAGAGATAATGACCATTTTTTTATTTGGAAACTTCCCTGCTTCATACTCCTCATATTTTTTCTCTTCTACGAATTTTTCATTGTATCTCAAAATCTCTTCTAATGACTTCATAGTAAAAAGCCCCTCTTTTCTCTCATTTAAACTACATATTTAGTTTACCAAAATCTAAAAAACACAAAAAGAATATCTCTTCATATTAAAAATAAGATTTTTTCAGATAATCGACATAATTCTTTCAAAATATACACACACCTTTGTAACAACTCTCCCCTATTTTTCTCATGTTTTCACTATAAACTAAATGTAGATAATGTTTAAAAAGGAGTGAAATCTTATTATGTCCGACGTTTTGTTACTGAGTCGTTTTCAATTTGCAATTACAGTCTTTTATCATTTCTTATTTGTACCATTGACAATCGGACTTGTTATTTTAGTAGCGTGTATGGAAACCCAATATGCACGTACATTAAATCCAACATATCGTAAAATGGCAAATTTCTGGGGTAAGCTATTTACGATAAATTTCGTAATGGGGATTATAACTGGGATTACAATGGAGTTCCAGTTTGGAACAAACTGGTCTGAGTATTCTAAGTATATGGGAGACATATTTGGATCACCACTTGCAATTGAAGCACTTGTTGCTTTCTTCTTAGAATCTACTTTTATGGGAATTTGGTTATTTGGTAAAGATAAAATATCACCAAAATTCCGTGCTTTTTGTATGTGGATGGTTGCACTTGGAACAAATATTTCCGCGCTTTGGATTATCACAGCAAATGGTTTCATGCAAAATCCTGTTGGTTATGTAGTACGCAATGGTCGTGCTGAATTAGATAATTTCTGGGCTCTCGTTACAAACCCATATGCATGGCATATGTTTTTCCATACAGTTGTTGGTTGTTATATCGTTGGTTCTTTCTTTGTTATGGCAATTAGCGCATATCATTTATTACGTAAAAACGATGTAGACTTCTTTAAAAAATCATTTAAATTTGGGCTTATTTTAGGTTTGTTTGCAGCAACTGCAACACCTTTCATTGGCCATCAATCCGGTGCTTATGCAGCAAAAATGCAACCTGCAAAAGGTGCGGCAATGGAAGCTGTTTGGGAAACTGGAAAAGGACAAGGATTCTCTATCGTTCAAATTCCTGATGTAGAAAATGAAAAGAACTTTGAATTATTCACAATCCCGAAACTTGGAAGCTTCTTCTATACAAATTCATTTGATGGGGAAATTGTTGGCCTGAAAGATATTCCAAAAGAAGATCGTCCAAACGTAAACCTTGTTTACTATAGCTTCCGCTTAATGGTTGCACTTGGCGTATTCTTCATGGCATTAACTTGGTTTGGTTTCTATTTAAATCGAAAAGGAAAATTAGAAAACTCAAAACGATTCTTAAAGATTACAATGTGGTCTGTCTTACTTCCATATGTTGCAATTAATGCTGGATGGATTGTTGCCGAAGCAGGCCGTCAACCGTGGACAGTATATAAATTAATGCGGACAGCCGAAGCTGTTTCCCCAATTTCTGTACCACAAATTTGGTTCTCACTTCTTAGCTTAGTTTTATTCTATACATTACTTTTAATTGCCGATGTATACTTGATGTTGAAATTTGCTAAGAAAGGACCAGCTGCGTTAGAAGAACCTGTTACTAAGGGAGGTGCAGCTCATGTCTCATGATATGCTTGCAGTGATTTGGTTCGGTTTATGGGGCGTGATTTGGACTGTTTACTTTATTCTCGATGGCTATGCACTTGGAAACGGCATGATCTTCCCTTTCGTTACAAAAGATCGAAAAGAACGCAACCAAATGCAAGAAGCAATCGGCCCTTTCTGGGGTGGCAATGAAGTTTGGTTAATTACAGCCGGGGGAGCAACTTTTGCTGCCTTTCCAATCACTTATGCAAATATGTTTAGCTATTTATATACACCATTATTTTTAGTATTACTTGCTCTTTTCGCTCGTGCAGCAGGGCTTGAATTTATGCATAAAGATGATTCACCAGTTTGGCAAAGCGCTTGTAAATGGGCTTTTACCATCGGTAGCTTCCTTATCACGTTCTTATTTGGTGTTACATTCGCTAACTTATACTACGGATTACAAATTGGTAAGGATGGTTATGAAGGAACGTTATTTAGTTTACTAAATCATTACGGTATTTTAGGCGGTCTCTTCTTCACGGCAATCTTCGTCGTATCTGGATCGCTTTGGGTTATGATTAAAACGTCTGGCGAAGTATCAGATCGCGCTTATAAAATTGCAAAACCATTTTCAATGACAGCTGCAATTTTACTAGCAATCTTCTATGTAGCAACTGCAAATCGGACAAACTTGTTCCAAAACTTCACGGAATATCCCGTACTATTCATTGTCCCAGCTCTTGCTATGTTATTAAGCGTTGTAACAATTGCTATGGTATACAAACATAAAATTGGTTTTGCCTTTACAACGGTTTGCTTAACAATTGCAACGTTTATGGCAACTGGCTTTATCGGCATGTTCCCGCGCATGTTACCATCGCGCATTAATGACGCATACAGCACAACGCTATATAAAGCAGCTGGAAGTGAATTAAACTTAAAAATTATGTTCTTCGTCGCTTTAATCATGGTACCAATTGTTATTGGATACCAACTTTGGAGCTATAGTATCTTTAAAGAAAAAATCCATAAAGACTCTGCCAAAGGATATCACTAAAATATGAAAAAGACACTCTAAAAAGAGTGTCTTTTTCTGCCTACACGTATGATTTTCGATTAGAAGTTATGTGTTAAAACCTAACAACTATGACAAAGAAAATTACCAGCAGCTTTCATTATGATTATATCATACACAATCCTTATTAATTCTATGCAATTTTACATATTTAGATTAAAGAGGGAAAAAAAGAAAGAACGTATGATTAACCTTACTTCTATTTTTGACGAAGTCTATTCATATACCCAAACACTAGAAATCACACTTAAATATATCGGTATTAACAAAGAGGAAAAAGATACTATTTTAGATACATTTTACATATAAAAACTATAAATTCTATTGAATACTTTTAATACTATTTGTCTATCTATGTTAGATCAATTACTCTAGAAAATAAATCTTGTAAATCTAAATCATGAGTAACAACAATAATTGTTTTACCTTCATTATTAAGTTTCTTCAATAACTTAATTACCTGATCACGGTTTTCTTTATCAAGAGAACCAGTAGGTTCATCAGCCAAAATAATATCACATTTTTTCAATAAAATTCTAGCTATTGCAAGCCTTTGTTGCTCACCACCACTTAAAGTATAAACTTTAGATTTTAAAGAACAAGATAAATTCACTTGTTTCAGTGAATTTTCCATTAAATCTTTTTTTTCTTTCTTTGTTAATTTCTGAAATTTTAGTGCAACTTCCAAGTTTGAAGCAACTGTTTCATTGTCCATCAAAGCATAATTTTGAAATATATATCCTAACTTATTCCTAAAAAACATCTTCTTATTCCTATAGGCATTGTTGTCTCCTTGAATAATAACTTTTCCCTGATCAGGTTCATCTAATAACCCCATTATATTCAATAAAGTTGGAGTTAGTATAGTCATATGGACACAACTTAGTTAAGTCCTTACAATGGATTTCAAGGAGGAAGTGTCCGTATGGCAAACAAGAAATTTAATGCAGAATTTAAAAAGATG